>JBFXKJ010000024.1:0-29406 GCA_050173895.1 Mangrovibacterium sp. | reverse complement strand
GTGGCCATTACCGCCCCCAGAGCCGATTTCACTCCGCTTTCGTAATAAGCCTGTGCGGTTCCGGTTGTAATCCATCCTTTAATGCGGGCTTCGGCCAAAATAAGTTGCTGCTCGGCATAGCTGATCACCATACGTGGTTCACAGGCGTCTTCAGTTAAATACCTTTTATTCAGCAAAGAATACTGGTTTGCGCTGTGACCGGCGTTCATCGCGGCATAATCCATGGAGACATCCACGCCTACATAGGCTTCCGGATCGGACTCTGTTTTACCGGCTGCGATCTCAGCAGCGGCCGGCTCCGAATAATAGAACATACGGCGGTCATTTAAAAGCTTTAACTGATCAAGTAACAGCGAACTGATAATGGTCCGGCTGGTGAACAGGTCGTTGGTGCCCGACAGCGGGTGTTTATTCAGTGACGTATAGTTCAGACCGAAGAAATCGGAGGTCTTGTCCATCAGATTTCCGGCCGCAACGATTTCGGCAAAGCGCGACTTGATATTCAGGGAAGCGACCGATTCCTTTTTACTCAGTGTCATCAGGACCCGGAGTGCCAGTGCATTGGTTGCTTTGCGCCATTTTACGGGGTCACCGTTATAGGGAGTGGGATCGCCGGTGAACGTGACGCCCGACGCGAAAAACTGATCCGCTTCCTTCAGTTCATCCAGAATCCCTTTGAAAATCGTTTCCTGTGGATCATACTTTGGCGTATAAAGTCCTTCCGGTCCCTGATTGGTCTCGCTGTAAGGAACATCGCCCATTTCCATGGTCAGGTTGAAGAACAGGAAGGCCCTGGCAAATTTTGCCACGCCCTTATAGGAACTTTCCATGGTACTTCCTTCGGCATATTTCACCATGTCTTCAATATTCGGGAGAACTGTCATTCCGCCGAAGCTTCCGGTGGAAATTTTGTTGTATTGTTCATTCAGCTGGCCTTCGTTCGCGTACCCCACATATTTGGGCAGCGCGTTTTCCGCGATCATCACTTTGGCATCGCGCCCGCCAAAACGTGCGGTACTGAGCACGACGTTGGTGCAAAGCATCGAAGCGCTGACCTCCGTAGTCGTATCGGGATTGGTATTGATCTCATCAAATTCACTGCAACTGAAGAGCAGCGAAGCGATCAGCGCGCCGCATAACAAGGTATATCTGTTATTTCGTTTTGTATTTCTCATAGCGTCAAGTTTTATAAAATCCTTCATAGCGTCAGAAATTAATTTTCAGGTTAAGGCCGACATACCGTTGCGACGGGTCGCTAAAGTTTTCCGAGCCGCCATCGGGGTCAGAATATTTAAAATCCTTTGCCCACAGGTACACGTTCTGTGCAATCGCAGAGATGGAAGCGCCTTTGGCATAGAACTTATGATAGATGCTTTGAGGTAAATCAAAGGTAAGCGCCATTTCCCTGATCTTGAAGAAAGTGGCATCATACGCATCGACGGGTGAAGGAGACCCGCCCCAGGCCGTACCTTTATGTAAATTTTCAAGGTATGTTTTGTAGGTCACAGCGACATCGTTTTCAGCAAACACACGGGTGTCGGAGGTGATGTTTCCGTAGGTATCGTAGGCGACCGTCCCTGAAACCACCTTCACGCCCTTGCCCACGTAGTTCTTTGTTCCGGGCTGGGTCGCATCCAGGTAGCGTTCCGGTACCACCGATTTGGGATGGGAGCCTGCCCGCCACATATACATTTCGGTCGTTGTTTGCGCAATGCCGCCTACGCGTCCATCGACCGAAACACTGAACTGAAGCCTCTTATACCTGACCGTTGAGTTCAACCCCCAGATCCAGTCCGGATCGGAGTAGCCGAATTTTGAGTCATAAGGCGAATACAGCGGCTGACCGTTGTTATGGATGATATTCCCCTGCGGATCCCGCTGGTAATCGCGCAAAATATAATGGTCGACGCGGGCGTTTTTCTTTACCCACGGCTTGTCGGTGGAGAAAACAGAATCCATCTTCGTGTAATAGCGGGCATATTTGGACCAGTTGATTGAAACATCCCACTGCCAGTTGTGTGTTTTAACCGGTGTGACATTGGCGGTCAGTTCAAGCCCCTTTCGGGTAATTTCCTCATCGATGTTAAGATATTTGGAGGTATACCCGGAGGCCGGGCTGATCGATGCCATTTTCAAAAAGTCATACATCCGCTTCTGATAGTACGATACATCCAGCGAGGCCCTGTTTTTGAATACGTTGACGGCTGTTCCGATCTCGAAGGTTGAAGAAGCCTGGGCATGCACATCCGTACCGCGTATGGTAGTCGGGTTGGTAGCCATACTTAGATTTCCCCACGCACTGGGGGTGATGGTATAAACCTGATTGATATCATAGATCCCGGCAGGTTCCTTTGCGGTTGTCCAGGAGCCCCGAATCTTCCACAGTGACAGCCAGTCCAGTTCGGGCAGCAATTCGGAGGCGATGAAGCTCGCTGCGATGGACGGGTAGAAGTATGAGCGGGTCGATTCGGATAAGGTCGAACTCCAGTCGTTCCGGAACGTCCCTTCTACAAAGACCAGATCTTTCCACGATACCGACAATCGTCCGTACACACTGTTCACCTGCCTTTTCTTTATGCTGGAACTTACTTTCGCCGGGTTGACTGAGGCATTCAGTGAATAAAAGCCGGGAATCGTCAGACCACCCTGGGTCCTGGCTTCAATTCCTTCGTCCTGTGTATAATAGATGGTTCCTCCCACAAAACCGTCAAGTGTATAATCGCCAAATGATTTATTGGCAAAAATCAACGCATCATTGTTGACACTGTAGCCCCGGCCAAGGCCCACGTTGAACGATCCTTTTTTTGATTCACCCCAAACCTGGGTTCCGCCTTTGATGACCGTGGCGCTGCCTCCTCCCTGGAACGAGCCCATCGAAACCTGCACTTCCTGCCGGTCGCTGTATGTGTCGAATCCGGTTCGGACTGTCGCCTTCAGCCAGGGCATGATTTCGTATGTGAGCGACAAGGATCCGTTAAAGATATCGCGATCCAGGCTGTGCGTCCGTTCATAACGGTCAAAATACGGGTTATTATTGGTTGAGGTGTAACTGCTGTTCTGTACCTCATTCTTTACAAGCCAGTAGTCTTTGTATTGCCTGATATCGTAATCGGGAGCCGACCAGACCAGGATGTTGTACATCGGATCATAACCGGTATAGCCGCTAAAACCGGTATTGGGCGAAATCTGTTTGTTGAATGACATGGTCGACGACAGGGTGAATTTTTTGAAAGTCATGTCTCCCCCCAAACTGTAAGTGATTTTGTCGAACATGGAATTGGGGTATTGCCCCTTGTTTTTGACCCAGGTGGCTGATGCACGCAGGCTGCCCGTTTCGCCCTGCTGAACGATACTGACGTTGTTGTTCAAAATATAACCCTGATTCAGGAAATTTTCAAAGTTATTCTTTCCGATGGGCAGATACGGCATTGGCTTCATAGTCTTGGAAACCGGATCCCACTGGATCACTTCCTGCCCTTCGAGCGGAGGTCCCCATGAGCCGTCTCCCGAACGCACATAGGTGTTGGTTCCCGTATTCACCATGCGGCCGTAAGTGGACTGCATTTCTGGAATAGCCAGAAAGCCGGCCGTGAGCATGGTTCCGGAGTTAACCGAAACAGACAGCCCTTTTTTACCGCTTCCTTTTTTGGTGGTCACCATAATGGCGCCGCTTCCGCCGCGCGATCCGTACAGAGCCGACGCCGTAGCGCCTTTCAGGACGTTAATGCTCTCGATATCATCCGAGGGTATGTCCCGCAAACGCATGTTGCCATAGGGCACACCGTCCAAAACCAACAGCGGCTCCTCTCCACGGATCTGGACGACCGGTTCTTCGGTGAACTCCGTACTGTTTTTTACCAACAGACCTGCCACTTTGCCGGTCAGCGATGTTCCCATGTCGATCCCTTTCACGGTCGATAAACTTTCGCCCGAAACTTTCTGCGAAGCATAGCCGAGCGCTTTGACATCGCGCCGGATACCCAGGGCCGTTACCACCACTTCGCCCACGCCAAAGGTTTCTTCTTCCATCACCACGCGGATATCCGTTCGCGCATCAACCGGGATCTCCTGCGCTTTCATGCCCACAAAAGAGAAAACCAGCACCGCGTCTCCGGGTACATTCGCCATTGAGTAATTTCCGTCGGTGTCGGTAATGGTTCCCTGCGTGGACCCCTTGATTACCACCGCCACACCCGGGAGTGCAAAGCCCGATGTATCGGTCACTTTCCCTTTTACCGTAATACTGGCCTGCGATGTCAAAAAGCGGGACCGCATGCTGTTCAGCGCAATTTGTCTGTTATTGACCGCATACGTGATGCCTGTTCCAAGAAATACCTTGTCGAGGATGTCGGTGATCAGAAGATTTTCTCCTGATATATCAACTTTCTGAGATACATCGACCTTCGTCGCATCATACATGAAATAAAATTCCGACTGATCTTCAATTCGTTGCAAAACGTTTCGGATGGTGACATTTTTCATGTCCAGGCTCATTCGCGCGTTCTGTGAGTAGATGCTTGAAGCGAATACCTGAGAGATGGTTACCAGTAACACAAAAAGGGTTGTTCTCATAATCCTGCAAAATTTTGATCTCCAGAATCCATAAAGATCCGGAATCATTGAATGATGATTTTTTTTCATAAATTTGTTTCAGATTTGAATTTTTATTCAGACTGTTTTGCCTGTCATGACCAGTGATCAGGCAGCGAAATGAAGGGATGTTTCCAGCATCCCTTTTTTTATAAGATCATATTACTTCAGCCATACGCATCGCGGTTTTAGTGATTCAACTTTTTTTCTTTTCCTATCTGAAAGACTTGCGGTCATTTTGATAAGATGACCCTGGTTCTTGTATTTAAGTCGGCTCCTTTTATGATTTGAGCGCGTACCGAACAGGCAAAACTGATTGATTTGAACACTTCTTCCAGCGTTTCTCCTTTAAGGGTTGCCGTAAATACGGACTGGTAGATGGAAGGACTGTTCACTTCAATATCAATGTTGTAATACCGTTGAAGCTTTGGAATGACTTCTTCCATTGGATCATCCCGGAATACCAGTATCCCTTCTTTCCATGAAACGAATTTTCCGGGATCGGGCTTGCTCCTGGACAGATTGCCCGATTGTTTATTAAATTCGGCCATTTCGCCGGGATTCAGGCGGTAAGGTGATGACAGCGCCGTCGGATGCAGGATTTCTACCTTGCCGGTTTCAAGGAATACACGTATGGACTTGTCTTCCGGATAGGCGCTGACGTCAAATTGCGTTCCCCGCACATTTACCTGAAGATTGCCGCAGTATACGTTTAGCGGGATTTTTTCATTTTTTGTTACGTTGAAGAATGCCTGTCCTGTCAGCCTGATCTCCCTGTTGCTGACCGCAAAGTCGTTCCGGTAAGTGATTTGTGTGCCTGAATTCAGCCAGACAACTGAATTGTCGGGGAGAATGACCTTTGAAATATGCCCGTTATCGGCAATGACCGTGTTGATGCCGGGCGCTGCTGAAGGATTGATTTTGTCTGATCTGATCGAATCATAAAGCGAAAAAATACCGACGGCAAAGGCAAAAACTGCGGCATATTTCAGAAATGACGGCAGCAAGCTGATCGTTTTTCTTTTCTGCTTCAGTTTCTTTTGAAAATCAATGTACAGCTTTTCGACCTGGTAATCCGGCATTTCCCTGGTGGTTGCCGACAGTGCCCAGGCGTTTTTGATTTTTGTGAATTCTTTTTTTGCAGGCTGATCCTGTTCCAGTTCGGCAAGTGTTTCCTTTTTTGCTTCACCTTTCAGGCTGCCCGTTACCATTTCCAGTATGTCTCCGATGTTTTTCATAAATGCCGATTCATTTAAATAAAGCACGAAGGGGGTCATACCCTTGCCTGAATCTGAAATATTTTAAAAGAAATTTTGCGTGCTGCAGGGTGGAGCGGTTTGCCGGTGTTTAGTGGAACAGGAAAGCCACGACCGGAAGGTAGTCCTTCAGCGAGTCGCGTAATACCTTCAGGGCCTTGGTAATGTGGCCTTCAACTGTTTTTTCCGAAATACCGAGCTCTTCGGCAATCTCTTTGTTTTTGCGCGCTTCAAACCTGCTCAGCCGGAATACCGTCCGGCATTGTGGCGGAAGTTGCTCCAGCGTGGCGTCGATAATTTCCTCGATTTCGGAGAAAATGAGATGAGAGGTGTCAAGTGTTTCAATGGCACTGATGTTCAGGTTGATTTCCGCGTCGCTCAGCTCGCCCGATTGAAACAGTTTTTGTTTGTATCGGCGGTCGCGGATCTTGTACAGGCAATTGTTTTTTGCGACGGTAAAAAGATAAGCGCCCAGGTTCGTATCGGCTGCAAGCTGCGAGCGTTTTTCCCATAAAACCATCATGGTCTCCTGGATGACATTTTCTACCAGATCATCAAAAGGAAGATATTCATGGATGAAGTAGTACAACCGTTGGATATACCTGTTGTAAATCACCTTGAATGCAGCTTCGTCGCCGACGCGAATACGCCCGAAAAGATATTTCTCGTCTACAATCATTCAGGATCACCTTGCTTCCTGCAAAGCTAGAAAAAATATGATTCTGATCACTTCAATACCGGCTCTTGGTGATGATCTCTTTTTTTTTAACTTTGCGTACCAGAACAGAACAGACAAAATTCGTGATATATGAAAAACCTGCTTTGTGTATTCCTGTTTTTATGCGGCCTTAATTTTCCGGCTGCGGCTCAATATCAGTATCCTTTTCAGGATCCATCGCTTTCGATGGAAAAACGGGTGGACAATTTGGTTTCACAACTGACCATTGGCGAGAAAATCGACCAGCTTTTGTATCAGTCGCCGGCCATTGACAGGCTCGGCATTCCGAAGTACAACTGGTGGAATGAATGTCTGCATGGTGTGGCACGTGCCGGCTATGCGACGGTGTTTCCGCAATCGATCTCCATTGCGGCATCCTGGAACAAAGGTCTGATTTATGAGGTGGCTTCGGCAATTTCGGATGAAGCCCGTGCCAAACATCACGAATTCGTCAGGCGGGGTGAGCGTGGCATCTATCAGGGGCTGACATTTTGGTCGCCCAATATCAATATTTTCCGCGATCCGCGCTGGGGGCGGGGACATGAAACCTACGGTGAAGATCCATATCTGACCGGAGAAATGGGCAAGGAGTTCGTCATGGGCCTGCAGGGAGATGACCCTGATTACCTGAAAGTGGTTGCCACGGCCAAGCATTATGCCGTGCATTCCGGTCCTGAGCCGCTTCGCCATGGATTTGATGTGGACGTGAGCGAACGCGATCTGAGGGAAACCTATTTGCCGGCTTTCCGCACGCTGGTTGTTGACGGCGGTGTTTACTCGGTGATGGGTGCTTATAACCGTTTCCGGGGCGAAGCCTGCTGCGCCAGTCCCATCTTGTTTAACATTCTCCGTGATGAATGGGGTTTTAACGGATATGTGGTATCCGATTGCGGTGCCATAGCTGATATCTGGAAATACCATAAAGTAGTCCCCGATGCAGCATCGGCAGCGGCGCTGGCCGTCAAAGAAGGATGTGATCTGAACTGCGGGAGCACTTATAAAGCCTTGCACGGGGCAGTTGAAAAAGCGCTGATCTCGGCAAAGGAGATCGACACAGCGGTTAGACGCCTGTTTATGGCGCGTTTTAAGCTCGGCATGTTTGATCCCCTGGAGAAGGTGCAATATGCGCAAATCCCCTATTCGGTAAATAACAGTCCGGCTCATGACAAGCTGGCCCGGCAGGCTGCCCGTGAAAGCATTGTTTTGCTGAAGAATGAAAATAAGACACTTCCTTTGTCAAAATCATTGAAAACCATTGCCGTGATCGGCCCCAATGCCGACGAAGTACAGTCGCTCTGGGGAAATTACAACGGTATCCCTGTCGATCCGGTTACAGTGCTGACCGGTATAAAAAATAAAGTGGAACCGCAAACGAAGGTACTTTTTGCGCAGGGATCCGAATTGGCCGGCGGGATTCCTGCTTTCAGGCCCATCCCTTCAATTTACCTAGAAACGCCGCAAGGACAACAAGGTATACGAGGCGAGTATTTTGATAACAGGGACCTGCAGGGAGAGCCTTTGTTTACGCAGACCGATGATAACATCGATTTTGTCTGGGACATCGATACACCTGATCCCCGACTGAAAACCGACGATTACAGTATTCGCTGGACCGGCTATCTCAAGGCCCCAAAAACCGGAGAATATCAGATCAGCGGCTGGGGAAAGCCTTTTCTGAAGATCACCTACAAAGGGAAGGATGTGGCCGGAGGAAATCATGAACACCATGCCAGCCTCGAACCTCTCAAAGTGAAGCTGGAAGCCGGTAAACGCTATCAGATCGAGGCGGAGTATAAAAACTATTACGGTGATGCGACGGCCCGTCTGCTATGGGCGGTTCCGGAGGAGAATATGCTTGAAAAGGCAGTCAAAACAGCTCAGAAGGCCGATGCCGTTGTGCTTGTCCTTGGATTGAACGAACGGCTGGAAGGTGAAGAAATGAAAATCGAAATCGATGGCTTCAAAGGTGGTGACCGCACGCACCTGAACCTGCCAAAAGTACAGGAAGAACTGATGGACGCCATGTATAAAACCGGCAAGCCGGTTGTGCTGGTACTGATCAATGGCAGTGCGCTTTCGATTAACCGTGCTGCCGAAAATATTCCGGCGATCCTGACAGCGGGCTACCCCGGACAACAGGGAGGAAACGCCGTGGCCGACGTGCTGTTTGGCGACTATAATCCCGCAGGCCGGCTTCCGGTCACCTACTACAAATCGGTCGGCCAACTCCCTGCTTTCGAAGATTACGGTATGGAAGGGCGCACCTACCGTTATTTCAGGCAGGAACCGCTTTATCCGTTCGGATATGGACTCAGTTACACCACCTTTAGCTATGATAAGCTGGAGATTCCCGAAACAGCAAATGTAAACGAGCCGGTCAGGGTCACGGTTGAGGTGACAAATACAGGTGAGCGCGATGGCGACGAAGTTGTTCAGCTCTATGTCACCGATGAAAAGGCATCCACGCCCCGGCCCATTCGTCAGTTGGAAGGCTTTGAACGGATCAGCCTGAAAGCCGGAGAAAGCAAAACCGTCGAATTCACGCTCACGCCGCGGCAATTGTCTCTGATCAACAAAAAAGATCAACGGGTGATCGAGCCGGGATGGTTCACCGTCTCGGTGGGAGGAGAACAACCGGGCTTTGCGGGCCGTACCGATGCCGCCACCACGACCACCGTCACCGGCCGCTTCCAGTTGAAAGGGAAAGTCACTCCCGCCGATTAATACGTAAGGGCCTGATGCGGGCCATATGCAGAAAGAGGCTGTCTTCTCAGAAGGGCAGCCTTTTTCTGCATATCAGAGGAAGGTGCGCATTGCTTCCTGCGAATGCATAACTTCTGCCTTATACACAGGAGAACAGCAACTCCGCGCAATATGTTACCACAGCATGACGTTTCGGTCAAAATATTGTTAAGGAATGAAATGCACGGGTTTTTGTTGTACATTGGAGCATCATTCTGCACCGGAGAACTTCCGGCGTCGCCGGAAGGTGTTCCTGTAAGCGTAGGCATAATTGTAAATCTATTTTGTTAAACCGCGTTACTTATGGTCTGTCAGATCGAATTATTAAGAAAAGGAGACAAGGCAGAATTCGAAAAAGTCTACACCGGACTTTTCGGGATGCTGTACGCCCTCGGTTACCAATATGTGCAGGAGCGGACAATCGCCGAAGGCATGGTGCAGGAGGCCTTTATAAAGCTCTGGGAAATTCGGGGAAAGCTGGAACCACAGACGAACGTCCGCAATTTTCTCTATACGGTTACCAGAAACCTTTGTCTGAATTATCTCCGCGATCAGAAGGTCATCTGGAAACATCTCGATCAGGTCAAAAGTGAGGAATATGACTATGCCATCCGTTCCCTGCAACTGTTGGGCGGAGACATAATGGAATACGAAGAGCTGAAACTGCGGGTGGACCAGGCGATCGAGAACCTTCCCGAGAAAGTGAGGACCGTGTTTATGATGAGCCGTTTCGGGGAAATGAAATACAGCGAAATCGCCGGGCAGCTTCAAATCGGGGAGAAAGCGGTCGAGGCCCGGATGACAAAGGCACTCAGAATTCTGCGACTGGAATTGAAAGACTACCTGAACATTCTTTTTCTTCTTCCGTAAATTTTTTTCAGATTTTTTTAGGGTGAAGTCTTCATTTCGTGTTTTAAAAACAAAGACATCAAATGAACGACCAGATTATTCACCGGATTTTGAACGGAACAGCTTCGCGGGAGGAGAAAGAGAGCTTCTATGCGAAGCTGAAAGATGATCCTGCAGAGCAGGCGGAATTTGTTCGTCTCAGAAGACTTTGGGATCTGAACCTGATCCGCCACACCCGGGTGGATGCCTCCCGTGCCCGGCAGATGTTTGAGGATTTTTGGCAGGCAGTGGGGCGGCAGAAGAACCACCCGGTACGGTTGCTGCGCCTCCTGAGTTATGCTGCGGCAGTGATATGCGCCATGGTCGCCGGCGGCGCTCTTTATGCGCTTTTGTCGGGTCCGGCGCAGATAAGCCATCGCCGGTTCAGTTCCGAGCAGGGAAGTATCTCCAGCCTGGTGCTGGAGGATGGTTCCCGGATCTGGCTCAATTCCGGTTCGGTGATCGATCTGGCGGAAGGAAAAAACGAGGTGACCGTCCGCCTCAGGGGCGAGGCTTATTTTGAGGTCACACATAATGAGAGCAGAACATTCGTGGTCGATCTGGGCACCATCCAGGTGCAGGACCTGGGCACGATCTTCAACATCTCGGCCTACCCCGGCGAAGAATTTTTCCGTGCAACCTTGCTGGAGGGGAAGATCAGCGTGCTCGACGATCAGGGAGAGCTGATCCGTACGCTTGACAGGAACGAAACCTTTCGTTACAGCCCCGATAACAGGTCATTTGCAGTGGAACAGCTCGATCCGGAACTGGTGACAGGCTGGACTCAAAATAAGTTTGTCTTTATCGGCAAACCACTGGATGAAATATGCCGGGAAATTGAAAAATGGTACGGTGTGACGGTCAGCGTCCGCGATCCGGAGCTGAAAGAAGGAAAATACACAAGCGTGATCAGGCGGACCACGACTGTCAGGCAAATGATGGATATGTTCCGGCTTACAACCGGCATTCACTATCAGATCCGTGAAACAGCCGACGGAAAGCAGATCATTGAACTGAGTAAATAAAAAAGTGCACCGGCCAGGGTGCACTTCATGTGAATTAAAAACTGTCTGATAAACAGTTTCATGTTGAACTTAACACACACAAAGCTATGAAAAATTTTCGCTTTGGACCCTATCCCCCCGGGCCGGGGTCCCTTAAAATTTTGCTTATGATGAAGTTGACAATTTGTTTGCTGACGATTTCAGTGGTTTCCATGGCGGCCGATGCATACAGCCAGACTGCCCGGGTGAACCTGAAAGTGAACGGATCGACGCTGATCGAGATCTTCAGGCAGATTGAAGAAACCAGCCAGGTTGGATTCTTCTTTAAAAACGATCAGCTGGATCTGACCAAAAAATACACGGTCAGCTTTGAAAACAGTCCCGTTGAAGAGGTGCTGGACATTTTGCTGGGAGAAGGTTATTCTTACCGGTACATCGGTAATAACGTGGTGATCACAGCCGATGATACAAGCTTTCGCCACCCTTCAGCCAGCCAGCAGAACCGCGGGATAAAGGGAAAAGTGACCAACACGCAGTCGGAACCTATCCCCGGCGCGAGCATAATGATAAAGGGAACAACAAACGGGACTGTAACCGACGCTGAAGGTAATTATTCCCTGACGGATGTTCCGCCCGATGGTGTGCTGGTGTTCTCCTTCGTGGGTATGCGAAGCAGAGAGGTCCCGGTAGACGGCCGGTCGGAGATCGTGATTTCGCTGGAGGATGAAACCATCGGTCTGGATGAGGTCGTTGCCGTGGGATACGGCATACAGAAGAAGGTGAACCTGACCGGGGCGATCACCGCCGTTGAGCCCGATGAATTAAGGTCTATCTCAACGCCGAATCTTTCGAATACCCTTGCCGGACGTGCGCCGGGTGTGAATGTGACCGGCAACTCGGGATTTGCCGGCGCTTCTTCAAAGGTGAGGATCAGGGGAGGTTTTGGCGAGCCTCTTTATGTGATCGACGGGGTGGTGCGCGACAAGAGTGCATTCGATGCGCTCGAAGCCAACGAAGTCGATCAGCTGAGCTTTCTGAAGGATGCCGCCACCGCTTCCATTTATGGGTCGCGGGCAGGCAACGGTGTCGTGCTGGTTACCACCCGAAAGGGTGAAAAACAGAAGCCTGTGCTGAATTATCAGGCTTCCTATACAATCTCATCGCCTACCCAACAGTTGCTCTCCGACAAGACAACGGCCATCGATGAGCTGATTTACCAGAACCGGGTGGCCGAATACCAGGGCAGCGCGCTGCCTAACGGCGATGTGGAATTCGACTATTTCAGGGATAAAAATTACAACGTGAACGATTACATCTGGCAGGATCCCTGGAATCAAAAACATTCGCTGAGCGTTTCCGGCGGAAGCGACAAGATCACCTATTACGCGCTGGCCAGCTATCTGGGTGAAGAAGGCTCTTACAAAAACCTGGAACATAACAAATTCAATCTGCGGTCGAATGTCTCGGCAAAAGTAACCGACCGGATCACCCTCAACCTGAACATGTGGGCCAATCAGCAGAATCATGACCGTTTTTACTGGCCTTTTTCCGATGATGATGAGTTTACCCTGGCCGACCTGTACCGCTGTACCTTCAACTGGCCAAAGACCTATCCTTTCTATCTGGAAGAAGACGGCACGCCGGCTAACCGCGTAACCGACTATCCGGTGCAAACGCCGATGGGAAGCTGGCAGGCCTGGAACGTGATCGATCAGGTGATCGGCGACCGCTATATCAAGACCCGCGAGCGGGAACTGAGTTCGACCCTTTCGCTCGACATTGATCTGGGACAATTCATTCCCGGACTTTCCACGAAATTGTCAGGCACTTATATCGGGTCCGATTTCATGCGGAAGAAATACCTGACTTACCAAAAAAACTATGTCTTTATTCCTGCCGATCCTGATGGAAACCGCTTTATTCCGGCAGCACCCGATCCGAACAAGACCAACACATTTACATTTTCCCAGAACCAGGAGTTCTTAAGCTATACGATCAACACGCTCTGGAGCGAGCAGTTAAACTGGTTCCTTAACTATGATCAGACCTTTGGGAAGCATGGTGTTTCGGCCATGGTCGTATGGGAGCATGCCAAAAACGGGGGATATGAAGCTTACTCCCGCGGCGAAGACCCGCTTACGAATTACGACCAGATGTTTGTTTATTCGAACGATGCACTGCGGCGTTACGGCGACGGATCGGAGGAGATCGGTGCGCGTCTGTCATGGATCGGCCGCCTGAACTACAATTACAATGAAAAATACATCGCCGAGTTTTCCTTTCGGTATGATGGAAATACGCTTTTCCCAAAAGGCAGGCGCTGGGGGTTCTTTCCGTCTTTCTCGGCTGCCTGGCGCATGAACAATGAACCTTTCATGCAATCCTTTTCGGGCTGGCTGGCTAACCTGAAACTCAGGGCCTCGTACGGGACCACCGGTAATGACCTCGATGTTTTTAACAACCCGATCATCCCCTTTTCCTATACCGAGGTTTATCAGACGTCCAATCCTTATATTTTCGGCGACGACCTTTACCTGGGGATTGCTCCCGGAGCAACACCCAATCCGCGGCTTACGTGGGCCACCTCGACCACCTGGAACGTCGGTTTTGACTTTGGCGTGATCGATAATAAGCTATCGGGAAGCGTTGACTATTTCCATAAAAAAGAGGAAGACATTCTGGGTTCCCGCCTGATTACCCTTCCTGATACGTACGGGCAGGATCTTGCTCCCGAGAACTATGCCGAACGTTCGTGGCGAGGCGCTGAACTCTCGCTCATGTGGCGGAGCAAGGCGCTTGACGGGCAGATCAACTATTCGGTTTACGGCAACGTGGGCTATGCCCGTGATCAGTGGGACAAGCTTGATGAAAGTGCAGCCTATGCCCCGGGCGGCAACCAGGCCTGGGCTTCAGCCATCGGCGAGCCGGTTGACCGGATTATTGGCCTGAAAGCGCTGGGGATGGTTCGTACGCAGGAGCAGTTGGACGATCTGTTGGCCGGGGGACTGAAACAGTACGGGCGCGACCCCTATCTGGGCGGCCTTTATTTTGAGGATATCAGGGGCGACGGCTACGCTCCCGGACCCGACGGGAAAATCGACGCGAACGACTTCCAGGTGCTATCTGACAAAGGGGCACCCCGCCTCAATTATGGTTTTGGGTTCAATGCCGCCTGGAAAAACTTTTCGGTCGACGCACATTTTCAGGGTGTCGGGTTCTATGACCGGATCATCAGTAACAAGGAAGGCCCCGGTATGCGTCAGCACGGCGGGAGCGTGAGACCTTACTATCCGTTGTGGGCGGGCGACGTATGGACCCCCGATAATCCGAACGCTGAATACCCCAGGGTGATCGGGAAAAACTGGTACGAATCGGGCACAGGCGCCAGCTCGTTCTGGATCCGGAACGGGGCTTACCTGCGGCTGAAAAACCTGAATGTGGGTTACAATCTTCCGAAATCATGGGTCGAAGAACTGAAGCTGGTCAGCGCCCGCATCTTCTTTAACGGCACCAACCTGCTGACCTTTTCCGAAATGAAGGAGTTTCACGATCCGGAGCAGGACGTCTATGATTCCTATCCCCTGATGAAGTCATTCACCTTTGGCATTGATGTTAAATTCTAATCTGAAACGGAGATGAAACTGAAAAATATCATTTATTTTGTCCTGACTGCTACGATCCTGAGCGGACTTGCGGCCTGTGATGATGTGCTCGATATCGAAAATATTCACGATTATGATGCCGAGCAGGTCTGGAACGATGAAAAGCTGGCCAATGCCTATATGGCCAATCTGTATTCCATGTTCGGAAACTGGGATGTTGCAGCCGACAGCCGGACCCAGCAACTTAGCGGCATTCATTTTTATGAAAACCGCGTGAGCATTACCAATAACGAATACAAAAGCTGGGATTATGAGCGCATCCGACTTATTAACCAGGCGATTGCCGATGTGAACAGTGGATCGCTGAGCCAGGAGATCCGGGATCAGATTACGGCACAGGCCTTGTTCATGCGCGCATGGACCTATTTCGACATGGTAAAGCACCATGGCGGCGTACCTTATATCACGGTGCCTCAGAACCGCGAAACGGACGATCTTTTCGTTACCCGTAATTCCACGGCAGAGTGCTTTGATCTTATCGTCAAGGATCTGGACGATGCAATTGCGTTGTTGCCTCAGCATATCCTGCCAACCGACGATCATTTCGGAAAGATTGACGGCAATTTTGCGCTGGCCTTTAAAGCAAAGGTGCTGCTTTACAAAGCATCACCCCAGTTTAATCCCGCCCACCCGTGGAATAATGCGTATTGGCAGGAAGCTTATACGGTGAACCGGCAGGCTTATACTTCACTAAAAGACCAGGGATATGCCCTGGCGGAGGATTACGATGCGGTTTTTCTGCAGGAGCGGGGGCCGGAAGTGGTGTTCTCGGTTATCAATACCTATCCAAATAAAGTTGCAAACTGGGACAACGGCGTACGTCCCGGCTCGGAAAGCCGCGGACCGGCCGCCGCAGGCCCTACCTGGGAGTTTGTAAAGGAATTCCCCATGAAAGACGGACGCGGATACAATGACCCTCAGAGCGTTTACCACAAAACGGAAGAGGAGTTCCTGCAAAGTTACTGGGAAAACCGGGATCCCCGTTTTGAAAAGTCGGTGGTCTGGAACGGCAGCATCTATGAAGTTTCCCGCAAAAGTGGCCGCCGCCAGTACACCGCGCTTGGCGTGGCTCACGAACTTGATGATTTTGGAGTCAACCCCAAAGCCAGTATTAACTCCACCAACCTGGACCGGTACAGCGGATTTTTCGTCCGGAAGGCCAGTCAGCTTTCCCTGACCCAGGCTGAAGTTCAGCAGTATGACCTGGATTATATCGTCATGCGCTTTGCCGAGGTGATGCTCAACTATGCTGAAGCAGCCAACGAAACAGGCCATCCTGCCGAAGCGTTGCAGATGCTCAGGGAAATCCGCGAAAGGGCCGGCATCGAACCCGGGGCAGAGGGAAATTATGGCATCACAGCCATAACCCGTGAGCAGATCCGTGAGGCCATTGTTTTTGAGCGGAACATTGAGTTTTGTTTCGAAGGCAAATATTTTTGGGACCTGCGGCGGCTGAGGATGCTCGACCGCATCGACAACAAAACGAAACATGGCGTGGAAGCCATCGCCATCAATCCCGATGGCAGCGAGATGAGTATCGCCGAAGCCAAGACCAAAGCCGATGCCTATCAGCTCACTGAAGCTGATTTTAGGTACAGTGTGCTTCAGATCCCTTTAACAGGTGTCAAAGTCACGTCTTTGCCCGAGAACTATTACTTTTTCCCTATCCGGCAGGAGACAATCGACCGCAACAGCAAGATCGAACAAAATGCCAACTGGGGAGGGACATTTAATCCGGCGCTTGAATAGACCCGGATCTGTGTGATGACGGCCGGCACGCCCACAGGCCGGCTGCATTGGGATTCAAAGGGTGTACGACGGTTCAGCCGATGTACACCCTTCTTTCTTTACGCCGTCCGATCCCGGCGGAGACGGCAATGTGCTCAGGCTATATTTTTCTTTCCGGACGATTTGTATTGACGATATCGTGTGTATCGTTCGTATAAGCTACTTTGTATTGTCAATACAAACTATTATTTTTTAACTTTGAGTGCTCTGCTTCGCCGCGGATACAGCAATAAATAAATGATCGAACATGGAAAATATGAAGAAGCTCCGGAGCCTGTTTTACAGCTCCATCGTGATCCTGGTTTTGCCTCTTTTTTTTACTGCCTGCAATCAGGCCAAAGTCGCACCGCCTGCTGCGGTTGGCCCTGTTCCCGATGAACGGCAGATGGGCTGGCACGAGATGGAACAGAATGCCTTTATTCATTTTACTATCAATACCTTTACCGATAAGGAATGGGGGTATGGCGACGAGTCGCCCGGGCTTTTTAACCCGACCGACCTGGACGTGGACCAGTGGGTTTCTGTTTTAAAGGAAACAGGCTTCAAAGGAGTCATCCTGACCTGTAAGCATCATGACGGCTTCAGCCTGTGGCCGACCGCCTACTCGGAACATTCCATTAAAAACAGTCCGTTGCAGGAAGGAAAAGCCGATATCGTCAAAGAAGTTTCGGAAGCCTGTAAAAAGCATGGGTTGAAATTCGGCGTGTACCTTTCGCCATGGGACCGTAACCGGGCCGATTATGGGCAGCCGTCGTACATAGACTATTACCGTAACCAGTTAAAGGAGCTTTTCACCAACTACGGACCTGTCTTTGAAATGTGGTTTGACGGGGCCAACGGCGGCGACGGCTTCTACGGCGGTGCCCGCGAAAAAAGGGAAATTGACCGGCAGACTTATTATGACTGGCCAACGACCCTGGAACTGGTGCGCAGCATGCAAGCCCAGGTACTTTTTTTCAGCGATGCCGGCCCCGATCTGCGCTGGTGTGGCAACGAACGCGGTGTGATGGGCGAGACCAACTGGAACACGATCTCGGTCGATACCCTCTATGCAGGTAAGTCGGGTATCACCGGATTGCTGAATACCGGTTCAGAAGACGGTAGTAAATGGGTACCCGGCGAAGTCGATACCTCGATCCGCCCGGGATGGTTTTACCATGCCTCGGAAGATTCGCTGGTGAAAACACCTGAACAGCTTTTCGATATTTATCTCAGCTCGGTGGGGCATGGGTCAACGCTGCTGCTGAACATCCCTCCCGACCGGCGCGGAAAATTCCACGAAAACGACGTGGCTTCCCTGGAAGGGTACAAGGCAATCCTCGACAGCGTTTTTGCAACCGATCTGGCCCTCGGCGCGAATGTGAAAGCCTCGGAAGTACGGGGAAATTCTTCCGGCTTTGCTGCGCAACTGGTGGTGGATGGCAATCAGAATACGTATTGGACAACCAACGACGAAACCAAAACGGGCAGCCTGGAAATTGACCTGGGTGAAGAAAAGACCATCCGGTTCGTGCAGCTTCAGGAATTTATCAAGCTGGGGCAACGGGTGAAATCATTCACGGTGGAGGTCTGGAAGGATAATTCCTGGAGCAAGGTGGCCGAAGGGACTACCATCGGTTATAAACGGATCCTGAAAATCGATCCGGTCAACAGCAGTAAAATAAAGGTGACCATCAGCGATTCAAAAGCCTGTCCGGTCATCTCATCGGTCAGCCTGTACTAATTTTTATTCCAAAAAAGCGGGAATCCGGCGTATCATTTCCAAAGAAGACGCGATCCTGGTAAAAACAGGACCGGACGCGATGATATCTGCCGGCGACAACGTGATCTTTAGCAGGCGGGGACCCCGACAGAGGATACCCGTTTTAGCAAGATCATTTTGAGAGCAGTGCCGCCTGCCATATGTCTTTAATTTTGAAACTATGAATAGAATTATCATTTTTTTCATTCTGGTCCTGAGCGTTATTCTTCCATCAGGATCGTCGGCACAGTCGGAAGGGTTTTCCATTGCTGACGGCGAATTTATGCAGGACGGCAAACCCGTGAAGATCCATTCGGGTGAAATGCACTTCGCCCGGATCCCGAAAGATTACTGGCGCCATCGCCTGCAGATGATGAAGGCGATGGGTCTGAATACCGTGGCAACCTACGTGTTCTGGAACTATCACGAACCGGAGCCCGGGAAGTGGGACTTTGAAACAGGCAACAAAGATCTGGCCGGCTTTATTAAAACGGCCGCCGAAGAGGGTCTTTACGTGATCCTGCGCCCCGGGCCGTACGTATGTGCGGAATGGGAGTTCGGCGGTTATCCCTGGTGGCTGCAAAATAATCCGGAGCTGGTGGTGCGGACCAATAACAAGGCGTTCCTCGATTCATGTGCCATTTATCTTCAGCATCTTCACAAAGAAGTAGACGGATTGTTTGCCAGACAGGGCGGACCGGTCATCATGGTCCAGGCTGAAAATGAATTTGGTTCTTACGTCGCGCAGCGGAAAGATATTTCGGCTGAAGAACATAAAACGTACAAGATGGCGATATACGACCTGCTGAAGAAGACCGGCTTTCCTGAACCGTTCTTCACCTCCGACGGGAGCTGGTTGTTTGAAGGCGGAGCCATTCCGGGCGTATTGCCTACAGCCAACGGCGAAAACAATATTGAGAACCTGAAGAAGGCGGTCAACCAGTGTAACGGGGGGAAAGGCCCCTATATGGTGGCCGAATTTTACCCCGGTTGGCTGGACCATTGGGCGGAACCCTTTGTGCGCGTTGCCGCCGAAAATACGGCTAAACAAACAAAAGCATACCTGGATGCCGGCGTCAGTTTCAATTTTTACATGGTTCACGGCGGCACCAATTTCGGCTTTACCTCGGGCGCCAATTATAACAACGACTTCGATATTCAGCCCGACCTGACCAGCTATGATTATGATGCGCCTATCAGTGAGGCAGGATGGGTAACTCCAAAGTTTGAAGCGATCCGCAAGGTGATGCAGGAATACACCTCAGCGCCCCTTCCGGCCGTTCCCGCGAAGATTGAAGTGGCGGCCTATGGAACCCGGCCGGTACAGGCAACGATGGATGTACTGAGCAACCTGAAAAAACAAAAGCCGGTGGTGAACGATCAGCCTCTCAGCTTTGAGCAACTCGGACAGGGACATGGCTATGTGCTGTACCGCAAACGCTTTACCCAGCCTGTTTCGGGAACCCTGAAGGTGGATGGACTGCGTGACTATGCGGTGGTGTATGTCGATGGAAAGAAGGCCGGTGAGTTGAACCGCATCTTTAAGAACTACGAAATAAATGTGGAAATCCCCTTTAACGGTACGCTCGAATTGCTGGTCGAGAACATGGGACGTATCAACTACGGCGCGGAGATCGTTCATAATAAAAAGGGAATTATTTCGCCTGTTTTTATCAATGAATTTGAGATCAGCGGTGACTGGGAAATGTACAGGATGCCCATGGACCAGGCGCCCGCAGTGAAAAAGGGAACCGTGAAAGACGGCGTTCCGGTGCTGTACGAGTCGGTGTTTAATATAGATAAACCAGCCGACACCTTTCTTGACATGTCGGCCTGGGGCAAGGGTATTGTGTTTGTGAATGGCTGCAACCTTGGCCGCTACTGGAAAGTGGGTCCGCAGCAAACCTTGTATGTGCCCGGCTGCTGGCTGAAGAAAGGAGAGAACAGAGTTGTTATTTTCGAACAGCTCAATGAAAGGCCGCAAACGGCGATTACATTTACCGACACACCCATTCTGGAAACGCTGAATCTGCCCGGAAACTGAGAAGTTGAGTGCTTCACCGGGGCAGCTTTTTCAGGCACGTTTACCTGCTTGCCCTTGGTAAGAGGCCGTCTCAAAAGTTTGGGACAGCCTCTTTTTATTTGTATACCTATCCGAAGTTGAATTCAAATCTTCGATTCTCCGGTGGATAAACTGACTTTTGAGGCCACCTTTTTTTATGCCTGCCTCAGCAACTGTTGAGGAGAAATGCTTCAATCCAGGGAACTAAATCCACATATTTAATTTCTGAACACAGGGGTTACGAGGCGAAACTTCTGTGGTACGATAGTTGAATTTCATTGTCCTGTTAAAACCCGCTCACCATGGAAACGACGTTCAGCTACAGGTTAAAAGGAATCCTGACCGGAATTGCCTGTCTGTCGGGCACCCTGCTTTTGGATGCACAGGAATTTTCATTCACTTATTTTGACAGAAACGGCGACGGTCTTATTCAAAAAGAGGAGTTTACGGCCGAATATTTCCGGAATTACTGGAACGGGGAGGGGAATCCGGAGCAACCGGACGCCGGCAGCGACAATCTTTACACGGCCGCCTTCGATATGGTCGATGCCGACCACGATCGCAGACTGAGTGAAAAAGAATTCGACACTGCTGTCGGAACTTACTATCAGGGCTACCTGGAGAATAACTTCGATGCTTACGATGCCGATGGCGATAGTTTTATCTCGTTCGGGGAATACCGCGATGCAGTTCATGACCCCGATTATTTCCGGTTCTGGGACGAAGATGGCGATTCGTTCCTCACTGAAGATGAACTGGCCGGGCGGATTTTTGATGAATGGGATGCCAACGGCGATGGGGTATTGAACCGCCGGGAATTCGATAACATTGAAAATGCGGTAAATTTTTAAGCTTTCTGCTCCGAATGAGCTTAGAATTTGAAGCCATGACAGCTAAAAAAGAAATGATTTAAATGTTAAACGAAGAAAACAGTATTTAATTTCTTTCGTTATTTAACTTTTTCCCGTAGTTTAGTGGCGGATCAATTATTTTCCCGAGTACAGAAGCATCAGGCCATCAAACAGGACTGTGACCCGAGATCGGGAACTGAGAATCATCAAACCGAAGAACAATGAAGCCGGACCGGAGATCTTTTATTAAAACGGGCATGCTTGCAGCGGCCAACCTGGCAATTTTGCCTGCGACCACATTTGGTGATAAAGGCGGAGCGCCTGGAAACGGACCGCAGCGGCTGTTGCATGGATTTATGTCTCCGTCCGATGAAGTGAAATCATCCTGTTATTGGTGGTGGTTTAACGGTCTTATTGATAAAGAGGGAATTACGCGCGACCTGGAGGAGTTTCGGGCTAAGGGAATGGGTGAGGTGTTGCTGGTGAATTCGGCCGGCGGACTGGGAGGTGTTCCCTTTCCGCAGGGTGCGAAACTTTTCTCGGACGAGTGGAAAGAGCTGTATCGTCATGCGATGAAGGAGGCCAAACGGTTAAACATTGCCGTGGGTATCAATTTAAGCTCAGGCTGGTGTATGGGTGGACCCTGGATCAAACCTGAAAATTCAGGCCGGTGGTACCTGCAGTCGGAGTTTGATGTAACGGGTCCGCAAAAATTTTCCGGTCAATTGCCGCTCCCGGATAATCGCGATGGCTATGACAAGGTGTTTAATCCGCCGGGATACAAGGATTACATTGACCTCCCCCTGGAGAAGCTCGATTACCGTGATACCGCAGTGGTGGCTTTTTTGAATCCGGAAAGGCAGGCGTGCCGCGTCAGCGGAGAACGGGCCGGCGTGCTCGATGCGAAGTCTAACCGGCGCGATGCCAGCAACTTTGCTTTGGCCGTCAACGTGATGAACCCCACCCGCCAGCCCTGGCAAAACGATCCGGCCGACCGGCCTATACCGCTCAATGAGGTGATTGAGCTAAGCTCAAAAATGTCGCCTGACGGCCGCCTGGAATGGGATGTTCCCCCGGGAAGCTGGACGATCATCCGTACGGGGCACCGCATGACGGGATCGCGCCTCATGATTGCACAGCCCGAGGCTGACGGCCTGTCGATTGACTGGTTCGACCGCAAAGGAGTGGAGATCCAGTTTGAAAATTTTGGGAAAATATTGCTGGAAGAAGCTGCAAAGGTGGGTGCGAAGCCAAAATACTTTTGCGATGACAGCTTTGAAGACGGGTTCCCCAACTGGACCGGGAAAATACTGGAAAGATTCAGCGAATACAGGGGTTATGATGCCACACCTTATCTGCCTGTCTTAAGGGGTTATCTCATTGAAAGTGCGGAGGTATCAGACCGTTTTTTGACCGACTACCGGAAAACCATTGCCGACTGCATGGCCGACGAACATTACAAACGCTTTGCTGAACTGTGTCACGGACAGGGAGTGTTGGTGCAAAACGAAGCGGCAGGGCCAAGCAGGTCGGGAACGATTTGCCTCGACGGGTTGAAAAACCTTGGTCGCAGCGATATGCCCATGGGTGAATTCTGGCTGGGACCGAACCACGAGGACCAGTCAACACTGACCGACGACAAGTCGTATGGGATTTCGCGCCTGGATTTCGGACAGAATAAAGTCACCAAAATGGTCGCATCGGCAGCACATCTTTACGGCAAAAAAACAGCCTCAGCCGAGGCGTTTACAACCATGCGGCACTGGATGGACTATCCCGGTTCCCTCAAACAGTCGCTCGACCGGGCCTTTTGTGAAGGCATCAACCGGATAGCCATCCATACCTCGACAGCCACACGCCCCCGGGATGGCAAACCCGGTTATGAATATGGCGCAGGCACCCATTTCAACCCGAATGTGACCTGGTGGGAGATGGCCGGTCCTTTCTTTGACTACGTGGCCCGGTGCCAGCACTTGCTCCGTTCAGGGACGTTCGTGGCCGATGTGCTTTTTTATAACGGTGATGCCGCCCCCAATCTGGTCGAACAAAAGCAGGTGAGGCCTGAACTGGGGAAAGGCTACGACTACGATGTCTGTAACGAGGAAGTGTTGCTGACACGGCTGTCTGCAAGAGATAAGCTGCTTGTGCTGCCCGACGGTATGAGCTATCGGGTACTGGTACTTCCGCAATTAAGCCGGATGCCTTTGCCGGTAGTAAAGAAGGTCAGGGAACTGGTAAAAGAGGGAGCTACGGTGGTTGGCCCAGGGCCGCTGGCCGATTCCGGGCTGAAGAACTATCCCGAATGTGATCGGGAGATTGAACGGATTGCCGGAGAAGTCTGGGGATCAGCCGATGGGCAGCAGGAGATGATGAATCGATTTGGCAAGGGGTGGGTTTATAACGGCAAGGCCGTTCGTGACGTTCTGTGGCAGGATCAGGTGATGCCCGACTTTGAATACAGCGGTGACGATGCCTGGATCGATTTTATCCACCGCAGCACTCCCGAAGCGGAGATCTATTTTGTAATTAACCGCAAAAAGCAACAGGTAAAAACGACCTGTTTGTTCCGGGTCAACGAGCGGCGGCCCGAAATCTGGGATGCGGTAAGCGGGAAGATTGGCTACCCGTCATTCAACGAGGTGGATGGCCGGATCAGCATTCCGCTTCATTTTGATGTTTTTCAGTCAGTATTTGTGATTTTTCCCCGAAAAACTGATAAAACCTTAGCTGGTCATCAGGCCTGGCTTTGGCAGGATCCATCCCGCTTAAAGCCGCTGCAGGAAATCGCAGGACCCTGGACCGTAAAATTCGATACCGCCTGGGGTGGCCCGGAAGAGGCCCGTTTTGACAGGCTGCAGGACTGGTCGGCCCACCCTGACGATCGGATCCGATACTATTCGGGAAAGGCAGAATATATCACCAGCTTCGATCTGAGTGGGAAGCCTGATCGAACGAAATGCTTATTCCTGGACCTGGGTATTGTGAAAAACATTTGCCGGGTAAAACTGAACGGCAGAGACCTGGGTATCGTATGGACTGCTCCCTGGCGGATTGATATTGCAGGGGTGATCAGATCCGGGCGCAATGAGCTTGAAATCGTGGTCATCAATCTCTGGTCCAACCGTCTGACCGGCGATGCGGCGCTTCCCCCGGAAAAACGCCTGACCAATACCAACATTGTCTTTAAAAGCAACGCACCTTTGCTTCCCTCCGGCCTGCTCGGGCCCGTGGTTATTGCAGGTACAGTTTAGCAATACGGGCCGGGCTCTTCATATCGGCCTTTCCGCCGGACTGAAGTACAGGTGGTAAATCTTGTATTAATCAAGGATTTAAATTATCTTTGTGCAAATTAGAAATCGTATTTATGATATGCATAAATTGATTGCAAGAGATATCGAATCCTTTGTGAATGCAAGGCTTCATCAGCTCCCCAGGTAGCAAGAGGGTTCTGGAATGCCATCGACCTTGTTCATATTATACACCGCTAAACTGAAACATATGAAGACAGACAGGCGTGATTTTATCAGAAAGTCAACATTGGCCACTGCCGGGATCGGATTATCTGCCGGCGCCGGTTCGCGTGCCCTGGGAAGCGTGCTGGGCAGTCATGATGGACCGCAGATCAATATTGGGGTAATTGGCGTCGGAATGGGGTGCCGGGATCTGGAAGGCGCCCTCAAAAATAACAAATGGGTGCAATGCGTTGCCATGTGTGATGTCGACCAGGAACGGCTGAACGGGCAGGCTGAACGGTTCAGAAAAAACTTTCCGGATCAGACAGCACAAATGGAACGCTATAGTGATTTCAGAAAGCTGCTGGCAAACAAAGCGATCCAGGGTGTCATTATTGCGACTCCCGATCATTGGCACACCTACATTTTTGCAGAGGCATTGAGAAACGGAAAGGCGGTTTACATCGAAAAACCTGTTGCAAACAGTATTGACGAGTGTAACTACATGATGGATCTGCAAAAAAAATACAATCGTGTTGTGACAACCGGTTTATGGCAAACCAGTCAAAAATATTTCAAAGGAGCAAATGATATCCTCAAAACAGGTGTGCTGGGAGATGTGTACAAGGTTCAGTTGTGGCTGAGTCAGGGGACAGATCCCGTTACGGGAGCAGAAGATTCCCTGCCACCCGAAACACTCGATTACGATATGTGGCTGGGGCCGGCGCCTCAACGACGCTACAATCGCTCGCGTGTGAGGGGTTGGCGCGGATTCTGGGATTATGGCGGAGGGCAGCAAACCGATTGGGGCGTTCACTGGATTGACTCCGCATTTGATGGCCTGGATGCTTTAGGTTTATGCAGGCGCGAGTTTCCGCTTGCCGTCTTTTCTACAGCATACAAGCATCCTGAAACGTTCAATGAAACGCCGAGCTGCCAGACCACTATTTTCCAGTATGAAAAATTCCATATCGAATGGACACAGCAGGTTGCCCATTTATACAACCGGAACCAGGGTGTGGCCTGGATCGGCAGCAAGGCTACCCTTGTATGCAACAGAGAAGGTTATGAGTTACTTCCAAATAAAAACCGCGACGGCTCAATGACGGCAGAACCGGTCAGATTGGATGGCCCTTTCGAAGAAGGTGGCGTTGATGCGCATGCCACGAACTGGTGCGAATGTATCCGGAACGGTTCACCTGCCACCAATAGTCCGGTTGAAAAAGGCGCCTTTGCAACCATTCTGGCCCATATGGCCAATATCTCATATCGTACGGGAACCCGGGTCGTCTATGATCGTAAAGAAAGGCGATTCGTGGAAAATCCGGCGGCGGAAAGTTATCTGAAAGCGGGCTACCGTGAACCCTGGAAGCTGCCGGTGATTTAGTTTGTGCAACAGTCAAAGACTTTGTTCCCGGCTATATCTCTACGAAAGGATGTATCCCTCCGGTGGAACTGTTGAGGGCGGCAAGTGAGTAGGTTGCCGGCACAGGCCGGTGGGGAGTGCGTGTTCCGGCCGGCTGAGGTTGAAAAATGCAGTGAAATGGAAAATAAAAGGGCAAAACAATCGTTTTTAATTCGCGGAAATTCCGGCTTTTTGGAATGTGTCGGTATGACCATAAGCTGTAAGTGAATGATGCGCTTTCCGGTGTGCTAAAGTCGGATGATCCGGTACAATAATTTTTCGGTATAAAACTTAAAAACTGTTGAACGATGAAACGACTGATTATTTTTGCCGTCTTATTTATTCCTTCTTTGGCCCTGCAGGCTCAGGAGCAAATGCAGGAGCCAGATAAGGTTCGCCAGGATAATAAAGCCCGTTTTGGGCTGGTAGGAGGGATCCAGTTAACCACTTTTCAGCCCGATGCGGTAGGCGACCCCAGTTCACAGGCAGGATACCTTCTGGGTTTTACTTACAAAGCGCCGGTAACAAGGGGCATTTCTCTTGAACCTCAAATCCTTTATTCAAAAAAAGGAGGAGAGATTGATGAATACGCATCCGATTATTATGAAGGTGCCGTCAATTACCGCCTTCATTACCTGGAGGGGCCGGTGCTTCTAAACCTTCGTACAGGCAAAGTGCTCGATCTGGTCGTTGGGGTTTACGGTAGTTACCTGATCGATGCGACCTATTCCATCGACACTCATTGGGGATACGGCACCGGAGAACTGGACTACGGTGACTTTGAAAAGTACGATTACGGACTGATTGGCGGATTTGGTTTTAACTTGCCTCCCGCTAAATTTTCGGTCAGGTATTCGCACGGAATAAAGGCTGTTTTGAAAGACAGCTCGAATTATCCGGAGCTGACTGATGCGAAGAACCAGATGGTGACCTTTTCGCTTGCCGTTTACTTCTGATTTCAAAAAGCTTACCGGGATTCTTTCATTTACAAGAAATCCAGGAATGATTTTTTGATGCCTCCGCCAATAATGATGGTTATTCTGAATGGGATTGTTATTTCGCAATAAGAAACTGAACATATCCGCACAAGAAGCTGTGCGGATCTTTTTTGCTTCCTTCTTATCAGACGGTTAATGGCTGTTGCAGATTAAAATTTTCACAAACGTCAGGGTAAAACACGCTCATTAAAAAAGAAGACTAAGGTCACGACCTTTCACAGAAGACTGAAACAGGATAATCATTATTCACAAACCCGATTATGGAAGACCTGCTATTTTATCTGCTTCGCGCGTCCATTTCACTGGCTGCATTTTACCTGGCGTATCTGCTGCTTTTCCAAAAGCAAAAGCACTTTCGGTTTAACCGGATCTACCTGACGGGATCCATGCTGATCAGCTTTTTTATTCCGCTCATCACCTTTCAGGTCGATGCACCCGCGGGACCTGTTTATCCGGCTATTCCCGTTCAGCAGGTACAAGCTTCTCCGGAGCCTGCCGGTTGGTTCTTTTGGGAGCTTTTCTCCTGGGAACAAATTGCGGCTGCAATTTTTTTCCTCGGACTCGTTTTGTTCCTTGTCCGTTTAACAACCGGCCATTTGCGCGCGCTGGCATTGATAAAACGTGCACGGAAAGAGCATCTGAATGGTGTTTCCTGCCTGGTTTCGAATGAGGATATTCACCCCTTTACCTATTTCAACCGGATTGTTATTCCTTCGGACAGTCTGAAGGCGTCTTATCTGGATATGATCCTTCAGCATGAACAGATTCATGTGAAAGAACAACATACCATCGATGTTTGTATAGCCGAGTTCCTATTTCTCTTCCAATGGTTTAACCCGTTTGCATGGCTGATGAGGGACGCAGTCAGGAACAATCTGGAGTTTCTGGCCGACGATTATGTGATCAGGCATGCCGACCCGCAAAGTTACCAGATGGCCATGGTCACAATTGCCGGGAAAAGCGGGGTGCCGCCATTTTTGACCGCATTAGACGGAAGCCAGTTAAAAAACAGGATTATCATGATGAAAACAAAACACAGAGGCAGCGGATTGATCCGGAAATTTCTGCTCCTGCCGCTTTTAACAGGATTGATTATTACTCTTTCCAATCGTGAATTCAGGGCCGCAACGAGTGCTCAGGAGTCAAAAACAGTTTCAGGAAAGGTTGTGAGCAAAGAGACAGGGAAGTCGCTGGCCAGCGTTACCGTTGTTGTAAAGGGTAAGCAGGTCGGGACCATTACCGACCGGGAGGGGAATTATGTGCTGAAGCTTGAAGATCAGGATGCAATATTGGTGTACCAGATACCAGGTTACCGGGTAGAAGAAGTTGCTGTGGGCACAGCGTCCCGGATCGATGTTCAACTGGATAAAACCCCAAAAACAACGCATATCGAGGTGGTTGGCTACGGCACGCAGCCAAAAGTCGACCATGATAATACCCCGCGGGTTGAATCAAAAGTCAGGGGTTCGCACCCGTTGAATAAGACTGGTTGGGTGATAGTCGACGATACCGTCAAAACAAACGTGGAGGTCAGGGCAGTGCCTAAAGATTCGGTCAAAGTGAAAGTAGATGTGCGGGAATCACCAGTGATCATAATCGACACGCGAAAAGACACCATCAATCCCTTGTTTGTTATTGACGGGGTGAAGATACGAAAAGGGATGACAAATAAGCTGATGCCGCCACCTGACGACATTGAGTCAATTTCTGTTTTGAAAGACCAGAGCAGTACGATCTTATACGGTGACGAAGGGAAAAACGGCGTCATCATCATCACGACAAAGAAGAAAGAACAAAATAAAGAGCAATAAAAAAGCAGTGCCCGGGTCGAAGGTCCGGGCACTGCTTTTTTAGTTTCACCATTCGCCGGGCTGCTATTGCAGCTCCACAACTGCGCTGACGGGCAGGTGGTCGGAAAGTTGAATATTGCTGTAGGTGACGGCATCATGCCCTCTCCATTTGTCTTTTGGATAACAGAAAATATAGTCGATCGTGCTGCGGGGTGCTTTGGCCGGGATGGTTGGTTCGAGATTGGAAACCGTTTTCCAGGCGCTCATTCCTTCGCTGATCTCTTTCGAATCTGGATGCGCATTAAAGTCGCCGGCCACGATGACCGGATAAGCCTGAGCCTGCAACACCTCGTTCAGCTTTTTTACCTGCACCTGCCGTTCTTCCGTGTTGGTATAGTCCAGATGGGCACTTGCAAAAGTGATGTATTCGCCTTCGCGATACTCCACATCGGCAACCAG
>JBFXKJ010000023.1:0-30381 GCA_050173895.1 Mangrovibacterium sp. | reverse complement strand
GCGCGGGAATGGCAATCGGCAACAGCATCTTATTCCCAGGCACTTATACGCGTATCGTCTCCTTTCAGCGGGGTGCTGTGACAGGCCTGAAGATTGTCGTGGGGGTAATACCCCTGTTTATCGTTGCCGGCTTTCTGGAAGGTTATGTGACCCGCCACACCGAACTTCCCGATGTGGTCCGGCTCACAATCATCGCATTGTCGCTGGCTTTCATCATCTGGTATTTCTTTCTCTATCCAACATATCAACTAAAAAAACCAACCTTATGAATGTGTTTATTTTCAGGAAAGTCCGGGATTTCGGAACCGTAATCAGCCATTCGATCGATCTCATCAAATCGGAATACAGGCGACTGGGAAAAGCGCTCCTCATTTACGTTCTTCCCTTCTTCATCATAACAGGAATTCTGCTCGTGCTCGTCCAGATTTCTATGACCAAAAATATGGCAGAGAGTGTCAGGCCGGGAATGAATTTCTTCCAGGTTTATGCATGGAAGAAAGCAGGCCTGAGTTATCTCCTGCAGATGCTGAATTTTACAGTCCTGGGGACGGTCATCTACTCGTTCTTAAACATTTACATCAGAAAGAAAGCTGAATTTGACGTAGCCGAATTAAAAGGTTCGCTTCCAAAGCTGGGAATCAAACTTTTATTCATCAACCTTGCGATTGTCGTGATCGTCCTCATTGCCAGTGCATTTCTCCTCATCCCGGGAATTTACCTGGCCGTTATCTTCTCCCTGGTTGCTCCGGTCGTTGTTTTTGAAGATGCCGGATTCGGCCAGGCGTTGCACCGCAGCTTCGAAATCATCAAAGGAAGCTGGTGGAAAACCTTCGGGATCCTTTTCGTCGGCGCTGTAATCGTCTATCTTTTTAGCATTATCCTGAGCCTTCCGCTCATTATAACGACCTTGGTCAAAACATTCCATGCGGTGTCGAACCACAGCCCTGCACAAATCTATACGACGGGCTATATCATCGCCTCAACAGTTGTATCGATCATTCAGACATTCATCTGGTCGCTGGTGATCATTTTTATCAGTGTCCAATATTTCAGCCTGATTGAAGAAAAAGAACGTCCGACCTTGCAGGAAAAAATCGACCGGATCAATGAAGAACAAGCCTGATTTTGTCCGGCAACTGATATTTGCATTGCTGGTGCTGGTTAGTATGCTGCCATCAGCATTGCAGGCTGCCCCTGTGGAGCAGGCTTCCCTTCCCGGGAGGCACTTCCGGGAAGAAAGGCTGACGGAATATAAACAGGAAAGCGAGTTCCGCTATGAGGTAAACCCGTACCGGGAAATTACCATCGGACAGAAGATCAGGAACTACCTGTACCGGCTGCTCAGGGCAATTTTCAGGCAAAAAGGAGTGACGCCTCTGTTAACCTCCGCAATATTCCTGGGACTCATTGTCTTTGCCGTTATCAGATTTTCGGGCGGACAATTCCGGTGGATCTTCGGAAAAGGAAGCAAACACCTGCCGGGGCAGGTAAGCCTGCCCGACGAAGAGATCGGAGGCATCGATTTAAACGGCCTGGCCGACAAGGCTCTACAGGAGGGTGACCTGCGCCTGTGTATTCGCTATCATTACCTTTACATTCTGAAAGAGTTGAACGAAGCTGCCTTTATCAGCTGGCATAAAGATAAAACCAACCGGGATTACCTGCACGAAATCCAGTCGGCCGATATTCGCAGCCAGTTTCAAATACAGACCCTGATCTTTGATTACGTCTGGTATGGAAAATTCCAGCCCGGGAATGACCAGTTTCAGAAAATCCAGTCCGGCTTTGGGAATCTGATCAAAGCCATCCGCCAGGCAAAAGAAAAGCCCTATGAAACGAGCATGATCGCGCCAAGCACAAACAGGAACGAAAATCCTGGTTATGCGAATTGGAGCGAAGCGGAAATCCCCGAAGGGAATTCCATCCGACCATTAAAAAACAAATTATTTACGGATGAAAGCTAAGCTGAAATTCGGCATCGGCATGGCAGTGTTGCTCGGGACCCTGTTTTACCTGAAGACCCTGGTTCCTCCGGAAACTAATTGGAAACAGACTTATTCGGGCATGGACAAGATCCCTTTTGGCACATGGATCCTGCAGCATTCTGTTGAAGACCTGTTTCCGGGATCACAGATAAAGGTGAATACAAATAGTCTTTACGAACGGTGGACCGGCGACAGCACAAGCAGCACGGTTTTCATTATCACCAATCATTTCAATCCGGCTCCGCCCGATCTGAACGCCTTGCTTCAAAAAGTAAAAAGGGGATCGAAAGTATTGATAGCCAGCGAAATGTGGCCAAAAGCATTCACCGATTCGCTGAATATCACATTTAAAAGCCTGCACCGCAACATCCTTGATTCGGTCATCACCTTACAAACTCTGACCGGTAAAAGCCGGGGCAGCAAATATCAATTTAAAAAACTGATCCAATCGGGTTGGTTTGTACTGTCAGACACCGCAGCAGCCACTCCGCTGGGGAAAGGCAATTATAAGATCAATTATGTGCAGGTGACTTATGGCAAGGGCAGCTTTTTCCTTCACGCGCAACCGCAGGTGTTTACCAATTACCATATTCTGTACAACGACCACCATTATCTGGAAGAAGTACTGGCATCACTGCCGGAAAGCAATGGGGAAATAGATTGGGATGAGTACTATAAGCCATTCGGCAGCCGGAATGAATCGCCCATAAAAATCATCTTGTCGCTGAAAGCATTGCGCGCGGCCTATTGGACGCTGCTTACCGGCTTGCTGCTGTATGTGCTGACAAACATCCGGCGTCGCCAGCGCCCCATTCCCATTCTGCCGCCAAAGACCAATCTTTCGCTCGATTTTGTCCGCACTGTCGGCCTCCTGTATTTTCATCAGAAAAATCATCAGGACCTGGTCAAAAAGATATTTGTTTCATTTTCCGAATATATCTGTTCCAAATACTTCATCCGCCATGAGTTCACATCCTCGTTCTATCAAAAGCTGGCAACAAAGTCGGCTGTGGGAGAGCAACTTATTGCCCGCATCTTTAACCAGTATCAGGTGCTTTCAACAAAAGAGCGGGTGTACGAAGATGAGCTGATCCGGTTCAACGGATTCATTGAGCTTTTCTACAGGGAAAGCAGAAAAGCTTCCAAACAAGCTATACAGAAAAACTAAAAATAATATGGAAGAAAATCAATTGTTTGAAACGCGAACCGACCTGACGGGACTGAGCGAGGCCGTAGCCAGGATAAAAGCCGAACTGGCGAAAGCCATTGTGGGGCAGAAACAACTGATCGATTCGCTGATTCTCGCCGTACTGGCCAACGGGCATACGCTGATAGAAGGAGTTCCGGGAATTGCCAAAACACTCGTGGCAAAACTTCTGGCCAAATCGATCAACGCGAGCTTTTCCCGCATTCAGTTCACCCCCGACCTGATGCCTTCGGATGTCGTGGGCACCTCGATCTACCACATGGGGAAAGCGGAATTCCAGTTTAAGAAGGGTCCCGTCTTTTCAAATCTGATCCTCATTGACGAGATCAACCGGGCTCCGGCCAAAACGCAATCGGCCTTGTTTGAGGTGATGGAGGAACGGCAGGTATCGGTCGACGGAGTTACCTATCCGCTACAGCCACCATTTTTGATTTTTGCCACACAGAACCCCGTGGAGCATGAAGGGACCTACCGCCTTCCCGAAGCCCAGCTCGACCGGTTCCTGTTCAAGATCAACGTCGGCTATCCTTCTCCGGAAGAAGAACAACAGATCCTCGACATTCACGATGCCAGGAAAGACAGGCTGCAAACTGACGATATTGTGCCCGTCATAGAGGCATCCGAGCTGATTGCCTTTCAAAAGAAGATTTTCGACGTGACCATCGATGCGAGCCTGAAAAATTATATCGCGGGTATTGTTTCCGCCACCCGGAACCACCGGGATATCTATCTGGGAGCTTCGCCAAGAGCGTCCATTCACATCATGAACGCGGCCAAAGCTGTTGCGGCGGTCAGCGGACGCGACTTCGTGACCCCGAGCGATATCAAGGAGATCATTAATCCGGTTCTCTGTCACCGGATCATCCTTTCACCCGAAAAAGAACTGGAGGGAATTCATCCGGAAGAAATCATTCAGATGCTGGTTCAAAACGTCGAAGTGCCCCGATAGCCAATCATGCTTAAAACTATAAGGAACATCCGTTTTTCAAACCGGTTTTTCACCGGACTGCTCACGGTGGTCATGCTGTTCATACTGAGTTATCCTTTTGCGTGGGTCTATTTCCCGGCGCAACTGGCCCTGCTCGTCCTGACTGCGGTGAGCGTCACCGACGCGGGCCGGCTTATTCTGAGCAGCCAGACCATCGTAATCAGGCGCAAAGTTCCTGCGCGCCTCTCGCTCGGCGACGACAATCCGGTTTCGCTGAGTTTGCTGAATACCTTTCCTTTCAAGGTCAGGGTAGCGGTGATCGAGGAATTGCCGGTCGAATTTCAAAAACGCGATTTCTCCGTTTCCCATTCTATTGCCCCCGGAGAGGAAAGGATCGTTGATTACCTGCTGCGGCCACTTACCCGCGGCGAGTACGGGTTTGGGCAAACGAATGTATTTGTATCCACCCGCCTGGGACTGATTATTCGTGGAATTCATGCGAACAATGCCCAATCGGTACCGGTGTTTCCGTCATTCATCAGCATGCGAAGGTTTGAGCTGCTGGGAATATCGAACCGGCTGGAAGAAATGGGTATAAAACGCACGCGCAGGATCGGGCAACATTCAGAATTCGATCAGGTCAGAGAATATGTCAGGGGCGATGATCCCCGAACGGTCAACTGGAAAGCGACCGCGAGAAAGAGTACGCTGATGGTGAACCAGTACCAGGACCAGCGTTCACAGCAGGTGATTTCAGTGATCGACATGGGACGTGTCATGGAAATGCCTTTTGAAGGAATGTCGCTGCTGGATTATGCGATTAACGCCAGCCTGATCATCTCGAACATGGCGATGATCAAACACGACCGGGCCGGCCTGATCACCTTCTCCGATCAGGTTCACACACTGATCCCTGCCGAAAGGAAAGGCGGACACCTGCAACGGATCATGCAGGGACTGTATAACCAGCAGACCGATTTCAGGGAATCGTCGTATGAAAAACTTTACCTGGCCATTGCACAACGCATCAAACAACGGTCACTTCTGATCCTGTATACCAATTTCGAGGGCCTTCCCTCTTTAGACCGGCAACTCCCTTTTCTCCGGAAGATTGCCGCACAACATTTGCTGCTTGTGGTATTTTTTGAGAATACCGAAGTCCGCCGGCTGGCGGAGCAGGATTCCCGCAGTACAGAAGAAATTTACGTTCACGTCCTTGCCCGGAAATTCATTCACGACAAAAAAGTGATCGCTAACAAGCTAAGACATGCCGGCATCATGCCGCTGTTGACCCCGCCTGAAGGCTTGTCGGTTAATCTGATCAATAAATACCTTGAAATTAAAGCCCGCGAAATGATTTAAACTCCAGGCGCCGTGCTGACCCGGCATGCCATTAGGGGCAACAGGCCGGATGATGACCCCGCAACAGGAGCCACTGCGGCTCTGCGCGGGCCACTCGCGGGAAACAGGCCGGCTACTGCCTTGAAAATACCCGTTTCAGCAGGTCGGTAACCCGGGCAGCAGGGTCCTGGCGAATATTCTTTTCCGTATCCGCAATTTTGAGGAACAGTCCGTCGAGCGCTTTTTGCGTCAGATAAGCGCTGAGGTCGGTCTCCACAGTTTTCAGGCTGGTCATCTGCCCGATGGCCGACCTGGCGATGGTATTCCATTTGCCGGTCAGCTCGTTCCAGGATTGCTGGGCGGAAAGATTGCCCACCAGTTTTTCGTTCAGCGACCCTTGTATTTTGGGCCGATATAAACTGACGAGTGCATCGTAGCTGGTGCGTTTCAAAAAATCGGTAGCCGCATGATCACCTCCTTTCAGGATTCCGGCGGCGTCCTGGATGGTCATATTCCGGATGCTGTTCAGGATGATAGGCGAAGCTTCTTTGGCAGCGTCGGATGCAGCCCGGTTGATGCTTGTCACAACCCGGTCAACCAGTTGCTGTCCGCCGGGGAGCTTGTTCAGATTGCTGGTGATCACTTCCGCTTCGGGCGGAAGAAGTATTTTGACGGCCTGATCCTTCAGGTAACCGTCGGCAATGGCCAGCCTGACCACCGAACTGTCGACCCCCACCGAAAGCGCCTGTTTCAGTCCAGCAATGATCTCCGTTTGGGTCAGCGGAAGCTGATCGCCATAAACGCCCCTGACCACCTGCTGCATCTCAGCACAACCCACCAGAACGAACAAAATCAGTCCTGTAATAAGTGCTTTTGTCTTCATATGTTTTTCATTTCAAATTTGCTATCGTTGTCCAAAGTTAAGGTAATCCCGGTTTATATCAGCTCGAAGATGCGAAAGATTGCACAGTAACCGGCGGCATCGACAGCAAGTATCGGTCAATGTAATTCACAGGGAACCGTTAGTTCACAGAAATAAATCGGCGAATGACAAAGCCAGGTATTCCTGAAAAGAAACTCACTGAAATCCGGGAACGATGCCTCCATAATCGCGTACGAGTGATTTCACTTCGTCAACGGGAACCTCTGAAGGGGTTGTCTTGTGTTTGTTTGCAATAACCGCGGCAGCACCGGCTGCCTGGCCCATAGCCATACAGGAAGCCTGCACACGGAGAGCGGAATTTGCAAGCCGGTCGCTGCTCAGGCAACGCCCCGCCACCAAAAAATTCCGGCTGTTCCTGGGTATCAATGCCGTCAATGGTATAGTTGCAACGGTTCCCTCCTCCAAGTGCCTTGGCACCACCCCGTTCTTGTCGTGAAGATCGATCGGATAGAATGAGTAGCAAACAGAGTCGTCAAAAACCTTCCCGCTAACGTAATCTTCGTGGGTAATCTGATAGATTCCGTCGATCCGGTAAGTTTCCCGCACACCGGTTTCAGGCTGCATGCTCACCAGCTTTGTTTTCTCACATCCGGGAAGGGTTCGCAGGAATCTCAGATGTTTCATCAGCGACGCACGCCCTTCTATATTCGTTATGGTATGCGTTTCGGAACTGGTGGAGTCAGCCCCCGGTATATGCTGAACATTGTCACCGGCCGTTCTGAGTAACGCCTGAATGCTGCGGAATTCCTCTCTTTCCAGTTCACCTTCCGCAACCGCTGCTTCGTAACGTTGCTGAAGCAATTTTAAATCGAGTTTGCCAATGTCATACCCTTCAATTCTAAACATCAGGGTTCCAGGTTGTGTTTCTTCCTCCCTTAAAACCTTTAATCCCGAAAGGGAAGCTGCAGAAGCATTTCCGGTACAGTCGATTAACTGATTACAAATGATTTTAGCATGGGTCCCCTTTCCCACTGTTTCTACTTCCCATTGTCCCTTTTTATAATCAATGCAAAAAGGAGATTCATAGTAACGGAGCCGGACACCGGCCTGAAGGCACTTCTCTTCGGCCAGCATGGTATAGATAAACGGATTAACCCGGATCTGGTGTCTCCAGTGCTGTTTTCCTGTCGGGACCAGAAAATCGGGCAGTTGATCATCATTCAGCTTTACAGCTTCCGAAACCAGTTCCCATCCGATGCCGCTGATTACTTGTTTACCCCAGGCATGAAACAAGCCTGGAAAAGAAACGCCTCCGGTGGTTGTCGTACCTCCCAGCTGACTTCCGCTTTCAACCAATACGGTAGAACAACCCGCACGGGCTGCCTGTATTGCAGCGATTGTCCCGGCCGTACCGCCTCCAATCACCAAAACATCGGCCTTTACTGTCCTGGAATTTTCGTCCGATTTCTTGTCAAAAGGCAGCGTTCCTCCTGACACGGGCATGAGACCAGCCAAAGAAACACCTCCCAGTGTTTTGAGCATGGTACGTCTTGCTATGTTCGTCATAATGTTTTCCTGGTTTAATCAACAATGCTTAACTTTTACTTGCGAATACGACCTGAGTACAATTTCAGGTGTCCCGGCCCGTCGATTCGGACCGGGACGGTTTAAGTTCAATAGCCCGGATTTTGATCTGTTGCCGGATCGAGTGCCTTGTTGTAATCTAACTCCGATACCGGGATTGGCCATAAGTAAGCCTTCTCTGCTATGGTAACCCCTTTGGCAGCCTTAACCGCCTCCGCAGCCTTACCGGTCCGCTTCAGATCATACCATCGCTTACCCTCGAAAATAAACTCATAAGCTCTCTCGGTCAGGACTAAATCCTGAAAAGAGGCTTTCGTGTAATCCGTTACTTTGTAATCCACATAAGAAACAGCATTTGGGCTAAGGCCCCATGCGCGCCGGTGTACTTTGTTCAGTGCTTCAACTCCTTCGCTTGTCGGCCCGTTTGATGCCATACACGATGCTTCCGCATAAATCAATAATGCGTCAGCGTACCTGTAAAGCGGCAAATCATTGCCTGCTCCCCGACTTTGTTCAACCGCGTTTTTATCAATGTACTTACTGGAAACGAGTGTATTGGGACCCAAACCAAAATTGATCTTGTCCCAGAGACTTTTCCGGATATCGTTATCATTCCAGGAAATGTAAAATGGGTTTGTCGCGCTGCTATAGTGAGCATAAGCACCTCCAAAGTTGAAGTTTCCGGTACTGGGATGGCTTAACACCCAAAGGATCCAGTTCCCCTCTCCCGCCTGCCGGCTATACTTGAGATAGAATATTTCTTCAGGTGTCGTGATGACCTCAGGCCCAAATAGTTTCTGTTGAAAATCGGCTTTGCCGGTGACCGGAACCAGCGAGTATTTACCCGATTGAATAACCTCATTCGCTTTATCCCTGGCGTCCGGATACCTGCCAAGTGTGAGGTAAACATCGGCAAGCATAACTTTGGCTGCATATTTGGTAGCTTTCCCTGCCAGGGCCTGGGTCTCCGGCAAATTACTTTCAGCAAAAGTTAAATCGGAAACAATCAAATCGTAAACTGCAGAAACCGGACTCTTCGGCAAATCCTTCTCTGTCATATTCTCCTCAGTACGGAGCGGAACGCTGCCCCAGTTCCGGACCAGCTGAAAATATGCAAATGCACGAAGGAATCTGGCTTCGGCCAAACATTTGACAATGTCGGACTCGCTGATTGAGGAGCCGAGCGGGGCATTTTTAACGACAAGATTCGCATTGCGCACGGCCAGATAGAATGTGTTCCATCGTCCCCCCGCATTGTTAATGCTTGCAGCATTGAATCCCTGAAGATTGTTATAGTCGGCCCGGCTTCCCCGTCCATATCCCCAATCGGTGTGTGCATCCAGTATCACGATTTGTTCCACCATATTGTTGGATCTGAGCACCCCATAGATTGCGTTAATAGCGGTTTCAACTTCCTCGGCTGTATTATAGAAATTTTCTGCGGCGAGTGTTTTCGGGCTTTCTTCAAGCAAGTCATCGCATGAGGGGAAAAGCATCAACGCAAAAACAACTGACATAAATCCTGACAAAATCCTCAGCTTGCTCTGTTGAAGACTTAAATATTTGTTCATTTTTTCCATTTTAAACTGCTTTAGAATCAAAAAATTCAACTTGACTTACTTAAAACCTGGCCCGGAAGCCAAACGTGAGAGATTTTGACATGGGATATGTTTTGTTGTCAACTCCCAATCCTGACGAGTTGACTTCCGGATCCCACCCGGAATATCCCGTGAGGGTCAGCAGGTTTTGACCGCTCGCATAAACCTGCAGAGACTGCAGAAACTTCAGTTTCCCTGCTGGAAAAGTGTAAGCCAGCTGAATGTTCTTAAGCCTTAAATAAGATCCATCCTCGATAAAGCGGTTGGAAATATTTATGGTCGTATTTCTGCTGATAATCGGGTATTTTGCATTGGTGTTGGCAGGTGTCCAGGAATCATACAATACATCCTTTATCATATTCATTCCCGACACAAAATCATAGGCATAGGTAACCGAACTTAGATTAAATATGTCATTGCCGTACGACCCCTGAAGGAAAATATTCAGTTCAAAGTTCCGATACTTCAGATTTGAACTGAAACCATACGTGAAATCAGGGTTATAGTCTCCAATATAGGTTTTGTCGTCTGAAGTCAACTTCTCGTCGGGTTCAAGATCGACATACTTCACTTTTCCATTGTCGTCGTATCCGTCTTCGAGATAGCCCCAGAATTGTCCGATAGGCTGTCCTTCCCGAAGAATGCTGGTATTGTCCTGCAAAGCGACCACACTGACCGAGCCTGTCAGAATATCCTCCCCATTGTAAAGCTTGACAACCTTGTTCCGGTTAAATGAGATGTTAGCATTGATATCCCATGTAAAACCTTCTTTTTTGAGCAACTGAGCATCCAATCCGAGCTCAAAACCTTTATTCCGTACCTTTCCGATATTCTGAATCGTTCGTGTAAACCCTAATGAAGAAGGTAATACAACGGTATTCAGCAGGTCGCTTGTATTTTTGATATAGTAGTCAGCAGTAATCAGAACAAGATTTTTAAAAATACCAATATCGAGCCCTAAATCAGTTTGTTCGGTTGTTTCCCATTTCAGATTTCCGGGAAGATTTGTTCCGGGTGCAAAAGAATTGTAAAGTGCATCATTAAATACTGTTTTTCCTGAAGACAGCTGATTTAATGTCACATAAGGCCCAATAGCCTGGCTTCCCGTCGTACCCCAGCTGGTCCTCAACTTCATATTGGAGATTAAAGGATTGTCTTTTAGAAAACCTTCTTCCGAGATTCTCCACGCCAATGCAGCAGAAGGGAAATATCCCCATTTGTTCCCCTTACTGAATTTCGACGAACCATCAGCACGGTAACTTGCCGTTACGAGATATTTGTTTTTGAAGCTGTAATTCAATCTGCCCAGATAGGATAACAAGACCGATTTCGAGTAACCGGATCCGGGAATGCCGGGAGTAATCGCAGCGCTTAAGTCGTATGTTTCGAAGATATCGGAAAGAAAGCCGGTACCGCTTCCGGACAAACTTGTTGTTACAAAATCCTGATAAGTTACACCTGCCAAAACAGAAAGCTGATGATCTTCATTAAAAGTGCGGCTGTAGCTGATCGTATTTTCATTCAATAAACTTGTATACTGGCTGGTACTGGCCGAGGCGCTGCCGTCGGAATTAATAAAGTTCCTGGTTGTGTAGTTATCGGTTCGGTCATCCCGGTTTTCGATACCCCCTGAGATTTTAATTGTCAGATCCCGTATCGGAGTAAAGATCAGTGCAGCATTGACCAATGCAACGTTGGCACGTATAACCGACGACTGCTCATTGATAAAATTGAGTGGGTTAATCAGATCGGGGGCAACGAAGGGATACACAACGGCCAGCACTCTGTAGGTGCCATCCTCGTTATACGGTGAAAGGGTCGGGGGTGCGAATTGGGATGCAATGAGCGAGTTTCCCCGCGATCCGCCACCACTATCCTTCCGTTCCGTGTCAATACGCGTTAAAGTACTGGATAATGACGCGCTGAATTTCTTACTAAACTGATGATCCAGATTCGTTCGGACTGAATACCGGTTGTAATTACTTCCCTTGATGATACCGTCCTGATTATGCACACTCCCTGATATGGCGAACTTTGTTTTTTCGTTGCCTCCGTTTACATTCAGCGATGTAGTCAGAGTAGGTGCCGTCCCGTATATGAGATCCTGCCAGTCAAAGCCATTCCCGAATGACTTAATCTGATCTTCTGTAAAATATGCGTTCACGCCATCATTTACGGCTTTGGTATTATACAAAGTCGCATATTCTTTTGCATTCATCAGATCCAGCTTTCTAATCAGTGATTGTGAGCTGTAGCTGGACTCAAAATCAACGCTGTTTTTTCCTTCCTTTCCCCTTTTGGTGGTAATCAAGACGACCCCGTTTGCTCCCCTTGAACCATAAATTGCGGTGGAAGACGCATCTTTGAGAACTTCAATGCTCTCAATATCTGAATTATTGAGCGCAGTTGGATTGTTAATCGGAAATCCGTCGACCACATACAAAGGTTCATTGCTCCCCTGAATCGAATTTGCCCCTCTGATCCTGATGCTCGTTGAAGCGCCCGGAGCGCCGGTGTTTTGAATAACCTGTACACCGGATGACCGGCCTGATAAAGCCTGCAAAAGATTTGAAGAAGGGAATGCATTCAGTTCTCCGCTTTTTACCTGTGATACGGAACCCGTTAAATCGCTTTTCTTAATCGTTCCGTATCCGATCGCTACGACTTCGTCAATCCCAATGGCCTCTTCCTGCATTGTAATGTGAATATTGCTTTTCCCCTCAACCGGAATTTCCCGGGTCTTCATCCCTACAAATGAGAATTGCAAAACCGCATCGGCAGGAATGTTGGAAATTGAATACTGACCATCAACATTGGTTATCGTACCGTTAGTGGTTCCCTTTACGATAACCGAGACCCCCGGCAGGGGTTGTCCCCCGCTGTCAGTCACTTTCCCGGAAACCGATGTCCTTTGCTGACCCGCACGGGTTTGTACTGCTGTGCCTGATCTTAAATCTCCTTTATATAAGGCAATTTGCCGGTCCTTAATAAGATATTGAATTCCTGTCTGCTCACGGATGGCCTCCAGAACTTCCCCAATGGTTCGATTATTTACTTCAATACTGATTCTTTGAGTAACGTCGATTTGCTCATTGTTATAAAGAAAAAAATATTCACTCTGATCTTCTATTTCCTTTAAGACTGATTCAACCGGCGTGTTGCTTATTTTCAGGTTGAGTTTTGTCTGTGAATAAACTGAAGCACATACAGGCATCAGTGCCACCAGAATAATTATTGAAGTTAGTTTCATAATTCGAACCAGTTTACACAGGTCATTATCCCACCTGCATGGGTAAAACATTAATTCTTTTTTCATAAATTTGGTTTTTGAGTGAAATGATTCCCTTTCGGGTGAATTATCTCAGGTTCGTGCAGGAACACGAACATCAGAAGGAAGGTGCAGGAACATCTTCCTTCTTCTTTTCATATGGATGCTTATCTCATAGGCATTTCATTGTTTATAGGTTATATAGACCAGGTCTTCTTTAACTTCATATTTCATGGGTGTAGTCACCAGCATCAGCTCCAGCATTTCGCGAAGACTTTCCGTCTTTATGGTCATCGTATAGCGTTGGGTGAACTTAAGCTTATCATCCAGCAGAATTTTCACATCATACCACCGTTCCATTTTCCTTACAACATCGAGAAAGGGAGTATCGTGAAACCTAAGCATATTGTCTTTCCATGAAACAAACAGGTCAACGTCAACATTCTTATCCATTACCTCTCTGCTCATCTTGTTAAAAACGGCTTGTTGCCCCGGATTAATCGTTAACTCCTCTCCTTCCGTGCCTCCTGTTACGGTTACACTTCCCTGTTCAAGTGTAGTGACCACCTGAGAATCGTCATCGTACGCGCAAACGTTGAACCGAGTCCCATGAACCACAATTTTCACATCGCCGGTCTGAACAATAAACTTCCTTTTATCGTGAACAACATCAAAAAAACCTTCACCATTCAGTTCAACCAATCTGTTATCATAGAAAGGATAGGAGTACTTAAGCGTTGACCCGGAATTCAGATAACCCGATGAGCCGTCGGGTAAAACAAATTTTACCTTCTCTCCTTTGGGGGCCATGATCTCCGCAAACTGAACGGGCTTTTGAAATTTGTCCAGTGCGAGATAGATACTTATACCGAGTAATGGTAAAATGAAAACTGCCGCAATTTTCGAGAACAGGCTGTAAAGGTGTCTGGCTGCGGGCACGCTCCTTTTCCCTTTTCTCACATTAATATTGAAATGGATTCTATACAGAATATGCTTTAGGTCGACGGATGGCGTTTGACTGCCGAGAATATCCGCCCACTTGTCTTTAAGGGTTTGCTTCAGTAATGGTTCATTCCTTTCGTCTTCAAATTGCTTTTCAATCCAGTCGTGAAGTGAAGTTTCAGGCTGAAGAGACATATCCAAATCTGATCGCTTCTTCTTTTTCATCAATTTTTTGATTATTACTTATTATATTCTTAAGTACACGACTGCACCCAAGCAAAATCAAAAATTCTTTGAAAATTACTCTATGAACATAGAATAAAAAAGAATAACCGACAGCCTCCCTTTCTCCATCTTACTTCTAATTTCCCGCAGTGCCAGGTTCAGGTGATTTTCGATGGTTTTCTTACTGAGCCCCATATCGGCTGCAATTTCTTTGTTGGACAACCCTTCAAATCTGCTCTTTACAAAGACCTCGCGGCGTTTTTCGGGAAGAGCTTCAGTCAATTCCAGTATGTAGTTTTTTAAGATCTTATAGTCAATTTCCTGCTGAGGCTCCTTTATCACATCATTCAGCAGTTCCTCCTGTGCAAATTTCCGGAACAGCGCCTTCTGCTTAAAATGCTTTTTTATAATATTAAACGCAATGGTGAAAATATAAGATCGGAAAGAAAACCCGCTCTTTAGTTGATCACGTTTTTCCCAAAGAATCGTAAACACCTCCTGCACCAACTCTTCAGAATCTTCGACCGAACCTAAATAAGCTTTTGCAAAAAGAAAAAGCCTGGAACTGAAAATCTCGAAAATTTGATTAAACGCCAGGATATCTCCGGACCTCAAATCAAGAATCAGCTGATCGTCGTTATTTTTATCCGAGGTTTCCAATGGGTCTTTTTATACAAAAATACCAAATTCTCTTTCTCAGTCAACTCCTGTTACCCGGGCAGCACCTTTAGGTTACAGGGAACAATGCAGCCGGAAAGAAACCCTCCGGCTACACCAAAGTTTTTCCGTTAAAACCGGACAGTTCCGAGGGGGACTCTTTTCATCAGACAAATGGATCATTTGACGTGCCCGCGGGTATTTGCCAGGGCTGGTACCCGCTCCTTTCAGATGCAAATGTAATTTTTCCATCTTTATTAATTAACACATGGCCGGAATTTTTCCCCTAACCCTCCGATCTGCCGCCGGGCCGAACACCTTGCCGTTCGTACTGCCATAACCCTGTTAAGGGGGTTTGCGTAAATACAGCAGCCAGGAAAACCCGGGAAACTTCAAGGAATGGATGGGAGGCGAAAACCGGGACTGAAACGCTCCTTTGCGAGAGAAAAGCTGAAAAGCTAAATGCCGTTTGGCGGATACTTGTTATTCAGCCGGAAACCAACACCCAGCATCAGGAAATTAGGATCCTGAAAATCCTTCAGGGTATACCCGATGTGGATGAATGAATTCCGGGTGACTTCAATTTTCAGGGCAACGATCTGATAGTATCCTTCCAGATCGCCGCCTCCGTGGAGGACATTGGCACCCAACCCGATACCCACAGTGAAGTAGGGCATCACATACTCTGCCCGTCCCGACACGCCCAGCGCCAGTTGTTTACTGACCGAAGGCTTGAAAAACTCCTGCTCTGTTCCCCGAACATGATTGGTCGTGTACACATTGGCACTGCCATCATACACCCCGTCGAGCGACACGCCCGCACGGAATTTGTATCCGAAATTATACATCGGGGCAAAATTAAATCCCGCCACGGTATAGGCATCGGGCGAAGCGATCATGCCATCTCCGTAAACTACACCCTTGCGGCGCCAGGAGCCGAAAAGCACGAGATCATAACTGACGTGACGGGGAAACACCGGAATGGCAGGCTGATAAACCGGATCAGGAAATGAAAAGTCTTTCCGGTTAAAATTGTAGGTCAGCCCCATGCTTAACCCCGTGGTGTTTAGTCCCGCGTTGGGGTACTTGGTATTCCCGTTCGAAAAATGAGAAAGGGTTACTCCGCCGGTGAGATCAAGCCGGCGCGAGAGCATCCAGCTCAGGTAAAGATCGACGTTGAGATAGGCATTCGCCCCAGATCCGGTCATGACGTTATAATAATTCCGCTCATAATCATAAGGCTCCCAGCCGAGCGACAATCCGAAGTTCCACTCGTAATTGAGCGACAAGCGCGGACTGAACCGGCTGATCCGCGCACCCTGAAACAGGTAAAAGGTAAGCGGGTTCCCGATTTGCTCTTTCTCGCCGAATGTATACCAGGCTAATCCAAGTCCCTGATACGCTTCCCTGTAAATACGACCGGCCATCGTATGCGGATGAAACTGAAAGGAATACTTCAGGTGGGTGGAAAAACCGGCATTGATCGGGCTCCAGCCGGCATTTTCTCCCCGCAGGAACGAGTTTGTCGGAAAAATATGGTCGGGCCGAAGTTCCAGTCCAAAACGGTGGAAAATGCGCCGGGAGAAGAAGAAGGAGTCGGCTGCGCTGGTCAGATGCACCTCCGGCATATCCGCTTCAGGCAGGAATTTCGCGCCGGTCCTCTTTTCTGAAAAGGCCCCCTCCGCCCCCACCTGGGAGAAAACAATATTCGCGGCGAGAAGAAAGACGACCAAAAGAGGCACTGCCTTCCACTTTTGTGTTTCACTTCCCGTTTGTCGCGTCATTTGTCAGTCGTTTTTAATAATTGGCTCTGGCAGTGTCATTCCTGCTTTTCCCGGAAAAGCATATCATCTGCTTCTTTTATTAACGTATAAAAGTAAGCATAGAAGATTACAAAAATGAATTTCAGATCATTTTTTCAAGCGGATTCAACGTTCCGCGGGCAGCCACACCTTCATTTTACCGGCTTCGCGGTTATCCCAGGCAAAGTAGGGGATAAAAACCAATTCCTTGTCCTGCGATTTGGCTTTCAGCATCTTTAATCCGGCCAGTTTGCCGCTTGCAGGAAGCACCTCGAATGCCATATCGTCGCGAACCACTGCATTCTCCATTTCCCGGTTATCCGCCTGTTCGAGGCAATATACCAGTGGCCCCTTCTGCACTGCCCGTTTACCGGTGTTTTCCTTTACGCGGGGATCGGCTGCAACAAGTTCGGCAGGCATATCCAGCAGCAGGGCAACACGGTCAGCTTTCTTCCATTGCCTTGTCACCGTCAGGTAACCATCTTCCCCGGCCACGGCAGGCACGATTTTACCGTTCACCGATGCCGTGAATTTTTGGCACCAGCCGGGAATCCGAAGCTTCAAATCAAAACTGACCGGCGAAACAGGATCGATACGCAAACCGATCTTTCCGCCCCAGGGATAATCGGTCATTTGGGTGATCTTCACCTTTGTTTTGCCCATCTCCAGTTCCGCTTTGTTTCCCATGTAAAGGTTTACGAACAACTCCTTTTCATTCTTCAGATAAATATAACTGCCTATCGAAGGGATGAACCGCGAAACATTGCTTGGGCAGCAGGCACAGCCAAACCACCGCTGGCGGTGATGATGGCCGTCCGACTCCAGCGGATTCACATAGAAGAACAGGTCGCCCCGGAGCGATATACCCGAAAGGACGCCGTTATAAAGCGCGCGTTCCATGACATCGGCGTATTTGGCATCTTTTGAAAGTAAATTCATCCGGTTGTTCCACAAAACCATCCCGATTGACGCGCAGGTTTCACAGTAGGCCGTCTTGTTGGGAAGATCGTAATCTTCGGTAAACCCTTCATTATGTCCCGAAGAACCGATTCCTCCGGTGATGTACATATTCCGGTCAACAACATCTTCCCATACCCGTTCCAGCGCCCCCACATAAGCGGGGATCTTCTTTTCGACTGCCACGTCGGCCATCCCCGAAAACAGGTACATCGCCCGTACGGCATGCCCTTTAATGTCTGAAATTTCAGAAACCGGGACGTCGTCCTGGCAGTAAGCAGGACCCATCTTTGGGTTATTCCAGATGCCTCCTTTGCCATGTCCCTGTCCCCGTTCTTCCAGCAGCCAGTGAGCCAGGTCCAGATATTTCCTGCTGTTTGTTGTATGATACAGTTTGACCAGCGCAAGTTCAATCTCCTCGTGGCCCGGTACCCAGTGCCGCTTACCGGGACCGAAAGTCTGATCCAGATGGTCGGCGAACTTCACGGCCACATTGAGGAAAGTTTTCTTTCCGGTGGCCTGGTAATGAGCAATGGCGGCCTCGATCATGTGCCCGCCGCAGTACATTTCGTGCTTCTCCATGTCTGTCCACCGCTGATCCGGGAAGTTTAGCGAATAATAGGTATTCAGATAGCCATCAGGGCGCTGCGACTTTGCAATCAGGCCAATCCACCGGTCCAGCAGGGCTTCATACGATGCATTGGGATTGTTGATCAGCGAATAGGCAATTCCCTCCATGGCTTTATATACATCCGAATCGTCAAAATAGATCCCCTCATGCTTCCCCTCCTTCAAACCCGCCGCTTTCTCAAAGTTGATGATACGTTTTGTGGAGTCCTGCATCTGGGCGATGCACACCTGCAGGGTCTGACCGGAATGCGCCTTTAAGCGTGGACTCCAGAAACCATCGTCAATACTGGCCTGGTTGAAAGGTACGGGTTTCACCTGGTAAGTCTGGGTAGTGCCCGTGTTAGCCTGTAAAGTTGCGATCAGGAACAGGTAAGCAATTCTTTTCATGGTGTGTTTAGTTTGGGTTGAGCGAATGAAAACTGCAAAAACAGCTTTCATGGCCTATAAAGATAATGTTTTCCGCGAAGGCCTGTGAAGCTGTTTTTACGACATCAGCTAAGATTGAAAAATCGGCTCAGACAAAGCTCCTTTTGGTGAAAAAAAACAGACCGTAAAATCTGATCGTCCGCCTACTTTACTCATTAAATTTCCTGGGGAAAGCGATTCCGGGAATAATATCGGGTCTGCTCTGCCCGGGCAGAATATAGAGTAGATGGATGGATCAACAATTTAAACAAGCAACTATGTCAAACGAAATCGTCAGTTATGAATCAGATCCGCGGCTCAGCAGGGAAACCAAGTCGTTTTTGAAAGTTCTGAGCACCAGCGGAGGCAAGCCACCCGAAACCCTGCCGCCTGTGGAAGCCAGGAAAGTGCTGGCCGATGCGCAGGCATCGGTAAAAGTGGACCTGTGGGGCATTGAAGAATCGGAGAAAATGATCTCGGTCAATGGTCATTCCATCCGCCTAAATGTGGTCAGGCCGGAAGGCGTGAAAGAAAAGTTGCCTGTCTTCATTTTTATTCATGGCGGCGGATGGGTACTGGGCGATTATCCCACCCATAAACGCATGGTAAGAGATTTGGTTGTACTCACTGGCTACGCCTGTGCTTTCATAAATTATACACCTACTCCCGATGCCAGGTACCCTACGCAGGTAAATGAAATCTACGCGGCCACCAAATGGGTGGCGGAACATGGCGATGAAATCAATGTGGACGGGAAAAATCTTGGGATTGTCGGGAACAGCGTGGGCGGGAATATGAGTACCGTGACGGCCATCAAAGCGAAGGAGAACAACGGCCCTGAAATCAAAGTACAAATTCTGATGTGGCCGGTCACCGATGTGAATTTTGAAACCGAATCGTACCGACAATTCGGGAAAGACCGGTTTCTGACCACTTCTTTGATGCAATGGATGTTTGATCTGTACACGACCGATCCTGATGAGCGAAAGGAAATCTATCTGTCGCCGCTGCGGGCTTCTGTTGAGCAGCTAAAGGGATTACCCCCGACCTTAATCCAGGTGGCGGAAAACGATATCCTGCGGGACGAGGGTGAAGCCTACGGGCGGAAGCTGGACGAGGCAGGTGTACCGGTTACCCTGGTGCGGTATAACGGCATGATCCATGACTTCGGACTACTGAACGCACTGGCTGACCTGCCCACCACAAAATCAGCCTTCTATCAGGCTGCCGCCGAACTCAAAAAACGGATGGGTTAAAGATGTTGCGCGATGGCGGCAAACCTGCCTTTAGTCAAAAATGGTTACCCAGTTTTCGGAATGATAGGCATCGAAGCACAGCTTTAGCTGCGCTTCGGTGGTCTTTTCCAGCGCCAGAGGGGGGAATTCGTCCGGTCCGAAGTAAGCGCTTTCGATGGTCTCGTGGTTTTTCTCGAAGCCGCCCCCGATCAGCTCGCACAACACAAACGCCTTGGTAATGCCAAAAGCATAGGGAGGCGTGTTGTGCAGATTGCGGTCCTGGAGCGCGATGAGCTTAACCGCGGCCACATCCAAACCTGCTTCTTCCCTGACCTCCTTGACCGTATTGGCACGGACGGATTCGTTCACATCGACCCATCCTCCCGGCAGGGCCCATCTTCCGTCGCTCTCCTTAACCAGCAGGATCTTTCCATCCTGAAAAATTGCAGCCCGTGTATCGAGTTTTGGAGTCTGAAATCCTGTTTCACTACAAAAGACCTCCCTGATATAGTCGATCGGCTTACCCGTTTCATGATGCATAAGCTCGGCCGACAATTCACGGATGCGTTCAAAACGTTCAAGGTCGAATGCATTTTCGGAATAGGTGATTCCGGCCTGCGCAATGAACTGTAGTTCCATGGCCCACTTCATCCAGGGGATCTGCTCGGGCCGGTTCACCGAAAGGGTATACCCTACCTGGTAAGGATCGCTGAAGAACCAGGTGGCGCCGATATGGCGTGCCTGGTTATGTCCCCACAGAGCCAGTCCGAAGTCGACCCCCGCACCGGCAGCACATTGCCAGTCGTATATGGTATCTCCGATATATAATGCCTCACTGGCGGGAACTCCGACGGTTTCCAGATACTTCAGCATCGGACCGGGTTGCGGTTTTGATTCGGCCGAGTCGCCTGCACAAACCACAGTGCCGAAATAATCTGCCAGCCCGAAGCGGGGAAAATCTTCGCTGAATTCTTTTCTGTTTCGTGAGGTTATAATACCCAGACTGTAGCCTCTCTGATGCAACTCCCGGATCAGCTTCTCAATACCCGGGAAAAGGATAATAGAATCGTAATACTGATCAAAGCGTTCATACATGATCTCCCAGGCACGGTCTATATCGGTGATGCCAAGTTTCCGGAAGGTCGCATCGCCCGGTATTCCGAACGAAAATTTCAGATCGTCCAGTGCCGGCCGCTCGCCTGTCATCTCAAAAATCGTATCCTGCAGGGAACATAGCTGGGCCTTTTCGGTATCGATCAGCGTGCCGTCAATATCAAAGATAATGTGGGTGTACTTCATTGTTTAGCTGTTTAATGCCGGTGGCCTGCTTTAAACGGGCGAACATGGGCTTTGTTGCATATCGTCAAAGATAAACAATCACCACGCGCTGAAATCACTCACTGACCAGCCATCACCTTTCTCTGCGTCAAACTTAACGCTGAGCTAACTTTTATTTCCGGGAAGCAATCCGACAGGACTGGCTGAGTCGGGCTTCCTGCCACTTCAGCTTTCAGGCCGGTACGATCTTTCGTGCAATCGCACTCTGTGCACAGGACAACACCGCTTCCTCGTTCGGGATGGGCTGCCATTGCAGCATTTTAACGGCTTTTGAATGATCGGCTGTTCTTGTCGCACCAAGATCGGCAAGAATGGGTTTAAGTGTTTTATCGAACATGGAAAACAGGACCACCAGGAAAGAAGGAACCGACATGGATGGGATTTTGCGTTTTGGATAAGCCTTCCGAAGGATCGCTGCGATTTCCGCGAAACTGATGTAGCCTGCCGTCGCCATGAAGCGTTGGTTTGCTGCCTGCGGTAGTTCCATTGCCCGGATCAGCAAATCGGCCACTGAGCGGACATCGACAATCTCAAAACCGAGCTTCGGGAATGCCGGCATGCTCCCATCGAGCATCTTAATCACCATATTGGCCGATGTGCCGAAATCATTCTCCAGAACCGGCCCAAGGATGGCACCCGGACAAACGGTCGTCAGTTCCATCCCGCTTTTTTCGTTCGTCATAAAATCCCAGGCCGCCCGCTCTGCCAGTGTTTTACTCCGGTAATAAGGAGTGGTATCGTTCCGGTTAATCACGTCGGTCCAGTTGCTCTCGTTATAAGTACCGCTTCGTTTTTCCTTCTCCCGCCCATACATCACTGCGGCTATGGAAGACACCAGCACAACCCGTTTCACGCCGTTGGCGGAAGCGGCTTTCAACACATTCAGCGTCCCCTCTCTGGCCGGACGGATCAGCTCGTCTTCATGCCGGGGCAGTTCGCGTGGAAAAGGCGAAGCAATATGCTGAACGAAGTCAACCCCCCTGGTCAGTTCATTCCAGATCCCGCCGTCGAGCAAATCTGCTTCCGCAAACTTCAGCGATTCCACCTTTGAGGTGTGCCGGGCTATCAAATCCCTGATTTCATCTGCGCGTCTCATAGTCCGCAAGGTTCCGGTCACCTCATACCCTTTTCCAAGCAACTGAATAGCCGTGTGTGAGCCCAGGAACCCGGATATGCCGGTGAGCAGCACTTTGTTCTTATTCTCACTTTCCATAGCGATGTGGTTTAATCAGGTAAAGATAACTATTTCGACTTTATGAATTAAACGGTCATCAACGGAAGAAACTCCCGGTAACCGCATCCGGCAAACCTTTACGCAATCAACGGCGGAAGCTTATCCCGTCTGTATAGTATCGAACCATGGGCCTGTTAGGAGAAGTCCGGTCAACAATTTCAAAACCGGCTTTCTCAAAAGCGCTGTGCAGGCCGGCCCAGAGAGAGGAATCGGGAAGATGTTCTTTGGCCGGGATTGCAGGGTAGGCTTCGATCACTTTTATCCCTTTTTCCCTTGCATGACTGATGACTCCTTTCAGCAACGCCACCGATACACCATGACGCCTGAAGCTTTTATCCACAAAAAAGCAGGTGATTGACCACACCGGAAGCTGGTCGATGCGTTTATGCATCTTCGACCGCGCCAGCCTTATAAAATCTTCACGGGGGGAGAAGGCACACCAGGCAATGGGCTGCTCTTCATAAAAACCCAGGATTCCCGTTGGCCTGCCCTGCATAACCAGCTCTTTCATCGCCTCTCTGTTCCCTCCGTCGGCCTTCCCTTCCTTAAAATCTGCTCTTGAAAGGCGGTAATCCATGCACCAGCAGTTCTCACAGGCTCCTTTTTCACCAAAAAGCTGAACAAATTTGCCCCAATTAGACCGCGTTAAAGGTTCAAATCGGATCTGGTCCAAAAATACATCTCCGGGATTTTGCATCTCAAATCATTTAGGCTAACCAGCATAAGCATACGCTTTTTATAAACAAACGTGAGCGCCTTTTTGTCAGTCACGACAATCAATTATTCACTGATGCTGCGTTTTTTCAACAATTTGCTTATTACCTTTGCCGCGGCAAATACGGGATGGACGCCGTGCACCTGACGATGCACGGCAAACTGAAGCGATATGACACAGAAAACGAAAACCATGATCCTCCCGGCGGCAATGGTCACCGGAATTCTGATGGGTTTGCTGCTGCCACAGACAACAGCAACGTTAAACAGACTGACTCCCTGGTTGATTTTTGTGATGCTGCTGGTACCTTATTGCAGGCTGCCGGTCAAAGACATCCGGCTCTCCGGACTGCATTACCGGATGCTCGGCACTCAGATGCTTCTTGCAGCACTTGGGTATGCCGCCTTTGCCTGGTTTAATCCTCTTTTTGCGCAGGGTGCATTCATTTGCTTTTTCGGACCAACAGCTACGGCAGCCCCGGTTATTACGGCCATGCTCGGAGGGAGTATCGCGGTGGTTGTAACCTACAACCTGCTAACCAGCATTACTGTTGCCCTGCTTTCGCCACTTGTTTTTTCACTCATTGGCACGAATACCGCAGTGCCCTTTTTGACTTCCATCGGGATGATCAGCCGGCAGGTTTTTCCGATGATCATCCTGCCGTTCTTTGCAGCTCTTTTCCTCAAAAAATTCGCGCCAAAGTTCCATGCCGCACTGAAAGAGAGACAGGGCATTTCGTTTTACCTGTGGGCCTTCTCCATGATCCTGCTGGTTGGTCGCTCCACGACCTTCGTAGTCAATCAACCAAGCTCACAAATCCCCATTGAACTTGGCCTGGCGCTGATCGCAGCCCTGGCCTGTACCACGCAGTTTCTCATCGGTCATAAACTGGGTGTAAAGTATGGCGAACCTGTTGCCGGGACCCAGGGAATGGGGCAGAAGAATACGGTGCTGATTTTCTGGCTGGCCATTACCTATCTCGATCCCATCACCTCGATTGCACCCATATCTTACATTATATGCCACAATGCTGCCAATTCGCTGCAATTGCACTGGCACGCGAAGAAGCTGAACAACGGGAATATTCTGTCGGATATTTAAATCCTCATTGGTCCGATGTCTCCAGGATCAGCTCGCCACCTTTGACAAACTCATCCCAGGGGAACCGGAAGGTACTCAGCTTTTGACCGTTTAACCAGGCTGAACGGATATAAATTTCTTCGGAAGGATTTCCTTTGACGCGGACCACGAACTCCTTTCCGGAATAATAATCCGGGTGAAGGCTGATGGTGACTTGCTGAAAAAGCGGCGTTGCCAGTTGAATGGAAGGCGAAGCATCACTTCCTCCCTTGACATCGAAAAGTCCCATTCCGGCCAGCACATACCAGGCGCCAAGCTGACCCTGATCTTCATCCTGTCCGTAACCATAGCCGTGAATGCCATCGGTCCCGTAAAATTCATTGCAGATCTGCCGGACCCATTTTTGCGTGAGCCGGGGGGCGTCCGAAAAATTGAAAAGCCAGGCAATGTGCAGGCTGGGCTGATTGCCATGGTTGTACACATTTTCAAGCCCGGAAAAAGCGTCGATCGTCTTTCCTCCCCCGAAGCCCGTCTTTGAAGCTTTTTCAAACAAATCGTTCAGCCGCTCATTGAATTTCTCTTTTCCCAGCCGTCTGATCAAACCTTCCGGATCGTGCGGCACATAAAACGTATATTGGTACGCATTTCCTTCCTGATAACCCCTCCAGGCTTCCATGGGATTGAACTTCCCGATAAAATCGCCTTTGGTATCGCGGGGGCGGATAAACCCGGTCTGATCGTCGAACAGCTTTTCCCAGCCGCGTGAGAGCTCCGTGAACCGTTCATAGTCGGCCTGCCTGCCAAGCGAGCGGGCCATCTGGGCAGCCGCATAGGCGCTGAAGCTGTATTCGAGCGTGTGCGAAGCTGAAAATTTGGAGGCCTGGGCCGAAGATCCGGTATAATAGGAATCAATGGAATCAAAAGGGACATAGCCGAGTTCGCAGAAGATCTTCGTGTCGGCTTTGCCCACCCCCTGAGGCCGGTTCTGCCAGTCCAGCTCATTATGCCGGACCGCCTGGAAGGCTTCGTTCACATCATAGTTGCGGATCCCCCGGTTATAGGCCGATGCAATGACCTGTCCCATGAAATTGGTGCCCACGCCCGACACGAATTTCGATGTGGCCACGCCGTCGGCCAGCCAGCCGCAATCGCGGTAAATATCGAGCTGGCAATTAACGAATTCATTAAAATAATCGGGATAAGCCAGTGCCCAAAGCTGGGTGAGATTCCAGAAAGCGCCCCAAATGGCGTCGGTATTATAGTGATGATAAAGTGGCTTTCCTTCCCCGTTCAGCGGAATTTGCCCGATAGTACCGTTGTTTTTCATATAGGCACCATTCACGTCGCTGGCCAGTCCGCGCCCCAGAAGCGCATGATACAGTCCGGTATAAAATTTTTTACGGTCGGCCTTTAAACCGCCTTCAACGGTGATCCGCCCCAGCATCTGCTCCCAGTATTCCTGCGCTTTTGTTCGTGCGTCATCGAAACTGAGGTTTTCAGCTTCGGTTTGCAGGTTAAGGCGCGCATGATCAACCCCGGTATAAGAAAGCCCTATTTTGACGGTGACCGCTTCACCTGCCGAGGTAGCGAAATCGAGGTACATCCCGCAACCCGGGCCCTGGGCCGATTCGCCTCCCTCATTCAGCTTGCTCCCGGTGAAAGCCCCGAAGGCCGTGGGGGCACGGTCGAGCCGGGCAACAAAATACATTTTCACCATCGCACCGGGCTGGTAATTCTTCACATACTCCGGAAGGGTAAAAACAAAGCCTTCCAGTTCCCGCTCCGAGACCCTCCTCACAAAAGCATCGGCAACAGCACCGCTTTCGCCCTGGCGGTTGCCAATATCAAAAATAAGGTGCGCTTCTTTGGATTCCGGGAAGGTGTACCGATGAAAGGCCACGCGGGGTGTGGAGCTGAGTTCGGCGGTAATCCCGTAATCATCCAGCTTTACCCGGTAGTAACCCGGTTCGGCAAGCTCGCTTTCGCGCGAAAAGCGCGAGCGGTACCCTTCATCCGGATTTTCAAGCGTCCCGGGTGTGGTCTGCAGCCTTCCCGTTGTTGCCATCACGGTAACGCCTCCGATCTGGAATTCATGAAAATTGACAAAGCCCTCGATCGATGTGTGGCGCTGGTCATAACCGGTGGCTTCCCAGCCCCACTTGTTGCCGTAGTGCCCATTGGTCGATGCAGCCGGCTTGGCCATTCCGAACGGATTGGCTGCCGGTGTATAAAAAAACCACCGCGAGTGTGCAGCACCGATATTCGGATCAACTTCCTTCAGCAGCGAATACTCCTGAGCTTGACCCGATAATACAAAAACCGGGACGATTGCAAGTAAATGAAAGATACGTTTCATCCGTATATAATTGTTTTTCTAATTGTCGGATGGAATTCGCATGATTGGAAAATATTCATCCCGATTGGTGCTTCCGTGAACCATGCTCATTTCACATGTGAATAATTTGTTTATCAGCAGGCCGGAAACCGGCCTGCTGAATCGCTTATTTTGTCACTCCCTGCCATTGATCGGTGCGGAAGGGTGATGCAGGTAAACCTGTCTGATTGGTTAGGTTGCAGTCAGGGTTGTTCGCCCAGCCGTAACGCACGGCCAGCGGATGACTCACCTTTGGCGAGCTCACCACAATCTCATTATCGTCGATCACCGCTTCGGCCCAATAAAACTTCCGGTCGGGGCCGGCAATGGCAAAACCCCTGAGCGCTTTCCCGTCGGATGAGTTCAATGCCTCGCTGAAATCAAAGCACAACCGGATCTCATCGCCTTCCACCTGATAATTCCGGTAAAGGGGACCGGAGTACCCGATCTTCTCATTATATGATTTTGCACGGGCAATCAACGCCAGCCGGCGACCCACCTCCTGCTTGTTCTTCGGATGAATGTCGACCGCATCGCCTATGTCGGTGGTCACAGCCATCCCGGTGTGGTCCAGGTGAAGGGTCATGGTCTGCGCCTCACGCAACTCCGCCCAGGCCGATTCGGCCGGCTCTGCCTCCCTGGCCATGAAGCTGGCAAGCTGCACAAAATAAAAATCGAATTCTGATCCCCATTGCTCTCTCCAGTCGCTGATCATCATTGGGAACAGGTCGCGGTACTGAACAGCCCGGCCGGCATTCGACTCTCCCTGATACCAGATCGCTCCCCGGATGGTAAACGGCACGAGTGGATTGATCATGGCATTATACAGTACCGACGGACGGTTTGGATTGCCCTGGGGATTCAGCGGAACCCGGGGAACCGATTTCAGATCGGCGCCTGACTTGAATTTCCAATCTCCCGCCAGCGAAATTTTTTCTTTTCCCCGGGCCAGGAAGAGTTTGCTTTCCCCACCGTATATTCCACCGCCGCCCCCGGTATCCAGTACGCGGACGGCAAGCTGCAGCCTTCCGCTTTTTGTGAGGGTGCCCGGAATCTGATAGACCCGCTGTTTATCATACCCATCGGTCGAACCAACCAGCTCTCCATTACAAAAGGTACGCTCGTTATCATCGATCACCGCCAGGCTGAGGGTCAGTTCCTTTCCGCGCATGGCGTTGGGGAGTTCAACGGTCTTGCGGAACCAGACAATTCCGTCGAAGCCCGGCAACTGATCTTCCCACAGGCCAGGCAGCTTCATGGTCTGCCATCGGGAGTCGTCAAAACCGGCCGATGCCCACAAGGCCTTCCCATTGGAGTAGCCCTGATCGGCCTCCCCTGCCTTTTTGTCCCATGCGGCTAACTCTTCCTGAAAGATCCTAAACGCTTCTTCCTCGCTGGCTGACCCGATCTTGCGAACCTCGTCGGCGAAATCAGGCATCAGTTTCAGCGATGAGCCGCTGGTCCAGGCCTCGGCAACGGTACCGCCCCAGTTCGTATCGATCAGCCCGACCGGAAAATTCCTGCTTTTCAAAAGATCGCGGGCAAAAAAGTAAGCCACCGACGAAAATTCCGGAATGGTGGCCGGTGAACATTCCAACCAGCCGCTGCCTTCCAGTTTAGCTTCCTGCTGCGGTTGATTGGCGCTGGTATTGGCCACCCTCAGCAAACGAATTGACGGGTAATTCGCCTCCGCGATTTCTTTCTCATAGTTCAGGACTTTTCCCCAGCCGGCCAGCGGCATTTCCATATTTGATTGTCCGGAGCAAACCCAGACCTCACCAATGAGGATATTCTTCAGTATGATGGCATTCTTTCCGTTGATGCGGATTTCGTAAGGCGTAAACCCGGCAGCGGGAGTACTGACTTTCAACATCCATTTCCCGTCGGCCCCGGCTGCCGTTTCATAAGCCTGGTCATTCCAGGAGGTCGACACCTTTACTTTCTCACCGGCATCGGCCTTACCCCATAAAGGGACATCCGATTGCTGCTGCAATACCATGTTGTCGGTAAAAACCGATGACAGGGAGACGTTCGCCATACCCGCCTGCATGGAGGCAAGCAGAGCCATCCCTGCAAATCCGATGGACCGGCAGTTGAATATGATTCTTCTGTTCATGTTAAAATCAGTTTATTTAGTTACGATTTCATTGGTACGTCCCTGATGCGCGTTAGCTTCTTTGGTCAATTTTCGGATCAGAAACATACTCCTTCCACAAGGCATCCGGAGTTTTCCCGGTCAGCTTCTTCCAAATTCCCTCCGAATAGGTATGCGCTCTCATTACCTCATCCAGTTTTTTGACAATTTTCCGGTCTTTCCGTTGTTCAAGCCACACCAGAAAACGTGCTGTAACCCGATAAGCATTGGTATAATTTTGTTCGGCTTTTACATCCGGCAGGGACCAGCCTGCCTCAGGATTGTTGACACCATAAGCGTACCGCACATAATCGGCAATCCCTTCTGTCAGCCATCCCGGGCCTGGGGTGTTACCATATGCCTGAACAATATGCATAACCTCGTGCGTAACCACATCGATATCTTCGGGATGATTCTCAAACCACTTCGGACTGAACACAACCTGCCCTTCAGAAGTGGCGGCAACACCATCGTATTGCGGATCAACAACAAACACCACCCTTTTTGCAGTTTTTTTATTGTAGTCTTTCGCCAACACCGGATAAACAGTAAAGAAAGTTTCTTTAAGCCTGTTGATCATTTGCGGTTTAAACGAAGGATCCTTATTGATAAAAACGAGGGTAAATCCCTTTCGTTCCACCGAATCCTTTGCCCAATATGCGGCCGGATCCCCTGATTGTCCAAGGGCCGGGAACATATGCCCTTTTAAGTTAAAAATGAATAAGATGCAGACGATAAAACTCCTGTTTTTCATATTTTCCTGTCCGATCCGAATTTTAATTGCAAGCTAAAATAAGTGACTTTTCTGTTCATTAGCTTCCTGAATGCAATTAGTTTGTTTCCAGCAACTGCATAATTTCATCCAATTTCGGCGAAAGGATGATTTCTGTGCGCCTGTTGAGCGCCCTTCCTTCCGGAGTTGCATTGCTGGCCCTGGGCGAGAACTCTCCCTTGCCTGAGGCCGTCAGACGGGTCGGTGCAACATGATGCTCGTTGGTGAGGATTCTGACAATTGAGGTGGCTCGGGCAACACTCAGATCCCAGTTATCTTTGTACAAAGCCGTGTGAATCGGGATACTGTCGGTGTGGCCTTCGATCAGAATGTCAATGTTCTGGTTTTTATTTAATACATCAGCCAGTACGTTGATCGCCTCCAGCCCTTTCTTCTCGACCGATGCGCTGCCCGACTGGAACAGCAGTTTATCAGACATCGATACGTAAACCTTGCCGTTTTTGACCTCAACCGATAACTCATCCGACTTGAACCCCAGCAGGGCGTCTCTCAATACATTGTTCAGCCGCTTTGCAATGGAGTCACGTCTGGCAATCTCTGCCTGAAGCTGATTCAGTGTTTTTTCTCTTTGCGACAACAGCGCCTCTTTCTCAGCCAACTCTTGTCCTTTTTGCTTCATTGCCAGATTAAATTCTTCGGCCTGAGTAAGATTTTCATTGGTCAGTTCATCATATTTCTTTTTGACATCGGCCAGCGATTTATTCACATTGGCAAGATTATGGGTGAGATTATCCACATTGCTGTTCAAAGAGAAGATTTCCTCCTCGCGCAGTTCGAGTGTTTCGCAAAGGCTGTCACGCTCATTGATCACGGCTTCAACCCTCTTGGAAGCCTTAAATTTATCCGGCCTTTGCTGACCGCATTGATAAAATGGTTTGCATGAACTTATGAGCAAAATCAATGCTCCTGCAATCAAAACTACATTGTTTGTTTTCATATGTTTATCGTTTCAATTTAACTGTGCATAATTTGCGTACTAAACTTCATCACTTTTCTAAAGAACATCGACGTATGGAACTCGCATGTAAACATCAACTCGGGCGAATGCCGCGGCTTTCCGGGTAGA
>JBFXKJ010000022.1:0-30394 GCA_050173895.1 Mangrovibacterium sp. | reverse complement strand
TGACGGGTCCTATACACTCAGCAATGTCACCAAAGGTTCTGTATTGGTCTTTTCGTTTGTGGGGCTGGTGAGCCAGGAGGTGCGTTTCGAGGGACAGAGTGTGGTCAATGTCAGAATGCTTGAAGAGACGATCGGTATCGAGGAAGTGGTGGCGGTCGGCTACGGTACCATGAAGAAAAGCGATTTGACCGGTGCAATCACCCAGGTGAAGGCAGGTGACCTTTCGACCGTATCGGTCTCAAACCCGATCCAGGCTTTACAGGGCAGGGCATCCGGTGTGGCTGTCCTCACCAACAATGCGCCCGGATCGTCACCAACCCTGCGTATCCGGGGAAGCGGCTCCATCAATGCAAAGAACGACCCGTTATACGTGGTTGACGGTTTCCCCTTGATGAATGCCGATCTGAACGATATCAATCCGAGCGACATTGAATCGATGGAAATCCTGAAAGATGCTTCATCCTCGGCTATTTACGGATCGCGCGGAGCCAATGGCGTAGTCATCATCACCACCAAAAAAGGGAAAAAGGGCAAAAATGATCTTTCAGTGAATTCCTACTATGGCATTCAGACACCCGAACGCCTGGTTGACATGCTTGGACGGGATGAGTTTATCAGCTTTGTGAATGAGGCATACACCTATTCGAAAGGGAAACCGGTTTATTCTACCTCCAGTGCCGCTCCTGGCTATGACACAGACTGGCAGGACGCCATTATTCGCGACCAGGCAGCGATCCAGGAACATACCATCACCTTTGACGGCGGTAACGACCGGACAAATTATATGCTCTCGGGAGGCATCTTTTCGCAAACCGGATTACTCCCGGCCTCGGGTTTTGACAAATACACCATGCGGACCAACCTGAGCCACGAATTCCGCAACTGGCTGACCGTGGGCACCCACTTTCAGTACAGCAGTGCGACGCAGAACGTCCGGGATAATCCAACCGGTAATCTGTTCCGTTTCGGCTGGCCAACCATGCCGGTCAAAAATGAAGACGGCTCCTGGTATTACTCTTTCCTGGATCCGCAGCACGATTCCTATATCGAAGGAAAATGGAATCCGGTGGCCGACGCCAGCGAAGTGACCGACGAAACAGTCCGGAACAGGGTGCTGGGAGACGTTTTTGCCGAATTCACCATTCATAAAAACCTGAAGTTCAAAACAAATTTCGGCGTCGATATTTCCGACACGAAGGGATACAATTATGAAACATCAAAATCGTCGGGCGGACTGAGCTCGGGGGGCAAAGGTCTTGGCGGGCAATCATCCGCGAAAATGACTTCCAAACTGACCGAGAATATCCTTACCTATTCGAATGTCTGGAACGACATTCACCGGCTGGCTGTGACCGGGGTCTATTCCTGGCAGGACTATGAGTACGAGTCGATGTCGATCGACGGCTCAGGATTTGAAAATGACGCAACAGGGGCCCGTGACATGACCCTGGCCAACCGGGAGAGTGTGCGCTACAGCTCCACTAAATATGGCAATAAGCTGATCTCCTGGACCGCAAGGGCATCGTATTCTTATAATGACAAATACATGATCACAGCGACAGGACGCTATGACGGTTCCTCCCGCTTTGGAGAAAATAACAAATGGGGCTTCTTTCCCTCCCTTGGATTGGGCTGGAAGATTGACCAGGAGTCGTTCCTGAAAGATAATCCGGTCGTATCCAACCTGAAGCTGAGAGCCAGTTTTGGGGTGACCGGTAACCAGGAAATCGCCAATTACGCTTCCATGCCGAAGCTTACTTCCGTTTATTATGTCTATGCCAATACCTTGCTGCAGGGCTTTACCGAGTCGATCGGGAATCCCGACCTGCGTTGGGAACGAACCACACAGTATGATGCGGGAGTGGACCTTGGCCTGTGGAATAAGCTGGATGTGACGGTCGACTATTACCAGCGTACCACCAACGACCTGTTATACAGTGTCCCCATTCCGACAACTTCCGGCTATTCAAGTATCCTGGATAATATCGGTGAAGTCAGTAACAAAGGTATCGAAGCATCCGTGCGGGCGCAGGTTTTTGACCGCGATTTCAAATGGTCGGTTGGCGGCAATGTGTCCGTAAACAAAAACAAGATCACCGAGTTATACGGTGACGTGGAAAAGATCACCCTGGGTACATCGTCGAACGGATATGCGCGGTTCCTTGAAATCGGAAAACCTGTCAATGCGGTTTATACCCGCGAGTCGGCCGGCATTATACGGACCGAGGAGCAACTGGCGGAATACCGTACCATTCGTTCAACGGCCAAGCTCGGTGAAGAAATGTATGTGGACCACTCAGGTAACAGCTCAATCGGAACAGACGACTACATTTGCATCGGATCGCCGGAGCCCAAATTCTTCTACGGACTGTCGACCAACCTGGCCTATAAAAAACTGAGCCTCGACATTTACGGACAGGGCGCACACGATTATGCCACGGTAGCCGGTATCGACAACAGCGCGTTTGGCAGCACCTCGATCTCGATCGGCTATGCATCTTCGACCGACAGCTACCTGATGTATGGCGAGAACCAGATCCTGAACCAGAATTATCAGCCTTCGAAATATGCGTATGAGCGGATGTGGAGTGAAAGCAATCCCAACGGGACCTTCCCCAGAGCAGGTGCGAAAGATGTTTACTTTTCTGACCGGACCAGCGCCAACTGGAGCTATTTCATTGTGAAAAACATCAGGCTGGGCTACGACTTTTCTTCATCCATCCGGAATGTGAACTGGATCAAACAACTGACCGTGTACGTCAATGCCCAGAACTATATCAGCTTTGCCAACCACCGGGGGTATAACCCTGAAAATGGCGACACCACTTATCCCTGGGCAAAAACGCTCATCTTTGGTATCAACGCGAAATTCTAACCTGAAAAACCTAAGACAATGAAATTTATCAAATATCTTTTTCTTGCGGTGGCTGTTCCGTTCTTCAGCCAGTGTACGGATTTAACCGAAGAACCCTATACCTTTTTGGCTCCCGGTACCTTTTATCAAAACGAAGAGGAACTGCAAATGGCAGTGGTCAGCGTCTACGATGCATTTCAGACGGCCTACGGAGGTGCCAACTACAAGCATCACATGTACCTGGAGGTGCTCACCGAGTTCGGATCGCCGGCCTATGCCAAAGACGACGTTCATTTGTGGAATGCCTGGTATGATGTGAACAATCCTTCCCGGACATTTTCGAACGACTGGCCGCGGGCATTCACGGTCATCAACCGGGCCAACATTGTGCTCGGACGCGGTGCGAACGTTGAAATGGATGAAAGCCTGAAGAACCGGTATTTTGCAGAAGTCCGCTTTTTGCGGGCAATGGCCAATTACAACCTGGTCAGGCTTTTCGGCGGTTTGCCTATCCCCGAATCCTATACGGCTTCAAAAGAAGGTCTGGAAATACCCCGGAAGACAGTTGAAGAAACCTATGCCCACATCATTGCCGACCTGGAGTTTGCCGAAGCGAACCTGCCGCTGAAATCGGCCTACGCGGCCGGCGACAAATGGCGGCCTGCCAAAGGCGCTGCCCAGGCTTTCCTCGGAGAAGTTTACCTGACCCGCGGCAGCATGGAAGGAGACGACAGCTTCTTTGAGAAGGCTAAACTGTACAGCGGGAAGGTGATCCAATCGGGCGAGTACCAACTGGAACCTGATTTCAAAAATCTCTGGTTCTGGTGGAACACCGGCAATAAGAACGGAAAGGAATCAATCTTTGAGATCCAGTATGGGGCGCTGAGCGGCGAATACAACAACCTGCATGTCATGTTTGGCGTCAACATCACCGAAGCCAGCATTGGCTGCTATATGTACCGGAGATACGGACCAACCATTCCTGCTTATTTATCTTTCAGTGATCAGGATGAACGGAAAGAAGGAACCTTCCTGGACCGTTTTAACCGGACCTCGAACGGTGTGGTGACCGGCGAACTGGTCTTTGTGCCCGAAGACAACGGCTTTTATCCCGGATCAAAAGGATGGAACACGGCTTCGCCTGGCAACATTAAATTTTATGACCGTACACCCGAATCAGCCTCACTGAAGATGCCACAGGCCAATCTGTACGTAATGCGCTATTCGGATGTGCTGCTCAATTATGCCGAGGCTGAAAACCAGTTGAACGGAGCCACTTCCGATGCGCTGAATAAGATCAATGCCGTTCGCGACCGTGCAGGACTGGATGATATCCCGTCGGGAGCAACCGCGCAGCAACTGGATGATTATATTTACCGCGAAAGGGGATGGGAATTTATCGGGGAGTCCCAACTCTATTTCGATGCGCTCCGCACGGGCCGCCTCGGCGCAAAAGTCAGGGAAGAATGGCAGCACTCCCTGCAGAAAGGGATTTACATGTATAAGGATGCCAAACTGGAATTCGTTCCTAAAAAGACCTTTTTGTGGAAGATACCGACCTACGATCTGGATTCGAATCCGGCTCTGGAACAAAACCCGGATAACGTTTCAGATTAGACAGCAAAGGACGGATGGAGCGATCCAATCCGTCCTTTTTCTGAAGGGCGTAAACGTTTACTTGCAGATATCGGTTTGATTTTTTTTAAGATATATTCTGAATTTTTTCCGATGTTTTGAGGAAAATGAAAACGTTTACATTAAATTTGGATCATTGAATCTGCTCCCGGAAGGGAGCATTCTTATGACAGAAAAACAGACTCGTTATGAATCATCTTTTCAGCCGGTTCCTGGCATTGTTTTTTCTTCTGGCCCCCGTTTTTAAAGGACAGGCTCAACATACGGAATACCTGTATCTTTCGGGGACGGGAGCTGATCAGCCGGTCGACTGGCAGTTTTTCTGCACCGCCGGTAGCCGGTCCGGGAAATGGACGACCATTTCGGTTCCCTCCAACTGGGAACTGCAGGGATTCGGAAAATATGACTACGGGCATGCGAAAGACAGCGTGCGGGGAAAGGAGCAGGGACTGTACAAACATCATTTTACGGTGCCCGCGGTCTGGCGCGCCAAGCAGGTGGACCTGGTATTCGAAGGTTCCATGACCGATACGGAGGTGAAGATCAACGGCCGTTTGGCCGGGCCGGTCCACCAGGGATCTTTTTACCGCTTCGGCTACGATATCACCGGGCTGCTTCATTTCGGGAAGGATAATCTCCTGGAAGTAAAAGTTTCGAAGCATTCCGCCAACCCTTCGGTTAACAAAGCCGAACGGTTCGGCGATTTCTGGATTTTCGGGGGGATCTTCCGGCCGGTTTATCTGGAAGCCAAACCCCGGCAGCAGATCAGCAGGCTTGCTCTAGATGCGCGGGCCGATGGGGCGTTGAAAGCCGAGCTCTGCCTGGACGGGATTGCCAGCGCCGGCCAAATTGTGGCCCGGGTCAGTGAGCTGAACGGGAGCCCGGTGGGAGAGGAGTTTTCGGTGCCGGTCGAAAAAGGACAGGCGACAGCGGTTCTGGAAACAACGGTAAAAGGAGTCAGGGCCTGGAACCCGGAGCAGCCTGAGCTGTATTTCGTTACCTTCCGGTTGCTGTCGAAAGGCCAAACCATCCACGAAGTGACTGAACGAATCGGGTTCCGGACCATCGGGAAACGGGAACGGGACGGGATTTTTGTGAACGGGATAAAAGTGAAATTCAAGGGAGTAAACCGGCATACCTTCCGGCCCGAAACAGGCAGGGCTTCCTGCAAGGCCTATAGTATAGCGGATGTGAAGCTGATGAAGGAAATGAACATGAATGCCGTGCGGATGTCACATTATCCGCCCGACAGCCATTTCCTGGATGTCTGTGATTCGCTGGGGCTGTTCGTCCTGGATGAACTGACCGGCTGGCACCAGGCTTACGATACGGAGACAGGAACCAGGCTGGCGAAAGAGATGGTGACCAGAGACGTCAATCATCCCTGCGTGGTGATCTGGGACAACGGGAATGAAGGAGGTACGAATCCTGCGTTTGACGCGGTATTTAAACAATACGATATCCAAAAGCGGCCGGTGATCCACCCGTGGATGACCTGTGAAGGGATCCAGACCGACCACTATATCAATTATGACTATGGCACAGGCACCTACTGGCACGGCCACAACATCGCATTCCCTACCGAATTCCTGCACGGCCTTTACGATGGCGGCCTTGGTGCCGGACTGTACGACTTCTGGGAACTGATGTGGAACAATCCGCGTTCGGCGGGAGGTTTTCTCTGGTCATTTGCCGATGAGGGGGTTGTCCGCACCGACCGGAACGGTGAACTGGACACGGCCGGCGCGTATGCTCCCGACGGGATCCTCGGACCCAATCATGAAAAGGAAGGCAGCTTTTACGCCATTAAAGAAATCTGGTCGCCCGTACGCTTTGAGGAGCGCGATATCACCGCGGCATTCGATGGTAAGCTGAACCTGGAAAACCGCTATCTTTATTCCAACCTCAATACCTGTTCATTCCGGTGGACGCTCGCTCAGATGCCTGTTCCCGGCGAGAGCAAGCCGCTGCGGGCCGTTTCAGGAGCAGCCGCCGCCCCGGATGTTGTGCCGGGACAAAAAGGACAGCTTGTGCTGAACCTGCCGGATGATTGGGCGGCATACGATGTGCTTGAGGTAACGGCAACCGACCGGACAGGGATGGAGATCTACACCTGGGGCTGGCCGATCGCGCTTCCCGGCGCCGTTGCTGAACGAATGCTTGTCAGGACCGGCAAGGCGCCGGTAAGGGCCGAAGAAGGCGACTCGGCCGTGGTGATCCGAACAGGCGCCCTTGAGCTGACGATCGGCAATAAAAACGGACTGCTGAAAAAGGTTGTGAATGAAAAAGGTGAAATCCCCTTTAACAACGGCCCGGTGCTGAGCGGCGGGGAAAGCATTTTTAAACAAATGGAGATCAGGACCGGCGGCGACTCCCTGCAACTGGTCTGTTCTTATGAACCGGAATCGCGCATGAAGGAACTGGTCTGGACGGTTTATCCCTCCGGCTGGCTGAAACTGGACATCAGTTATTTTCCTCCGGAATATGATGTTCACTTTGAAATGATGGGCGTCAATTTTTCTTATCCCGAAGACCAGGTAAAATCGGTCAGATGGCTGGGCAATGGTCCCTACCGGGTATGGAAAAACCGGATGCAGGGCGTGGAACCCGGCATTCATGGGAAAGCCTATAACCGGACCATGACCGGCATTCCGCCACTGGTGTATCCGGAGTTTAAAGGCTACCATGCCAACCTGTACTGGGCGGAGATCCTCACCGCGGGACAGCCTTTGCGGATGGCCTCGGCAACCGAAGATGTGTTCCTTCGCCTGTTTACACCCGATCAGCCTGAAAAGACCTATCACACTGCGCCGGTGTTCCCGGCGGGCGATATTTCATTTATGCAGGGCATTCCGCCCATTGGCACCAAATCGCAGCAGGCCTGGCGCCTGGGGCCTTCGGGCCAGAAAAACCAGTTTTTTGACTACGGCCCTTATGACGACTGGCGGCGCCGCTGCAAAAAGATGACGCTGCTTTTTGACTTCTCTGCAAAGTAACCCTAAACCGTTAAATCGATGCTTCGAATAAAATCCATTATAATCCTTTTTTTCTGTACTGCAGGCCTTTTCCCTCCGGTGTGTGCCCAGCATGCGGCCGAAATCTGGGTTTCCCCCGCCGGCAATGATGCCAATCCGGGGACCCGTGAACAACCAAAGGCCAGCGTGATGATGGCCCAACGGCAGGCCAGGGAATTGCGCCGCCTGCATGACCCTTCCGCCCGGGAAGGGATCCGGATCATTCTTCGTGGGGGGCAGTATTGGCTGGAGGAACCGCTGGTCTTCCGCCCCGAAGACTCGGGGACGGCCGATTCTCCCACAATTATTGAGGCCGCTGAGGGTGAGAACCCGGTGATCAGCGGTGGCGTGAAAGTCACCGGATGGAAAAAAGCAGCATCCCGTGAGTCCCGTTTCCCGGCTGCGGCAAAGGGAAAACTCTGGAGTGCCGGCATGCCCCGTGAAGGCGGACGGTTGTCTGAGTTCCGCCAGTTGTGGGTGAACGGAAAAAAGGCCGTACGGGCTTCCACTTTGGGTGACGGCCCCTTGCCCCGGATCCTTTCGGCCGACAAGGAAAATGAAATCCTGTGGATACCCGATCCTGCATTCACCGTTCAGGATCCCGGACAGCTTGAACTGGTCATCCATCAGTGGTGGGCCGTTGCCAACCTGCGTGTCAAAGCGCTCCGCCGGCAGGGCGACAGCCTTGCGGTAACCTTTCATCAACCCGAAAGCCGCATTGAATTTGAACATCCCTGGCCTGCTCCCTATATCGACAGGGAGAAAAACAAGAACGGCAATTCCGCCTTTTATTTTGTCAATGCACCGGAGTTGCTGAACCAGCCGGGCGAATGGTATGCCGATTTGGACCAGGGAAAAGTCTATTACTGGCCCAGGGAAGGAGAGGATCTGACAATTGCCGAAGTGATCGTTCCCCAGTTTGAAACCCTGGTGCGGATCAACGGCACAGCCGACCATCCGGTGTGCCATCTTTCGTTTCAGGGGATCGGTTTCAGCCACACGGGCTGGCTCCGGCCTTCCAAACAGGGACACGTTCCCTTGCAGGCCGGCTTCTCGCTGACCGATGCTTACAACCTGCCGGTTAAAGGCACGCCCGACAAGGCCACGCTTTGCAACCAGGCCTGGGTGGAGCGCCAGCCTGCTGCGGTCTCCGTTCGCTTTGGCAGTGACCTGAGCTTCGAAGGCTGCCGCTTTGAACACCTGGCGGCAACCGGACTGGATCTGATCGAAGGGACCTGCCGCAACCTGATCAACGGCAACCGCTTTGCCGACATTGGCGGCACCGGTATCCAGGCAGGCTTTTTCGGTGACGGCGCTTTTGAGGCCCATCTGCCTTATGAGCCTGCCGACGGCAGGATGCTTTGCCGTCATGAGACCATCACCAATAACCTGGTCACCGATGTCACCAACGAGGACTGGGGCTGCCTGGGCATTGCCGTCGGTTTTGCCCATGATATCACCATTGCAAACAATGAGATCAGCGATGTTAATTATTCGGGCATCTCGGTGGGCTGGGGCTGGACAAAAACCATCGGCAGTATGAAAAACAACCGGATAATTGCCAATCACATCCACCATTTTGCCAAAAACATGTACGATGTAGGCGGCATCTATATGCTTGGCGCTCAGCCTAATTCGGAAATCCGGGGAAATGCCGTTCACCATCTTGAAAAGGCGCCTTATGCCCATGACCCCAACCATTACCAGTACATTTATTTTGATGAAGGTTCTTCGTTTATCCGAGCCATTGACAACTGGACTGAAGCGGATAAGTTTTTCTCCAATACCCCCGGTCCGGGGAACGAATGGGTCAATAACGGACCGCAGGTAGGCGACAGTATAAAAAATGCGGCCGGTTTGCAGCCTCAGTACCGGCATTTATTAAACAGTTTACCGTTGCAGTCTCCGTTTCCGGTGAGAACGGGCAAGTGAAACCGGAGTGGGATAAGCTGAATGATACAATAAACCTAAATTGGGAAATCACTGATGAAACGAGTCATTAACACCATAGCCTTCACCCGGGTGAAGAAAAATAGTCACTTTTTATTCATGCTGCTGATCAGTTTTGGATGGATGGCCTGTCAGCCGGAAACCATCACCTTGGTTACGACAGAGAACTGCTCGGACCGGGCCCTATTTGGCAGTGAGCGATTGACGGAGACATTGATCGCCAAAGGCTTTGATGTTCCGAAAGGAACGCTGTCCGGCCTGAAAGCAGATAAAGTCAGCATCATTGCCGGGGAGCTAAGCGATACCGCTTTTGTGAGCTTTTTGGATGCCAACGAAATAAATCCTGCAGATGACTTAAGGCCCGAAGGGTACCAGATCCGGAAAAAAGGAAACTGGTATGTGGTTGCGGGGGCCGATGCCAGCGGGACACTCTACGGATGCCTGGAATTAAAGGAGCAGTTCAGCCGGAAAGGGCGTATGCCGGAAACAATCGACCTGACCGATCAGCCGGAAATGGTCATGCGCGGCACCTGCATTGGTTTGCAGAAAACCGCTTACCTGCCCGGGCGCACCGTCTATGAATACCCCTATACCCCGGAAAGCTTTCCCTGGTTTTATGACAAGGAGCTCTGGATCAAATACCTCGATATGATGGTGGAAAACCGTTACAATGCCCTGTACCTCTGGAACGGACATCCGTTTGCATCGTTGGTGAAACTTCCGGACTATCCCTATGCTGTTGAGGTGGACGATGCCACCTTTGAAAAAAATAAGGAGATCTTTGCTTTCCTGACAGAAGAAGCGGATAAAAGGGGGATCTGGGTCATCCAGATGTTCTACAATATCATTGTTTCGAAACCCTTTGCCGAACATCACGGACTGAAAACACAGGACCGCAGCCGCCCGATCATTCCGGTCATTGCCGATTATACCCGCAAGTCGATCGCTGCCTTCATCGAAAACTACCCGAACGTGGGCCTGCTGGTCACCCTGGGCGAAGCGATGAACACGGTTGAGGATGACGTGGAATGGTTTACCAAAACCATCATCCCGGGCGTGCAGGACGGATTGAAAACCCTGGGAATTGAAAAAGAACCCCCGATTGTGCTGCGGGGCCATGATACCGAAGCCAGCCTGGTGATGGACGCGGCCCTGCCGGTTTATAAGAACCTGTACACCATGTTCAAGTATAACGGCGAGTCGCTCACCACCTATGAGCCCCGCGATTCGTGGGAGACAAACCATACGAAGCTGAGCCGGCTCGGTTCCGTTCATATTTCAAATGTGCACATCCTGGCTAACCTGGAGCCTTTCCGCTATGGTTCGCCCGATTTCATTCAGAAAAGCGTTCAGGCGATGCATCAGATCCAGGGAGCGAACGGCCTGCACCTGTATCCGCAGGCTTCATACTGGGACTGGCCCTGGACGGCCGACAACACCAATCCCCGGCTGAAGGAGATGGACCGCGACCGGATCTGGTATGAGGCCTGGGCCCGCTACGCCTGGAACTCCCGACGCGACCGGCAGGAAGAAATAAAACACTGGTCGGACGAACTGGCCGGCCAGTATGCCTGCGGAGCAAAGGAAGGAGCGGAAATCCTGAAAGCCTGCGAGGAAGCCGGCGAGATCGCCCCCAAGCTGCTGCGTACTTTCGGAATATCGGACGGGAACCGCCAGACCCTGCTGCTGGGTATGTTCATGGGCCAGTTGGTGAACCCGTTAAAATACAATGTTTACTCCAATTTCTGGACTTCAAGCGGTCCCGTTAAGGAAGTCCTCCTGGAATATGCAGCCAAAGAGTTCAAAGGGGAGCCGCACTCCGGCGAAACGCCGCCGCAAATCATTGAAGAAGTGGTCAGGCACGGGCAGGCGGCTGTCGAAGCCATCGAAAAAGCTTCACCTGAAGTCAAAGCAAACCGGGAAGAATTTGAGCGTTTAAAAAATGACATATCCTGTTACAACGCTTTTGCCAACTATTTCGCAGAAAGGGTCCGCGCTGCCATGTTAGTGCTTAATTACAGGTATTCCGGCAAAATCGAAGACCTGGAGGCCGCCGTGCCCTTTATGGAAAAGAGCATGACCTGGTTTGACGAACTGGTTAAGCTGACCAAAGACACCTATCTGTATGCCAACAGCATGCAGACAGCTCAACGGAGGATCCCCGTTTCGGGCGGAGAGGGTAAAAATAAAACCTGGGTGGAAATGCAGCCGCAATACCAGGCCGAACTGGACAACTTTAAGCGGAATCTGAATACCCTGAAGTCGGGCACCGTTAAAAGGGAGGCGACGGCGTATGAGCCGGTTCCGGTTACCATTCTAAATCCGGGGGCCAAACGTTTTTTACTTAAAAAAGGCGTTCAGGTTTATGCTGACCACAACGCCGTTTTGGAGGATGTGGCGCCTGAACTGCAGGCTCTTTCCGGCGTTCAGTTTTCGGATGAAAAACAGCAGGCAGAAGGCACGACGCTGACGTTCAGATGCGACCGTCCGGTGAAGGTATTGGTCGGCTATTTTAACACCAACAGCTATTCGGTTCTGGCGCCTCCCACATTGGAAACGAATGCCAATGCGAACGACCGGGGACAGGCCGACATCAAAATTGCCAATGCCCTGCTGATCCCCGGTCTGTATCCGGTGAATGTGTATAATTACCGCTACGAGGCGGGCGAAAATGAGCTGGTGCTGGGAAAGGGAAGGGTGCTGATCCTTGGGTTCATTGACGGCAATGTGGAAATTCCGATCCACGACGCCGGCATGACGCGCGAAGAGGGTGGCCCTGCCGTAGACTGGTTATTCTATTAAACCGAAATAAAGGAGCCCTTTATGATCAGCATGATGGTTCCTGAAAGAGGCAGGAGAAAAGACAGCCTGTCTGTATTGTTGAAAAGCCTTAAAACAGAGAAATGAACACTGCATCCAACCCGAATCCATATCTTGGAAATGCGCTGATCCCGGTCGACATTGTGCTGGCGCCTGAATGGTGGGCCCGGAACGGAAAGATCACCTTTGATGAGGATTTCTTCTTCCATCCTGCGAGAAGGGTGGAGGTTGAAAAACAACAGGAGCGGATCCTGTATGAAAAATGGGGAAGGTACGGACTGGGTGAATACCGGAACGACAACAGGCCCGAAATCGGGGCTGTTCACCTGGCCGCGGGATTCCTGTTATCGGAAATGCTCGGTTGTAAGGTGAATTACCAGGAAAACCATCCTCCGCAGGTGATTCCGGCCGGGCGTGACCGGCTGGATCTTTTGCCTGAACAGGCCTTTGAATCGAAAGCATTTAAAAACGCACTGAAACTGGCCGAAAGCCTGAAGTCCCGGCATGGTTACCTCACCGGTGATATGAACTGGGGCGGGATCCTGAACCTGGCGATGGATCTCAGGGGAGAACAAATTTTTGTTGATATGATGACGGATCCGGAGGGCGTCGCAGTTTTCTTCCGCCAAATCGCCGGAGTTATTGAGCGCTTCGTGAGCTGGCTGCAGGCTGAAACCGGCAGTACGTCGGTTTCGGTGAACCGCACCGTTCAGCATCTGGAAAGACCGGTCATGCTTCATTCGGAATGCTCCCATACAATGATTTCGGAGGAGGATTATGAACACTTTCTGCTGCCTTTTGATCAGGCATGGAGCAGTTACCGGCCTTACGGCATTCATTATTGCGGTGCCGATCCCCACCGGATGGCCGCTGCATTCGCAAAAGTTCCGCATTTGGATTTCCTGGATGTAGGCTGGGGAGGCGACATTGCCCTGCTTCGGAAATACCTGCCCCGCACTTTTCTCAATATCCGGTTGAGTCCGGTGGAAATAGCGCAGCAGTCGGCCGGTGAAATCAATCAGACCATTGCACGCCTGGTGAAAGAATCGGGAAATCCGTACTTAACCGGTGTGTGCTGTATCAATATGGACGATTCGGTAACCGACGACCGGATTGATGCCATTTTTGAAACGGTGGAAGAGTTAAGAAAGGAATACAGGAGTGCTAAAGGCTGATCATGAAAAAGAAATTTAATTATCAACTGGGCGACGCGCAGGCGACGCAGGTCTTTCCGGTAAAACCGGAGAACTTTGATTTTGATGCGTATGGCGCCTATGCTGCCGGATTAAATCAAACCTGCACGGAGTTCCGGCAGCAGGAATCGGGTGTGTTGGTGTATCGCCGGATGCGCGTGGCCGAATGTTTTTCGTATGGTTGCCGGGAAATGAAGCGTTCGCTGGAGCTTCAATTGGGAGCGCTTGAAAAAAGTATGCTTTTTAAAGCGGATGTTCCTAATTTTCTGGAACCGTGGTATGGAATCGGGACGGTGGCAAGCGGGTACGGCGGTGATTACATCTGGTATGAAGGAAATGCCCCTGCGCTGAAGACCCGTTTTTCTTCGCTGGACGAAGCGCTGGCTTATGAGCCAAAGGAGATCGCGGAAACGAATATTGGAAGGCATACCCTCAACATGATCGAATATTTCATGGATCAGACCAGGGGGCGCTTACCCGTTTCACTGACCGATACCCAATCTCCCTTAAATATGATCGGCCATCTGGTTCCGCTTGACCGGTTTTTTGTAGACATGCTGATGGAGCCGGAAAAAGTGACTGCGCTTTTCGATGTCCTTGCCAATCTGTCCATTCAGTTTAACCGCGAGCAGTTAAAGTTGATCGGGGAAGCACTTGTTCTGCCGGGCCATGGATTTGCATCGTCTTCAAAATGGGAGGGGCTGGGAATGAGCGACGACAATGCCATCATGATTTCTCCGGAGCAATACCTGGAATTGGCGGCTCCCGCAGTTGAAAAGATTTGCGATCCGATGGGCGGCCCCGTTTTTCATTCCTGCGGCGACTGGTCGGGATGGATCGATGCCGTGCTGAAAGTAAATGGATTAAAGATGGCCGATGCTGCATTTTCTCCTGAAACGGATCCGGGCGCAACCGATCATCCGGAGGCATTTCACCGCTTTGCCCATACAGGTGTTGTGCTGAATGCCCGGATCGTAGGAAATTCAGACGCCATCCGGGAGCAGGTGTCAAGACTGTGGATCCCCGGAATGAAACTGATCGTGGTCACTTATTGCACGACCCCTGAAGAACAGGAAGAAGCTTACCATTTAATTCATCAGCTATGCCAGTGATCCCTGCAATAAAAGCGGGCAGTTACCGCTGGAGCATTGTGGTCTTGTTGTTTTTTGCCACTACGATCAACTATGTTGACCGGCAGGTGCTGGGAATTCTGGCGCCGCAGCTTCAGCAACAGTTCGGTTGGTCAGAGTCTGATTACGGTTTCATCATAATGGCTTTTCAGCTTGCTTATGCGGTGGGTTTGATTTCGATGGGACCCCTGCTGGATAAAATCGGCACCCGGCTCGGATACATGATATCCATTTTCTTATGGAGCCTTGCCGGTATCGTTCATGCACTTGCCACAAGTGTCTTTTCTTTTTCTGCTGCCCGTTTTGCCCTTGGCATCGGGCAATCCGCGAATTTTCCGGCAGCGGTGAAAACCGTGGCCGAATGGTTTCCGAAAAAAGAGCGCGCGCTGGCTACGGGGATGTTTAACGCGGGTTCCAACCTGGGGGCGATCTTAACGCCTCTGCTCGTGCCCTTCATTGCCCTGACATGGGGCTGGAAATGGGCATTTATCGGGACAGGAGCGCTGGGGTTCGTCTGGTTGTTCTTTTGGATCCGCCTGTATCATAAGCCGGAATCGGAAAAGAGATTGACAGAGGCAGAACGGAACTATATTCTTCAGGACGATCAGGAACAGGAGATCCCGCAATTGAGCCGGAAGTCAATCCTCTTTCTTAAACAGACCTGGGGGATATGCCTGGCCCGCTTTCTGACCGACCCCATCTGGTGGTTTTTCCTTTATTGGGTGCCCAAATTTCTTTATACCAACCATCAGATCGATCTTACCAATATCGGCTTACCGCTGATCGTGATTTATGTCGTTTCGATGGGAGGTTCTGTTTTCGGTGGGTGGATGTCGTCGTTTATGATCAGACGGGGTAAAAATTCACTAAAAGCCCGGAAGCAAACTATTTTTTTGATGGCTTTGCTTGTTGTTCCCATTTTTTTCGCTTCCCTGACCTCCAACCTTTGGACGGCAGTGATCCTGATCGCAATGGCTACGTTTGCCCATCAGGGATATGCGGCCAATATCTTTACAGTTGTTTCTGACATTTTTCCTAAAAATGCAGTAGGGTCAGTGACTGGAATGGCGGGTTTTGCGGGTGCTGTCGGCGGTGTTTTGTTTTCAGGAATGGCGGGCCTGATCCTGGAATTTACCGGCAGTTATTATGTGATCTTTGCCCTGGCCAGTGTGGCCTACCTGGCTTGCTGGCTGTCGTTGGTCCTGCTGGTGCCTGATAAAGAAGTGCTGAAATTAAGTGGGTTAAAAAATAAATGACGCGCGGCGATTTCCGCGGAGGTTAAAAAATTAAAACAAAGAACAAATGATGAAAGCTGCTTTTTACCTGATGTTTCAACTGCTGGTCGTGTTGGCGGCCGCCGGCGGAAAGGACGATTTGAAGTTATGGTACCGCGAAGCTGCCGCAAACTGGAACGAGGCGTTACCGGTCGGGAACGGCCGGCTCGGGGCCATGATCTTTGGCGGAGCAGCCAGGGACAGAATTCAGTTAAACGAAGAAACGGTCTGGTCGGGTCAGCCGAATCAGAACACCAACCCGGCGATTCGGGAAGTGCTGCCGGAAATCAACAGGCTGTTTTATGCGGGCAAATACCAGGAGGCGGAGGATCTGGCTGTTTCGAAAGTCATCTCGCCCAACTCCGGGATGAAATACCAGCCGGTGGGAAACCTGTGGATCGATTTTCCGGGACAGGGGCAGGCGTCGTCCTATTACCGGGACCTGGATATCAGTAAAGCTGTTGCTTCCGTGCGTTATGAATCGGAAGGGGTGAGCTACCGGCGCGAATATTTTTCGTCTTTTACCGATCAGGTCATTCTGGTCCGCTTGTCGGCCGACCAGCCTGGAAAGATCAGTTGCACGGTCGGAATGGATTGTGAACTGAGAAGCCGGATTACAGCCGGAGAGCAGATGCTCGATCTTTCAGGGATCACGGACGACCATGAAGGGGTGGTTGGAAATGTCCGTTTCCGGGCACTGGTAAAACCGGTGATTGATGGCGGGGAACTGACGGTGACAGGAAATCAGTTAACCATTCGGGGGGCCAATTCCGTGATTCTTTATATTTCGGTCGGAACCAATTTTATTAACTATAAGGATATCTCGGGCGATCCGTTTCAAAAGGCGGGCGACTGGCTGAATTCGGCACTGAAGGTCGACTACCCCACAGCGCTCAGGAACCACACGGAGTTTTATCAGCGCTGGTTTAACCGGGTCAGTCTTGACCTGGGAACAACCGCTGCTGCACAACTGCCCACCAACGAACGGATAGAAAAGTTTAAGACAGCTGATGATCCCGCACTGGTCAGCCTGTACTTCCAGTTTGGCCGTTACCTGATGATTTCCGGTTCCCAGCCGGGAACGCAACCCACGAATCTGCAGGGAATCTGGAATGACCGGGTTTCGCCTCCCTGGGACAGCAAGTACACCACCAACATCAATGCCGAGATGAATTACTGGCCGGCCGAGCTGACCAATCTTTCGGAACTGCACGGCCCCTTTCTGAAAATGGCCGCTGAGCTTTCGCAAACCGGCCGCGAAACAGCCCGGGAACTCTATGGTGCGCGCGGATGGGTGTTGCACCATAACACGGATATATGGCGGATCACCGGCCCTGTGGACCGGGCGCGGTCAGGCTTATGGCCTACCGGCGGCGCCTGGGTCTGCCAGCACCTGTGGGAGCATTTCCTTTACACAGGCGACCGGGATTTCCTCCGGTCGGCTTACCCGGTAATGAAAGAAGCATCGCAGTTCCTGCTCGATATTTTGCACGAAGAACCTGAACACCGGTGGTTGGTAATCGGACCTTCGGTATCACCCGAAAACAGCTATATGAAAGGGATCACTGTCGGCACCGGCACGACCATGGACAATCAGCTGGTTTTTGGATTATTTTCAAATGTAATCCGGGCGGCAGAACTGCTGGAGACGGATGCAGCCTATGCCGACACCCTGAAAGCGGCCCGGAAGCGGCTGGCACCCATGCAGATCGGACAGCACAGCCAGTTGCAGGAGTGGATGCACGACTGGGACAAACCGGACGACAAGCACCGCCATGTATCGCATTTGTATGGATTATACCCGGCGAATCAGCTTTCCCCTTACCGCACCCCCGAACTTTTCGAAGCAGCCCGGAATTCGCTGAATTACCGGGGCGATGAATCGACCGGCTGGTCAATGGGCTGGAAAGTGAACCTGTGGGCCCGCTTTTTGGATGGGAACCACGCCTTTAAGCTGATCACGGACCAGCTTTCTCCCTCCGTCCGTCCGGGGATGAAGGAAAAAGGCGGCACCTATCCGAATTTGTTTGACGCCCATCCGCCCTTCCAGATCGACGGAAACTTTGGTTGTACGGCGGGTATCGCGGAAATGCTTATGCAGAGCCATGACGGGTGGATATTCATCCTTCCCGCTTTGCCCGATCAATGGACGAAAGGCGAAGTGAAAGGACTAAAGGCGCGGGGCGGCTTTGAGATCGACCTGAGCTGGGAAAACGGAAAGATCAGCCGGCTGGTCATCTATTCTGCGCTTGGGGGCAACTGCCGGCTCCGCTCCGGGGACGCCCTTGCTGGCCTGGACGGGGTCAAACTGAAGCCGGCGAAGGGTGAAAATCCGAACGCCTTTTACCGGACCGATCCGGTTAAGGAGCCGCTGATCTCATCCAAAGCAAAACTGAAGGGAGTGAAGCTGCCAAAGACATACCTGTACGATTTTCCGACAACGGCAGGACAGCGGTATACGATCGGAGGAAGGTAGAAGAACGGATTCTCAGACTACTGGATTACCGGATCTTAAGATTCTGAAAATCTGTCTGCTTGTCTGAAAATCTGGATATCTGAATATCCTGGATTGTCCGAACAACTGATTGTCTGAATATCTGAATATCCGAAAATCTTGTGTCTTGATACTTGATACTTGTGTCTGTAAAAACATGAAACAAACAAATTACCAGCTTTTTGATTTTTTGGATTTCGATCCTGAATTCAACCTGAAGGAAGCGCTTTGGACGGCCGGCATGCCCACGGGAATTTCCCGGAAAGGGACGGATATTGTTCTGGAGGTCCCTTTTCAAAAGCAACGGCCGGGCTTGGACAGCGTAACCGACAAGGCGGAGCCTGTCCGTTTCTGTCAGTTGCATTTGAGGGCCTACGGAGAAAACATGCTGAGGCTGTTTGTGGTTTTTGGAGAGGAAATTTCGATGCGCGATTCGCTTATGCTGGACCTGCATCCTTCCCTGGAAATTATGCCGCTTGATTTTGAAGAGCATCAGGGGGAGTGGCTGATCACCGATTCAGAACACCGGATCCGGGCGCGGGTCAGCCGCGAAAAAGCGCCGGTGGATCATTGGAGCGATTTGCTGCCTCCGCCGGAGGAGTCGCTTCAACTGAGCTTCTTTCCCGATGGTGTAACCGGGATCGCGCTCAGCTCCTTCGACCAGTTTTTCCCGGCGCGGCACGATGCCTTCGCCCTGGGATGCGTGGAACGGGAAGGAAAATGGCACCGCAGCACGCTTTCCTTTCATGCCGAAGCCGACGAATGCTTTGCCGGCACGGGCGAGCGTTTTGCAAAGATGGACTTGTCGGGACGTACCTTTCAGCTCAAAAACCAGGACGGGCAGGGAGTCAACAACCGGCGGACCTACAAAAACATCCCTTTTTTCATGTCGAGCCGGATGTATGGCGTCTTTCTGCATACCACCGCCTGGTCGAAATTCTCATTGGCCGATCATTCCACCCGTTCAGTTCAGTTACTCTGTGAAGAGCCGGTGATGGATGTCTTTTTGATCGGGGGAGAAAACCCCGAGCGCATCCTGTATGAGTACCGGCGCCTGACGGGCTTCCCGTCTGTGCTGCCGCTTTGGAGTTTCGGGACCTGGATGAGCCGGATGACCTACTTTTCGGCCGCTGAAGTAAGTGAAATCTGTGAGCGGCTCCGAAAGGAAGATTTCCCCTGTGATGTGATCCACCTCGATACGGGCTGGTTCCGCACCGACTGGCTGTGCGAATGGAAATTCAACCCGGAGCGCTTTCCGGAACCGGAAAAATTTATCCGGCAACTGCGCGACAATGGATTTAAGGTGAGCCTCTGGCAGATGCCCTACATCGCGGCAAAGGCAGAACAACACGATGAAGCCCGCGATAACTGCTATATGTGCAGGTTAAAGGAGACCGAAAAACAAGGAGGATCGAACTTCAGCGCGCTCGATTATGCCGGGACGATCGATTTTACCTATCCGCCGGCAGTGGAATGGTATAAAAACCTGCTGCGGAATCTGCTGGAAATGGGGGTGACCTGCATCAAAACCGATTTCGGGGAGGAAATTCACCTGGATGCCGAATACCACGGCATGAAGCCGGAGTTGCTCAATAACCTCTATGCGCTGCTTTATCAGCAGGCGGCTTTCGAGGTGACAAAAGAAGTCACCGGTGAAGGGATTATCTGGGCCCGGGCGGGCTGGGCCGGTTGTCAGCGATATCCGCTGCACTGGGGCGGCGATTCGGCCTGCACGTGGGACGGAATGGCCGGCTCTCTGAAAGGAGGGCTTCATCTGGGACTGTCGGGCTTTGCCTTTTGGAGCCACGATGTCCCCGGATTTCACGGCCTGCCCGATTTTATGAATTCGGTCATTCCCGACGATCTGTATGTGCGCTGGACCCAGTTTGGCGTATTTTCCTCGCATCTCCGCTATCATGGCACTTCCAAACGGGAGCCATACGCCTATCCGGGTATCAGCGCAATTGTCCGCTGCTGGCTGAAGCTCCGCTATGCATTGATACCCTATCTGCTGGAGCAAAGCAAAAAGGCCACCGAAACCGGCTATCCGGTGTTGCGGGCGCTGATTTTCCACCATCCGCAGGACCCGATGTGCCGGCATATCGACGACCAGTACTATTTGGGCGATGATTTTCTGGTTGCTCCGGTGATGAACAGCCAAAACCGCCGCAATGTCTATTTGCCTGAAGGAAAATGGGTCAACCTGTTTTCCGGCGAACAAACGGAAGGTGCCCGGTGGCTGCAAAATTTCGAATGCCCGCTCGACGAAATGCCCGTGTGGGTCAGGTCGGGCGCGCAAATACCGGTTTATCCGTACCCGGTGAGCAATACGGACGAAATCGACCTTTCAAAGGTCATCCATCTCTGGTTTGACGACCAGTACCGGGGCCTGAAGGAAAGTGAACTGGGATGGATATGGAGGGAAGGATTATGAATACCTGGAAAGAAAACTGGGAGGAAACCAAAAAACATTACACCGGCTGGTGGAGCGGAAAAGGCATTGTGCTGAGCATGTGGGAACACCTCCGGAAAGAGGGCCTGCCGCATGCAGAGGCCCCCGAACCAAAAGCGGCAAGGGATCTGCAACAGTTCTGGTTTGACCCGCAGTGGCGTGCGGAGAACCTGCATTACCAACTGTCGCGGAGTTCGTTTAAGGCAGACATTCTGCCGGTGTCCAATACGCACCTGGGACCGGGATCACTTGCCCTGATGATGGGCGCCGAGCCGGAGGGCGGACAGGATACGATCTGGATCAGGGAAAACCCTCGTAAAGAAATGACGCTTCGCTTTGATGGGAATCATCCGGGCTGGATCCTTCACCGGGATTTGCTGAAAGCCTGCAAAGACAAAGCGAATGGCCATTATTATGTAGGGTGTCCCGATCTGGTGGAGGGACTGGATGTGCTGGCCTCCATCCGGGGAACGACCGAGGTCCTGATGGACATGATCCTGCAGCCGGAAGAACTCGAAGCGCAGTTGCAACAGGTTAATGATGCCTATTTTGAGGTGTTTGACCGTATTTATGAAATCGTCCGCGAAGGAGACGAAATGGCCTTCTGCTATTTCTCCATCTGGGGACCCGGCAAAGTCTCCAAACTTCAGTGCGACATCTCGACGATGATCTCGGAAGAGGATTTCAGACGTTTTGTTCAACCCTTCATCCGGGAGCAATGCCAAAAGATCGACTATACCCTTTATCACCTCGATGGAGTGGGAGCGCAGCGCCACCTGGAGGCCCTGCTGGAGATTGATGAACTGAATGCCATTCAGTGGACCCCGGGAGTCGGAGAGCCGCAGGGTGGCGATCCCTGCTGGTATGATCTGTACAAGCGGATCCTGGCCGGCGGAAAATCGGTCATGGCGAACTGGGTTGCCCTCGATGAACTGGAACCACTGCTCGATCAGGTCGGTAACCAGGGATTGCATATCAACGTCGATTTTAAATCGGAGAAAGACATTGACGCAGCGCTGAAAATAGTGGAAAAATACAGATGACGGAGACCGGATTCCCGGATTCTCAGATTACCGGATCTTCAGACTTCCCGGGCACCTGATTGTCCGAATATCTTGAAACTTGAAACTTGAAACTTGAAACTTGAAACTTGAAACTTGAAACAAAAATGATATATAAACTTGGAATACTGGGATTGGGTGAAGGGCGCAGCACGATGTCGGCTGCGCTGAAGAGCGACAAATGGGAATTACGGACCATCTGTGACCGAAACGAAGACTTGTGCCGGCAACGGGCAAAGGAATTCGGCTTTCATCATTATGTGACCGATTACCGGCAAATGCTGGATGATCCGGATATCGATGTGATCGGTATTTACACACCCGACCACCTGCATGCCGAACATATTAAAATGGCCTTGCTGCATGGGAAACATGTGGTCTGCACCAAGCCGCTGCTGAATGACCTGTCGGCTGCCCGCGAACTGACCGAACTGCAGCAAAAAACCGGGAACAAGATTTTCGTGGGACAGAGTTCCAGGTTCTTTGAACCGATGATGCGTCAGCGTGCCGATTTTGAGAATGGCCGGATCGGGAGTCTGGTCACGGTCGAAGCGCAATACAATGCCGATCACCGGTGGTTTTTGGGAAAAGGCTGGTCGTTGGAGGAAAGTTTCAGCTGGCTGTTTGGCGGACTGAGCCATCCGGTGGATCTTGTACGCTGGTACCTGCCCGAACTGGACGAAGTGATGGGCTATGGCATGCTCAGTCCGAATGGTGCAGCTGGCGGCCTCAAACAAGAGGATACCATGCATTTTATCTTTAAAACGGCAGACGGACGTATTGCCCGGGTCAGCGGCAGTTATTCCGGGCCTGTTCAACCGGCAGTCCGCGAAAGCGAAATGACCTGCATTTTGCGCGGCACGGAAGGCTGCAGCCAGGCCGACTACATGGACCTGCGCTATGCGATCAGGGACAAAGCCGGAGAGGAACGGCTGATCACCTTTGACGACCGGCAAAAGCATTATTTCCGCTTTGAAGGGAAAAGCCATCACGCCGGCGAATACCAGAATTACCTGGAATATTTTGCCGATTGCCTGACGACGGGAAAAACCGCTTATCCCGATCTGCAGGAAGGGATCGGAACCATTGCCGTGTTAAAAGCCATGCAGCAGTCGCTGAAAACCGGACAGCCGGTGAAGATCGGCGACCTCCTTGCCGACCTTCCCGCCTGAACTCAATTAATAACACCATAAACCAAACCGATGGAAAGCATCAACAGTTTTTTAAAGCCCGTCGACTTTCTGGTCGTCCTTGTTTATCTTTTTATTCTGATCGCGATCGGATACTGGGTGAGTTTCGTGAAAAAACGGGAAGAAAACGAAAACCTGTTCCTCGCCGGACGGTCCCTGGGCTGGTTCAGCATCGGCCTGAACATGTGGGGAACGAATGTGGGGCCTTCGATGCTCATCGCTTCTGCCAGTATCGGCTATACGACCGGACTGGTGGCCGGTAATTTCGGCTGGTATGCCTTTGTTTTTATCTTTTTGCTCGCGATGGTCTTTGCGCCGCGTTACCTGGGTGCTGAGGTGCAGACACTCCCCGAATTTATGGGAAAACGTTTCGGCCGGTCAACACGCAATATCCTGGCCTGGTACACGCTGATCACGATCCTGATCTCCTGGCTGGCGCTGACCCTGTTTGCGGGAGGGATCCTGGTTGGTCAAATTCTCGATCTGCCCTTGTGGGCATCGGTGCTGATCCTGGTCATGATCGCTGCGTTCTTCACCATAGCCGGCGGACTGAAAGCCATCGCTTATACCAATGTCTTTCAGATGGGGCTGCTGATCGTGGTTTCACTGGTATTGACAGTCGTTGGTCTTGCTAAAGCCGGAGGCCCCCTGGCCGTTTATGAGAATACCCCTCCAGGCTACTGGAACTTGTTCCTTGCCAACAGCGATCCGAATTACCCCTGGCTGGCCATTGTCCTGGGTTACCCGGTCATGGGCGTCTGGTTCTGGTGTACCGACCAGTCGATGGTGCAATCCGTGCTGGGTGCGAAAAACCTGGAACAGGGGCAGATGGGCGCCAATTTTACGGGCTGGCTGAAAATACTGGATGTCGCCTTGTTCATTATTCCCGGAATCACCTGTTTCGTTCTTTTTCCGAACCTGAGTGATCCTGACGAAGCTTATATGACCATGGTTACCCGCCTGCTTCCCGCAGGAATGACCGGTTTGGTTATGGCCGTGCTGATCGCCGCTTTGGTCAGTACGATCGATTCGGCGCTGAATTCGCTGAGCACCGTCTTCACCATGGACATCTACGTGAAAAAATACAAACCTGATGCCAGTCAGCGGCAGATCATCAAAACCGGCCGTCTGGTGACGGTTTCCGGAGCAGCCATTTCCGTGATACTTGCGCTGGCAATCGATCAGATCAAAGGGCTGAACCTCTTCGATATTTTTCAGGCGGTGCTTGGATTTCTCGCTCCACCCATGTCGGTGGTTTTCCTGTTGGGCGTTTTGTGGAAACGAATGACAACCCGTGCTGTGAACTTCACCTTGTCGGCAGGTACCCTGATCAGTATCGGGACCGGCGTCTGTTACCTTTGGGTTTTCCCGAAAGAGCTTTATTCGTTCTGGCCTCATTATCTTCTGTTGTCCTTTTTCATTTTTGTACTCCTGGCCTTGATCGCTTTTCTGATAGCACGATTTGATCCGGCAAAAGCACCCGGCATGGTCAGTTTCAGGGTGGAACAGCGTTCCAATCCGCGCGTGCTCCGGATGTGGATTGCCCTGATCGTGGTAATGATCGCCCTGTACCTGATCTTTAACGGACATTAAGTGTTTTTGCGGTCAAAATCCCGGATCGAACAGAACAAACAAGGCTTGATTCGCGTAGAAAAGTACAGTTTTTCTACTTCAGTGCTTTTAAAAAACGATTACATTGTTTATATCATTGATCTGGTCTAAAACTGTTGTATAATAGTTGCAAATGTCTATGTAAACGATTACATTTGAAATCTGAATCTTGTGGTATTATTTAAAGGCAGATCATGTTTGGAGACAGTAAACAAATTGCAGTCGGATTAAAAAACCGGGATCTGGAAGCTTATAAAAGCCTCTTCTTTCAGTATCATGGAAGACTGGTTTTATTTGCATATAAATTCACAGGAGAGATGGAATCTGCCCGGGATGTGGTCCAGGACACATTTTTGGCTTTATGGGAGAGATCCGATACACTTGCCATTCAGCTTTCACCCAAGGCTTACCTCTTTCAGGCAGTGCGTAACCGTTCATTGAACTATTCCCGCAACAACAGCACGAGGAAGTCCGCCCACGGAAAATTTGCCATGCAGATTGACCGGGAGGAAAGGAAAGTATATGCCGATTTCAATAATCCGTTTCACAGTCTTCTGGAACTGGAGATGGAAGAGAAAATCGGTGATGTAATCGGCACCATGCCTGAGAAATGCCGGGAGATTTTTCTTCTGAGCCGGGAAAAAGATCTGAAGAACCGCGAAATCGCTGAAAAAATGGGTATCTCGACCAAAATGGTTGAAAAATATATGTCCCGGGCACTGCGAACCCTCCGGCTCGAACTTTCCGACTATCTGAGTCTTGTCTGCCTTACCGGCTGGCTGCTGTTTTGAAGAGGAAAAAGCTGACCGACATTTCTTGTGTAAAATTTTTGAAAAAAATGGTAGGGTAAATGGTGGCTGGTGTGTCCAAGCATCAAGGTTTGCAACATGGACGAGAAGAAATCAATAAAACTCAAAATTATTGCTCATCTGGATGGTGATCTGAACCAGGAGGGGGCCCGGGAATTGCTTGCCTGGATTGAAAAGTCGAAAGAGAACGCACGTTATTATGCGTCCGTGAAAGACTTATGGCAGGCGTCCCTGATGGATGCCACACAAATGGCCGAAACAGAGCAGGAATGGGTAAAATTTGTGGACCGGATTCACTCAAAAAAACAATCAGATGGTTCCTTTCGAATTTGGTTTGAACTGAAGTGGAGGCAGGTGCTTCAGGTTGCTGCTGTCCTGGCGGTGGGTATCCTTACCGGAACAGGTATTTCGAAATATGCAAAAGAAGGTGTTTCACCGGTGATTACAGCTTCTGCACCTCTGGGCTCCGTTTCGAAAATCACCCTTCCGGATAAAACCGAAGTATTTCTCAATGCCGGTTCTCAGATTCAATATACCTTCGATGGAGATGGAAAAAGCAGGGGTGTTATGCTGGACGGGGAGGCCTGGTTTAAGGTGTTCAAAAACGATCAGCTCCCTTTCCTGGTGCGGACGGCTTATTATAATGTGAAAGTTTTGGGAACGGAATTCAACGTGAAGGCCTATCGGGACGATAATCAGATTGAAACAACCCTGGAAAAGGGAGCTGTTCAGGTCATTTCGTCCGAAACCCTCAAACTGAAAAGGGCGGTGAGTCTAAAACCCGGGGAACAACTGATCTATGCAAAAGATAAAGAAACCATCCGGGTCCGGTCGGTCAATCCAAAACTTTATACTTCGTGGAAAGACAATAAACTTGAATTTATCAGAATGGCATTTGGCGATCTGATCAGGTTGCTGGAACGCCGGTATGGCGTCAATATTGAAGTTCAGGACAAAAGCATTCTTCAGTATCATTATTCCGGAACAATCAAAAACGAATCGATCCTTGAAATTTTGGATATCCTTCAGCATACGCTGCCGATACGTTATGAGATTACGGGACAAACCGCAAAAATTTATAAGAAATGAAAAGGGACAAGGGTTAAGAACCAATACACAAAAGCCGGCAAATGCTGTAACATTTTACCGGCTTGGAAATTTTTACTTAAAGGTGCTGTAACACCATTAATAACTAAAAATCATACGAATTTATGAAAAAAAGTGGAAGTGCAGCTTTTCCTCCAAGGGGGATGCTGCAAAAATTAGTATTTAAGATGAAACTAACTATTTTGATCCTGTTTGTGGGGCTGATGCAGGTTTCCGCATCGGTCTATTCCCAGGCCAATAAGCTTTCCTTTGGAATGAATGACCGGGAGATCATTGATGTTCTGAAAGAAATAGAAGAAATAAGCGAATATCGTTTCTTTTTTCAGGACGAACAAGTGGACGTGAATCGCCGGGTCAGTGTCAATGTTGAAAACGGGACCATTGAGGAAATTTTGAAGACACTTTTTGAGGGTCAGGAAATTTCATACCAGGTATTGAATGACAAAATGATCCTTTTGACCACGTCCAAATCGGATAAAATTGCCGTCAGCCAACAGCGGCTGATCACCGTCAGCGGGAAAGTTACCAGCGAATCGGGTGAACCGCTGCCCGGCGTGACAGTTGTTATTGACGGTACCCAAAACGGAACGATTACCGATGTTAACGGTAATTATATCCTGACAAATATCGGGAGCGACGGCGTTTTGTCTTTTTCGTTTGTGGGTATGAAACCTCAGAAAATCGCGATTGACGGGAGAACCACCATCTCCGTGCAAATGCAGTCTTCTTTTGAAGAAGTCGATGAGGTGATTGTGGTTGGCTACGGTACCCAAAAGATGAGAAATGTGACCGGTGCGATCTCTACTGTCAGCCCGCAGGAAATTAAAGATCTTCCTCTCGGGAACCTTGGCGCTGCGCTGGAAGGAACGGTTGCGGGACTGAGCGTGTCGGGAGGTCAGACACGACCGGGTGTTCCGGCTTCGCTGACCATCCGGAGTCCGTTTTCGCTCTCCAAGGACGGAGGAAATACCGATCCTATTTTTGTGATCGATGATTTTGTATCGACCGAAGAGGCGTTCAACAATCTCGATCCAAACGAAATCGAAAGTATTTCTGTTTTGAAAGATGCTGCTGCTGCCATATATGGTGCGCGGTCATCACAGGGTGCTGTTTTGGTCAAAACAAAAAGAGGAAAGGAAGGAGCCCCGAAAATATCGGTCAGCAGTCAGTACACCTTCAATGATGAGACTTCGCGGGCCGACATGCTTAGCGCATACGATTACGGGATCATTTATAACCGCTATATGGGTCCCAGCGGAGCCAATAAAACCTCAAACCCCACCCGGGACTATTTTCAGGCCGACGAACTGGAAACCATGAAGGGCCTGAATTATGACTGGCTTGAGCAAGCCTGGACATCGAGCTCCAGTATGAAACACAATGTCAATTTGAGTGGCGGGTCCAATAACGCAACTTATTTTGCCGGGATCTCTTATTTTACCCAGGATGGTAATCTGAGCACCCTGGATTATGAACGCTGGAATTACCGGGCCGGTGCCGACATTAAAGTGGCTTCCAATCTGAAAGTAAGCCTCCAGATATCAGGTGATTACGGCGAAAAACGGCAAACGTTTAATAAAATCGGAGGTGAGATCGATGAGAACGATTACAGTTCGTTGCTCACCACTCCCGGATATGTTCCGCCATATGTTGACGGCCTGCCTGTGCTGAGGTACGGTCCGCTGAACAAGAGAACCGACAATGACATCATTTATTATAACTTCTTTGAAATTGAACGGCTCGGCGACACCAAGCATAATAAACCGGCCAATATGCTCATAAATACGATGGTTGAGTATGATTTCGGCTGGAGTAAAGTGCTGAAAGGATTAAAATTTAAGTTAGCTTATTCCAAAGGAATTCAAACCAATTTATACAACCAGAACGGTTCCCGGTACACTGGTTATTATTTTAACGAACGTTCAGGATCGGGTAACCATTTATATGAGGGCGACATTTCCGGTTCGGCAAAGGCATATACGGTTAAGAACGGAAACCGCCTGTTGCGTGACGGCGTTCGTTCGGACAACTACCAGTTGAACTTTTATGGTATCTATGAACGCGCTTTTGGAAAACATGCCATCAGCGCCTTATATGTTTGGGAAAAGTCAGAAGCAGAAACAGAGACCGTGAGGTATTACAAGGATGATGTCCTGTCATTTACGAACGGCCAATCGAATACGGCAACCGGTGATCCCGACGGAAAAACGGAGCGCTTCGAGTCAGGCCTAATGTCATACATTGGACGTTTTAACTACTCCTACGCTAATAAATATTTGTTTGAGTTCCAGATCCGTTCAGATGCATCGACGAAATTTGCTCCGGAGAATTACTGGGGGAACTTCCCCTCATTTTCTGCCGGATGGGTCATCTCTGAGGAGGATTTCTTTGATCAGGTAAGCTGGATCGATTTTCTGAAGGTCAGGGGATCCATCGGCTGGCTGGGCAAAGACAATACCAAAGCCTGGTTATGGCGCCAGCGGTACACCTATCAGAACAATAAAGGAGCGGTGTTTGGAACCAGTACTTCAGCCAATGTCGGCTGGGGATTGAAAATGGAGGCTGCTCCCAACAGGAATGCAACCTGGGATAACAGCACCAAGTATAATCTCGGTATCGACAGCAAGTTTCTGGACAGCCGTTTGTCAATGAGCCTGGACGGATTTTTTGACCGCAACACCGATATGCTTACGCAACGTGATGCACTGGTGCCGGTAACTATCGGAGGCAACCTGGCAGCCGAAAATTTTGATGCCATCGATTCGTATGGTATCGAATTATCGCTTGGCTGGAAAGACAAAATATCCGGTGACTTCAGTTATTTTGTTAAGCTGAATACAGGATGGAGCGATGCCCGTTATCGCAAAAAAGACTGGCCGGCAGTGATTGCCTACAATGATCAATACCCCGACGGACCGGTTGATGTAGGATCATGGGGATATGATCACCTGGGTATGTTCCGGAGTCAGGCCGACATTGATGCCTATGTCGCTGAATATAATATTACCAGTGTATTTAATAAGAACGTTTCGGAACTGAAACCTGGTATGCTCTATTACCGGGATGTGAGAGGTGAACAAAATGCGGACGGCAGTTATCAGGGGCCGGATGGCATAATCGATGATAAGGATATGATCCGGCTTTCAAAGAGGTCCGGTAACCCTTACGGCTTTTCACTGAATCTGGGCGGTGACTGGAAAGGTCTTAGCCTGACAGCTTTGATCAGCGCTTCATGGGGCGGATTCTCCGAATTACCGGGGACTGCCAAGTATGTCAATGAAAAACGCGCAGATTACACAAATGTACCGGTTTTCTGGCGCGACATGTTTTCACTCCCTGTTTTGGACAACGAAGGGAGTGAAATACCCGGAACCGGTAACCTGGAAGCAAAATATCCGAATATGTACCAGAGCACCTTTAACAGTGTAACATCTGATTTTTGGAAGATCGACTCGTTCCGGATGCATCTGAAGACCATCACGCTTGCATACAGCCTGCCGCAGAGCATTCTGAGCAAACTTAAGGTTGATGGTTGCCGGTTTACCCTTACCGGAATGAATCTGCTCAGTTTCCATAATCCGTATCCGGAAAAATTTATGGATACCTTCAGCAATTATGGTGCTTACCCAACCCTCAGATCGGTCTCTTTGGGCGTAAACCTTTCATTTTAATTAAAAAATCCGAACAACTATGAAATTCATAATAACAGACAGAAAAGTTTTGGGAGGATTGTTGTTATTTTCCCTTCTCACGGGCTGTGACGACCAGTTTCTGGTCGATAAACAAGACTTTAACGGGTT
>JBFXKJ010000021.1:0-30508 GCA_050173895.1 Mangrovibacterium sp. | reverse complement strand
AGCTCTGCTTTTTCGGTGCTTTCACCGTGCACCTTCATCTGAATATTGATGGCTGCAATTGTTTGGCCAAAGTCCCGGTCGGGTAACAGATGAGTGATTACGGGAGCATCCAGGGGCTGCTGCAGGGCATGGACCAGCTCGATCTCGCGCGAGGGACTGACCATCCAGTGTTGTCCGGAAAAAGCCAGATCGCGGATCTCCTTTATATTGGCGGGCGAATCTTCCGTGATCATTCGCCAGATAGCCGCTAATTCGGTCAAATCCTTCTCCCTCCAAAAGGTGCTGAAGCGAATACGGGTCCGAAGGCCTTTGGGCATATACACCGTGAGTTGCCGGTCGGAAGCATCCCATTTGACCTGCTGTTCCCCTTCTTCGAGCCTGATCCGGATAGGACCGGCATGATACCAGTCGTCGGGTTTCGGCACGGCATCCGTGTTCGAGGGACTGATTTCCTGGTTACTGAAGAAACTGAACATGCGGGCTTCAAAAACCTGTGTATGGGTATGCTCGTATCCGCCGGCCAGGAATAAGGCAACGCCGGCCGCCATCGGGTCGGGCAGGTATTCGATCTCCACCTCGTTGGGCTGGTAAATTTTTTCCTTTGTTTTCTCGTCACGGTCATACAATCCCTCGTGGCTGGTAATGATCGCGTAAATTTCCTGCGCTTTTTGCGGGTCGCCAAATGCTTTTTCAAACATGCCATGAGTCTCCGCCATTTGCTGACTGTTCTTTGGGGGAAGCAGATAGCGCAGCGAGTAGTCTTCAAACGTCATTCCACTCACCGGATGGCCGTCCTCGTATTCTGTGGCTGTCTGATCAAAATTGGAACGGATGACCATGCTCTCAAGAAATTCACCGTCGCGGAGCTCATTGCCGATAAACACGATGGGACTGCTCAGCGGCTCATAGCGCAGGTAGCGGATGTTTTTCCGGGTGGTCTGGTCCGGCGATTCGCTGATAGAAGTGAGCGGCAGGCTGTTACCGGCCAGGTCGACCGCTCTGATCCGGACCCGGTAATCTTTTCCGAAGCGAAGTTTGGGCAGGCTGCCCGGAACGACTTTCGATTGGGCATTGACCCTGAATTCCAGGTCTCCGTCGAACTGATATTTCCGGTTTTCGACCTCCTTATCGGTATTGACAAAATCCTTTTTTATTGTTTCTCCGGGTTTCAGTTCATAATCGTCCGACTCATTGATCGCATAGCCGGGTTTACGGACGGAAAGGCTCCATCCTTCCCAGCGGGCCAGCGTCTCTGAAACAAATACATCGTCCGGATCTTCCGGGTCTTCGGCCACGCCTAACTGGATGTAGCCTTCGTCTGGCTCAATGCCTTCGACCGGATGTGGGTTGTTTGACTCGTCAAACCAGGTGTATTCATCTTGTTTGCGATGCAGCGAGTGCCACTGGCCGGGATTGGATTCATAGGCAATATCCATCTGATAGCCCTGGATGACATCGTCCGAATAAAGCGTCTGGTCGGGCAATTTCAGTTTTAGTTCGGTCATCGCCTTTATCTGTTTGGCCTGGACCGGCGCCACTCCGGCTTTTACCTGTTGCGACTGAGCCGGTGCTGCTCCTGCTCCCGTTTGCGCCTGAACCGGCGTGGCGTCAGAGACCTTTATGTCTGTTGCGACAGCCTTTGGCTGCACCTGGAACTTCACCGGCGATGCCGTGTTAAAATTCCGGCGAACCTCCATATTGGCATTGATCCGGGAGAAAAGATGTGCGGCCATGCCGTTTTTCGTCACAGCAATGCCGGCGCTCCGCATGGCGGGTAAGCCTTCTTCCTCAGGCGGGTCCGCTTCTTCCAGTTCCTTTTCCTTCAGCCTTTTGCTGACAGCCAGTTCCGAGCGGACTTCATAGTAACGTGCAATCTGATGGACTTTGTTCTCCACCATGTTGGAGGCTTTCAGAGCAGCGCCGTCCGCATCGATCTGCACGACTGTAAAGTCGTCGGTATTGATTTTCACAAATCCCTGCCGGAATACAGAATTGCTCTTGTCGCCAATATAAAAACCATTAGCCGTGATTTCATAGGCTGTGGATGGTGTGGAAACCGTTGTCCCTTCTTCCTGAAAGATCAGCGCATCGGGCACCAGCCGGATCGTCCCTTTTGCCGGGATAGATGAACTGTACGGAATTGTGAAATCCAGAACAATCCCCAGTTTTCGCATCAACTGCGGGTAACTGGTAATGACGGACAGAATATCGTGAAACTCGAAGGTCGGTTTCTTTAACTGAATTTTTACTTTTCTTTCCATCCGGTCAACCCCGTGAAATTTCCGTAGCTGGCTGAAATCGTCTTTGGGATTCATCTGCCGTTCAAAGGGAAGGAACTTTTGCTGACGGATATTTTGCCTGAGTTTTTGGTCATCCTGCAGGCCACGATTAGTCATCATCCGTGTGGCGGGTGTTTTCATGGTCCTGTTGGAGACTGTTGCCCGCCGGACAGACTGAAGATCGAGGCTGACCCGCGAAATAGCGCCGAGGTTGGTCTCGTCCACAAATTTTTCAGGGGTTACTTTTTGTCTCGGATCGATGATCGCTTCCTTTTTGAATGACTGGAACAAAAAATCCTGAATATGGGCAGCAGGGAAGGAGTTGATACGTTTTCCTGAAAGGTCTTCTTCCTTAAAATCATCAACTTTGATCCCGGAGTGAAAAATATTTGTAAAGAGTTCGGAATCAATCAGGTTTTCCTGCAGAACCGCATTGAGTACCGTACCATCGTTCAGCCGGAACTTAAAATCGGCATCCAGCACTTTCTGAGGCCAGGCGAGAATGTCTTCAAACTGCGCCAGTGTGGTGTCGTTCGGGGTGCTGAGTTTGACTGAGACGAAGACTGAAACTCTCAATACATCGCTGCCTTCAATGGTGTCCCGCCGGTGAGGCAGTGTGGTGAATATGATTTCCTGTGGCATATCCTGTTTTTTAATGATTCAATTAACCTGCAAAAGCCAGGCAGTATTCCTGCCAGTCATCCTCATCGACCATTTCAATAAACTTCGGATCGGCATCGGCACCTTTCAGTTCGCGGCGCACGGTTACTGAAACCGTTTTACTGAAGAACAGCACTTCAACTTTGACCTTCAGGGTGGCTATCCCTTCGAGCTTTTCAACCTTATCGCCCACGAACACGGCGGTGAAGGCCAGATAGAATTCGAGTGAGACAGTGATCAGCCCCAGGATGCAGAGACTCCCGTTGATGCGCAGATAACCGGTCAGGGTTGTTTCGACAATATCTTCCGACACACCATTGATCACCTTCTCCGTGAGCAGCATCTTAAAGTAGAATCCTCCCATGACGGAAACGCCTCCCGAGGCGACTCCGACATTCAGCGACACGGCAGCTCCGAACTCGAAGGCCGCTTCGATGGACTGCAGTCCTTTTAAGGTAGTTACCATCCTGAAGAAACCGCCTCCGCCGTAAAGTGAAACCGTCAGCAGGAACGGGTTTTCACGCGTGCAGAAATTGAAGCCAATGGTTAGCGGGGCGCCTGTGAACGGCAGCGTAACATCGGCTCCCAGACTGATATTGGTAATCATGCAGACTCCGACCGTCACATTTGGAATCGCGAGATTAAAGCCGGCAACGACCTTGGTGGGTTCCAGTTTAATGTAAGGTCCGTCGTCTGAAAATCCACTGCTGGGGATGATGCTTTGCAGATTATTGACGAAGCTGAGCGCCCCTTTGAACTTGATCGGATTTTCAGCGTCAATGTCTACTTTAACATCAGTTTTTTGAGAAGATCCTGTTTTAAATTCCAGGTAGTTAAAATTTACCTCGAGTAAGGGGACCAGATCGATTCCGAATTTTTCGAACCGCGCCGAACCATTGAGGGCTGCCGGTTTGGAAGCATCGAAAGGCTTCTCGAATTTCGTGGTGATGGTCAGTGCTTTGTTGGGATCACTGACGTTGACATGCAGGATGTCTTCAATGACCTTGATCGGATTGCTCTTGAATTCCGGTTGCCATTTATACTCGGCGTAAAACGCTTCGGTGGTCACGTAAACTTTGAAATTGGGAATTTTGGGAACATTTCCGTTGAGGGCGTTCAGCAATTCCTGAACTTTGTCCTTGATTTGCTGCTTCACGCTGTTGATCTGATCCTCCAGGTTCTGTGCAGTTTCCTTCGCCTGGTTTTCAAGGGCAAGGATCTGATTCTTCAGGTCTTCGATCTGGTTTTTTACCTGCTTGATTGTGTTGATCAGGCTGTCGAATGCGCCGTCCAGTTCCAGTCCTCCCAGCAGCAGGTCAAAAATGCGGATGACCCCGAAAATTTTGGCGACGGGAAACTCTTCGAGCGCTTCAAAAAATTTGTCCGGATTAAAGGTCAGCGCTTTCAGATCGTCGACCACACCACCCACAGGACCTTGCAGCTTGCTCAAAGCCGTGATGGCCATGTTTGGTGAGAGGAAACCGCCGGCTTTGTCGGAGCCGCCGCTGAAGTCGACCACTGCTCCTGCAACGGTGGCAAACACCATTCCCGCATTTTGATCATCTTCGAGCTGAATGGTTGCCGCTTTGCGGCTTCCGGTCATTTCATCGAGTTGCTTGATAAAGACGCTCGACATCTGCATGATCGGGTGAAACTTCAGATCGGCAGCGCCCGTGGCGGGATAGACCTGCCCGCCAAAATTGAGCCAGTCGGTTTCGAATGCGGTGTCACCGTCGACCAGGCTTTCGGCATAGGCCACATCCTGTCCGGAGAAGTTCACTTTCGTGTAGGTGATATTGGGGTTGTATTTATCAATAATCTTCTGCATCAATCCTTTATCACGGGCAATCCGGTTTTCCAGGAAGGCCAGCGGCATCCGGATGGCATGTTCCAATCCCTCCTTGTCCGTGACGGTCAGGTCGAAAGGGAAGCCTTTATTGCCGACCTGAATATAGAAGTTATAGGAGGTGTTTCCGCCTCCTCCGAAGCGGACTGCCATCATTTTCAAAGCACCGCCCGACGGAGGTACATCAATGATCTTTGAATCCATCGGGTTGTCAATATCGGGGGTGGTGTTAATATTCACGCGAACGGCCTGGAAGGGGAACCGGATGAATTTGTTTTGTGGATCGGTGCGGGAATACAAAACCTCCTTTTCCAGTACCACGATATACATTCGTTGACGGTTGACGGCCGATTTGGTTGGCTTGTGGAATTTCCGTTCGGTGACCTTTACCAGGGCCGCACGGTGGCCGAACGGGAAGAGGTAACCTTCGCGGACGACCTTGACATAATGGTCGCGTCCGAGGGTGGCCAGGTGTTCCCATTCAATGATATTCAGATAATTATCGGCCGGTGAGGGCACATCAAAGAAAGCATGCCAGTCGAGATAGGCGCCGAGGCTCGTCAGCATCAGGTTTTTAACCGGCACCGGCTTTGGCGAGTAGTTGTCAATGGAATAATTGGAGGTGGTGTGTACCAGAATATGGCGGTCGCTGGCATCGAGCGAAGCCATAAAAGGTTCGCCGATGTTCGCCAGGACTTTATAATCTTCGTTGGCTTCGTCGGCCCAGAGTGCGCGGATTGTTTTGAAGTTACCCAGCGTCCGGGTGGTTTTGCCATCCTGCAGCCGGACCCCAAGGGCTGTGTGCCACAGTTCGGCCACCTGTCCTTTGGTAGTGGCCAGGGGGTCCAGCACCCGCAACTGCGTTGAAAGGACTTCTCCCTTTTGGATTCTCCGTTCTTCGGTATCCCTGAACTGAAGGGCTCTCTGATGGTAGAAGTCATTGATCTGATTAGGAGAAATATACATCAGTGCGGGAGCTTCGATCGAGGTGTTGAAATCGGGGATCGGCGCTACTTTCAGACTGATACCTTTGATCGCATTGAGGTTAAAGGCCGGACGGAGTGTTTCCATTTCCCGTGGCTGGAAGAGCCGGGTAAGCTGAGCTTCGTCATATACAACCCGCTGATCGGCCTTGACCTTCGAGTTTTGCACCATCTTCACGGCGTACTCCTTTGAACCGGTGTCCATGAAACGGGTGCCCGAAGGAGCTTTAACCGTTTGCGGACGGCCGGCTGTGTAAGAAGGTTTCCTGACATCAATCACCTGGGGAAGCTTGATCCATGCCCGGGGATGAACGACCAGCTTAAATTTCGACCAGTCGAGGAGCTCTTCCGTGATGACCGGAAAACCGTCGTGCCCTGCGGGAAGTTCATACACCAGGCGACTGCGCCGGGCCCTCAGATGCTTGGCGGGAAGCTTCACTTCGGTGTTCGTGCCCGTTCCTGGTATCTGGTTCGACTCGAAAAATGCTTCTTCCAGGGTGTGCTGGCTGGTGAAATAAATGATCACGACACCGTTTTTTCTGTTGTTATCCAGCTCCAGATAAGGTGCTTGCCCGCGGTTGGTGAAATTGAAATTGTGAAATTCAAATTCCAGCAGGATCATATCCTCCGGACGCAGGAAACGGATGGTCAGCGCCCGTTTGGGTTTAAAGCGGATTTTTTCAAACTGCAGGTCCAGTTGCGGAACATTGGTGACGGTTTTGCGGACGGGCTCCTGAGTGGCGGGTTTTGTGGGAGTGGTCGCTGAAGGAGCTTTTTTTACGGGCACCTGAACCCCCTGCCTGATCACCGTTGCCGAAGATGCCTTTTTTACGGGTTCCTGGGTGTCGATGCGGATTGCAGGCTTGTCGCCATAGACCGAACGGAGGCTGATTCCGTCGTCGATGTGGGAATGGAAAGCTTTCAGGCGGGGTTCGATCACCTGGCCTGCCAACACCCCGCCTTCACCCCAGGCTTCAAAATCGGGAAACTTACCCGAAGGCTCAAATTTAAAGGAACCCACACGGGTTGAAAACCATTGGCCGGTTTCTGCCAGGCTTGCCGAAAAGTAAACTTTCGGCTCGCTGTCGTGGAAGTATTCAGCATAATAGAAATATTTCCGGAATTGTAGTGTCTCCTTACCAAAGCTGGGATTACCGAGGCTGAGCAGCGCTTTTTTCCCGCTGACCCAAAAAAGAGTGCGATCGCCCGCGATGATGTTCAAATCGGGCAGAACGCCTGCGTCTTTAAGGGGTTTGCAGTTATCAATTTTCAGGTTCGACACCATCTGAGGCCAGGCTTCAAAATCCGGCACCGTGACCAAAGTCGCATTTCGCCTGCCTGCCCTGATAAAATCGGGTGTATCCCTGTTCACAGGAGAAATTTTTACACGGTTTAGCGCATATTTTTCTCCGTGAACCGTCAGGAAAGCACTCTTTTCCCCGCTCAGGCTAAGATTCCATTGCCTGTCGATCTGTGATATCACCCTGCCGCTCTGAATCAACGAATCTTTCCTGTTCAGCCTGACCAATTCCCGGTGACCACTTTCGCTTCCCCGCAGGTCGGTATTTCCGTCAAGCCATCTCAGAAAATTAACCTTTCCCGCGATGCCCAATTCCGGAATTTTCATCTCCATGCCCCAATTCCCGTCCTTATAACTGATCTGCGTATGGACCGAAAACCGGAAGGCTGTGCCTTTGTACCTTAGATTTCGGGCCACAACCAGATAAGCTCCGTTCGCTTCTGAATACGCCAGCGTGTAGTCTTTTTCAAAGATGCGTTCGGAAAATTCCCAGCATAGCTGATTGTTCCGGTAAAATGAGAGCCTGTTGCCGGAGTGCTTCAACTGAAAAGGCCGGGACAGTGATTTTATGGAGTCGGCCAACGGATTCCATGCCAATGCTCCAAGACCCACTGTCCGGATAAAATTTCTTCTCCCCGGTACGGGTGTTTTCCCCTTTTCTTCCGAAATCGTAAATTCCCTTGATTTGCTGATGTTTAGATAGTGAAAGTTCATGTGCGTTTTTTTTCGTTCAGGTTACAACAGTTTTTATAACCAGGCGCGCGTTCAACCGGCAATCGCCGGATAAGCTGGTCCAGATAACGAAAATCTTCATCGATCGTTTTGATCAAGGATCCGCCCCGTACCCTTACTTGGTGGAGGTAGAGAAAAGGTACTACAAATAAACGAATTAACAAATACTTATTTTTTAGGCTTTAGATGAAAAACAAAATGATCATAAGATTGAAATAAAAAATAAGCTTGTACTTATGCGTAAGCAATGGGAAGCGAATTACTGATGAGAAACCGTATCGTGAATTATTATGCAAAGGAAATGCGCCATTTTATTTTTGGGCATAATCATCTGTTCAACAGACCAGATGCTGATCAGGTATTTCGGTGGAATGAAGGAAGCGGGTAATTTTGAACAACAGTTGTAGTTATTTTGAAAAACAAGGCCGGTCTTTTTCGGCCGGCCTTTAGCATGCTTATCTTGAGCGGATTTCTCTTCGCATAAATGCCTGATACCCGAGAGCAAACAGCAAAATGGATCCTGCTGCAAGTCCGGTTACCTGAGGCCAGACCATGAGCAGGCTCTGACCAAGCGGCAGAGGTGTGGGCAATGCTCCTTCCATTTGTTCCATTGTAAGGGCTCCCAGGCTTCTCACCGACGGGATGAGCAGCGTGGTTGTGGCCTCACTGAACAGGTGGCTTGGATTAAACCGCATCAGGTTAAGAATAAAATTCTGATAGAGCACCACCTGCTGTTCCGAAAGCATTTGTTTGGGAGCCATTCCGCGGGCGATCATCTCAATGATCATATTGTAAAAGATGCTGAAAAACAGCCAGATGGCTATTCCTGCCAGCGCTGAAGTGGCCGCCTGCCTGAACTTTACGGAGAAGAAGATCGACAGATTCAGCCAGAATGCCACATAGACGATGCTGATCAGAAGAAAGAAAATAATCCTTACCAGTTCGTCGGGAGTCGGCGGAACACCAATCGCAAGGAGGCCTGATCCGATCACCATCAGTCCCAGGGCGGAGAAAAGGATACTGATTACAATCAGGGCGGCCATGAATTTGGCATTAATGATAAAATCACGGTAGATGGGCTGGCTGAGCAGCCGGCTGAGGGTTCCCCGGTTATGTTCGGAGTTGATGGCATCAAATCCCAGGCTGATTCCGAGCAAGGGGCCAAGGAAGCTGACAAAGACCGTAAAAGAAGGCAAGGTCCCGTCTGACACGGTGAATAACCTGAGGAAAAAGAAGGCATCTTCGGCATCGCTGCCCCTGACGGCTTTCCCGAACTGAGCCAGCGAACTGTACATGGATCCCAGACAGGTCAGCGCAATGATCGCAATCAGGATGAGAAAGCGCCAGCTGCTTACATGATCCGACACTTCCTTGGCGACCATGACCCGAAAAGGATGCCTGACCCTGTTTTCAGATGGTATGTGTTTCATGTTGCGTTCCTCCCTCAAAATATTGGTTATAAATTGATTCCAAATCATGTGTGCCATAGCCGAATAGCTGTTTTGAAAGCGTGGGTATATCGCCCTGCGCGACGATTTTTCCGCTGACAAAGATGCCGATGCGGTCGCAGACCTGCTGTACCTGGTGAAGATTATGCGAGGAGAACAGCACGGTGAGCCCCTGCTCATTTCGCAATTCTGCAATGAGTTCAAGGAAAGCCTTTACTCCCTGGGGGTCGATCCCTGAAGTAGGTTCGTCCAGGATGATCAACTCGGGACTTTTGATCAGCACATCGGCGAGGCCGAGCCGTTGACGCATTCCTTTGGAATATTTACCGGTTTTTTTATTCCAGGCTTCTTCTTCCAGCCCCACACGTTTGAGCAGTTCCCGGGCTTTTTGTCTGGCTGTTGTTTCGGAGATCCCATTCAGCATCGCCGTGTAAATCAGATTTTCCAGACCGCTGCGGTCGTCGTAGAATCCGACATCTTCAGGAAGGTAGCCGACTTTTTGCTTCACCTCGATGGGATGGCGGGTTGGGTCGATACTGCATACGCGGGCCGATCCTTCTGAAGGCTCGGTCAGTCCCAGCATCATCAGGATGGTCGTTGATTTGCCGGCCCCGTTCGGACCCAGCATACCGAAAATTTCACCTTTCCGGACGGTCAGACAGATGTGATCAACGGCTGTGAATGATCTGTATTTTTTTGTCAGATCAACCAGTTCGATGAGTTGTCCGGTCATGATTATCTCCTCCCAAATTTTCGGAACAGGAAGAATACGCCGCCAAGAGCTGCAAGAATGACCAGTACTCCGATCCATCCCCAGATCATCGGGGTTTTGACCATCACCCGGAATGATACTTTTGAAGTGGTCTCCGGATTTTTGGCCTCCATATTAACAATGTAATCGCCGGGTATGGCTTTTTTGTCAGCCTGAATGGTGGCATACACGGTGGCGTCATTTCCCGGCTCAAGCTTCTCGACCTTAACCGGATCAAAAATCACCTGCCATTTTGAGGGGGCGGTCGATTTCATCTCAATGCCGGTCAGGGCCGATGAACCGGTATTTCGCAGAAGCAACTGGATTTTTTTTGAACTCCCGGCTGTCACGTTTGTGCTCACCAGGCCGGTAGGCGTGGTCAACTCCAGGGCATATGAACCTGTTACAACGGCTTCCAGATCGAGGCTGGCTGAGGTGGAACTGGTGACTGCACGCACCGGGATCCGGTACGTGCCGGCCGTTACCTGCGAGGAAGGTTTGATGTCGATGTTGATTTCCTTTGTCGTATTGGGCTCCATCTCGACCGATGTCACAGCCTTGTAGTCGGCTTTGAAGGTGATTTCCCAACCTCTGGGAATATCGGCCATCATGGCATAAAGTTGTTTTTCCGGTGTCCTGTTGGCCAGGGTGGCCCGGTATGAGAAGGTGGCTGTTGCGTTCCCCTGCATATTTGACTGATCGGCCGTGAACGCGCTTTCACTTGAGCCTTTCTCTGTTACAGTGAGAACCAGCGGCAAAACGACCGATTCACCCGCTGAAACCTTGAATGAATAATTGCCTTTATTTACCTGATAGGGAACATCCACCTTCAGCGAGATGCTTTTTTTGTCTTTGGAAAGAACAGCCATTTTACTGATCGTATAGGCGCCCGATTTTAAACTGTAAGTCCAGTTACGCGGAAGTCCTGACACCTGGATCTCCTCATTGAAGAGCTGCTCACTGTTGTTGATCAGATCGATGGAATAATCGATCGATTGACCGGGCGAAACTGAAATTTTGGTGTAAGGGGTGTAGAGCAGTACACCGTCGGAAGCAAATGAAGCGAAAATGCTTAAAAAGAAAAACCCAAAAAAGAGGGCAATTTTCGGATTAGTTAGTTTCCGTACTGACATAAAAAAATTCCTCCATAATTTTAAATGATAGTTCTTTTTTATTTAGCTTGTTTTCCTGCACGAAGTCTGGCTTAGACCAGAGGCAGGTGCGTAATCAGCAATCAATACGGTTTGCAATTCTATAAAAATGTCTGCTTTTTTGCACGTTAAAATTTCTAAAAAAATGTAAAGCAGAATAAAATATCCCTTTCAGAAATCGAAATACCGAGTTCTTTCAGCCGCACCGTTCCTGCGGGACTGAATTCGAGGTGATGCATCTGACAGGCAGACGACTACAGCTTGCGGTTGAGCCGGCGGCCCATTTTGCCACCGGCTCCTATCAGTATAATTTTCTATATCTTACCTTCTTTTTAACAGGATAAGCATATCGTGATCAAAATTTTGCGTGATCCGAATCCGGCCCTGATCGTTCTGAGTGGCTGCTTTTTGATAGCTGTTACTGACCGGATCAAACCATTGGGCGGCGTATTCATATGTACCGGGGTTGAACAGTTCGACAGAGGCCTTTTGGGGAATGTAAACAGCAATGATGCTGTGATCGGGTGTTTTCAGCACGGAAACCCACTGGTTAAATGTTTTTTCACCTGGTTGTTCAACCAGAATGTCGTTGGCCGGAAACAGGTTCCACCATTCCAGCTGCTTAAAAAAGCCGGCCAGATAACCCATCTGAATACTTCCGGGAAATTCGATGCTTTTCCGCCATCCGGTCACACCGGCTTTATGACTGTGGTTCAGGATCGGCTCGCCTTCGGCCAGCCATGGCCATACGCCGTTGGCTCCGTAGGTGATCCCTGCAACGGGAGTGGCAAAAAGGCTCCAGTACGAAGCATTTCGCACGTCTTTGTCGGTGATCTTAAAATGAATTTCCTCGTAGTTGGGTTCCATGTTGATATAGGGCATCGGTTTCAGTTTGCTCCACATCTGCGACATAGGTCCTTTGTTGGTCCAGTTCACCACCCTTTCGCCGTTGTCGTGCGACGACTGGTAGCCCATCAAATCGTACCAGTCTTCCGCAGCGTACAACTCGCCGATCCACGAACTTCCCTGGGGATGCAGGGTAACCGGCGCATGATCGATGCCCTGGAACACCTGACGTCCGATCTCTTTCCATTTGAGTTCCTGATCGCCGGTATAGCGGCCGTCTCCGCCAAGGGTCCAGATCACCTGGTTTCCCTGATAGCGTGCCACAATGTATTTGGCCAGTAAAATGGCTTCCTCCAGGGGCAGGGAGTACCCCGGGCTTAGATGGCGGCCGGGCCCGCTGGGAAGCGCCCATAAAATGACCGGCGAAACCACAAAGCCTTTGGCGTTCGCCTCATCGATTCGCTGATCGATCCGTTTAAAAAATTCCGGATGGATCCGGATGTATCCGCTGCCTTCGATAGCCGTGAGCCCTTCTGCGTTTTTATCACAACCCCGCCATTCGGTGCTCACCAGTTGAATCACGTTGTATTGATTCGCTTTCCGCTGATTCAGGTAATGCTGCCATTCTTCGCCGGTCGATTTCAGTGCGCCGTTCCAGGCCGTGCAGGCCAGCCAGAAAAACGGCGTGCCGTCGGCATGGCTCAGGTAATACTGTCCCGGCTGATGCCCGACCGCTCCTTTCTGAAAAATCGGCTCCCTGCCTTGGGAAGCTTTACATACAAATGAACCGCTACGGGCATGTAGTCCGCTGTTTTCCTTGTCTGTGCATTCGGATGTCCAGTTCCATCTGCCGGTTTCATCGGGCATAAAGCGGACTTTCCAGTCTGTGCCGCCATCCCAGAATCCTCGCACAACTTTTGTTCTTCCTGAGGGTGAGACAAAGGTGATTTTAAAATCCTTCACCTCGTAAACGGGATTTGCGTATTCCCTGTTGCTGGCAAAACTGATCTCATGTTTCGACCATTGAGTGGCTTCCTGTGTCGTTCCGTTCAGAACAAGGCTGATCAGGATCAGAATTAAAGATAAATGTTTCATCGTATGATAGAATTGATTTTAAAATAATTAATGCTTTTTAGGAGCCCAATCCGCGTTTTTCCGGATGGTGCCTTTGGCCGTTGCACCAGGTGGTGTCCATTGCCCGGGGATGGCAGACCTGCAACGGGATTAACTTTCGCCGGCAGTTCACCCGACGGCAGAACAGTTTGCCAATCCTTTCCAACTGATCGACCGGAATTCATTTTAAGCGACTTTGTGATTCATGATTTTCCGGAAGGGCATGAGCAGGGTGTTCCAGGGGATTTCCGAGAGCACCATCAGCACGAGAACAGAAGGGAAATAGACGGCGGCCAGCACAATGGCCATGGCATTGTTCATGTAGGCTGCGCTGACAGCCGTGGCAATCCGGCCTTTCCTGTCCTCTTTAAAGCCAATCAGATAACCGATGAGGTGCAGCAGGATGAAGACGATATAAAGAACCCCGGTCTGCCACAGGATGGCCAGGGGTTCGCTTAGAATGGTTTCGCGCTGGGACCCGATAATGGCGTAAACCATCACCGCAAGCAGGAGGACGTTCAGGGAAGTGAACAGGCGACTGGTTCTGCCAATGAACGAGGGGCAGCAGCGTTTAAAGACCTGGGAAGCCAGCATGGGAACAAAGATCAGCATGGCCAGGTCGCGGAATACCAGCCAGTAATTGACCGACAGGTCGCTGATGCCGAGCAGGCGGAAAAGCAGAGGTACGGTGACCGGCGCGATCAACGAGGTGGTAATGACAATGCTGGCCGAGAGGGCCGTATTTCCACGGGCAATATCAGTAAGCGCAGGGGAGGCCGCCCCGGCCGGCATCGCCGTAAGCAGCATCAGCCCGATGGCGGTGTTCTGGTCAAAAGGGAGGGCGGTAAGGTAGAAAAAGACCGGAATGGTCACCATATACATGAAGGTAAAAAACAGGACCTGCCGGTAATTCTTCATCTTTTGCAGGATATGGGTCACATCGGTTTTTAGGAAGACCATAAACAACATGAACATCAGCGCCGGTTCCAGCAAGGGCATTAATGCGCTGCTGTATGCCGGATTGATCAGCCCCATGATCATCCCTGCGATTAAAAACAAACCAAAATACCGGTCAAGAAACTGAATTATCTTTGTCATTAGCCTGTGCATTCATGCGGCCGAAATTTACGATAAAACTTTCAAAGCACTGATATATTTTTCTGTATTTGACATATGGCAAAGATTGCTTACCTTTCGGTTTTATCCGGTTGGCAGTTGCGGAGGCGGAAAGGAGTAGGCCAATCATGCGAATTCCATCCGGCAATTAGAAAAACAATTATATACGGATGAAAATTTCTTACGAAAGTAAGCCGGTAGAAATTTTTGCAGGCACCCCCTGGCAGGCAGGGATGGTCAAAAGTCTTTTGAAAAATGCAGGCATCCATGCTTTCCTGAAGGACGAACTGATCGGTACCCTCACTCCGTGGTGGGCGGAACCCGGAGGAGCGGGCGCAGTCAAGGTTTTTGTCTCCGAACTGGATTATGATCAGGCGCTGGCTATTGCAGAGGAATACCAGCGAAACCTGAAAGATGAATAAAACACATGGTCGGTGCTGCCTTGATTTATTATAGCTGGAAGCGGTACCGGGAAAGAAGAAAAAACCGTGAGAGGTAAAATTGATCCGGGGAAAGTTTATTTTTGTAATGAGGCGGAATCGGAAGGCAGACACGACAAGCCGGATTTTGGAAAGGATCAGAACAACAAAAAGAAATTCGGCATCTTCTGAAACCGCTTCTTCGAAACAGAATGCGGAGTACGAATTCAAATTAAAACGACTATGGGATTATTTTCGTCTGTTCTTGGGAATGCAGGAGCTGTAGGCAGGGAAGAATTAATGAAGCAGTATGGTCAGCTTTTGACTGAAGGGGAAGAAATCGAGCTGGGTTTTAAGCTCATCCGGGATACCTTCATTTTTACAACGAAAAGATTGATCCTGATCGATAAACAGGGGCTGACCGGAAGCAAGACCGAATATAAATCGATCGTCTATAAAAGTATTTCCCGCTTTAGCGTAGAAACGGCCGGGACTTTTGATCTGGAGGCCGAACTGAAAATCTGGATTTCAAGCGAAGCGCAACCAAGCATCATCAAGCAATTCAACAAGTCAGTGAATGTTTATGATGTTCAGAAGGTTTTGGCGCATCATGTTCTGAAATAATGGTGAAGAAGGACAGATAGTAATCGGGCAATAGCAGATTTTTGAAGATGGAGGAGATTACAATAAGAAACGCAAATCCGGATGATTTTCCGATGATCCTGGAATTGTTTCGGGAGTTTGCGGCCTTTGAGAATTTATCGGAGATGATGGTTAATTCGGTCGACAGGATGATGGAAGAGCAGGAACATTTTCATTGTTTTGTGGCTGAGACTGGGCGAAAGGAGATCATCGGATATGCCACCTGGTTTTTCAGTTATTATACCTGGACGGGTAAGTCGATCTACATGGACGATCTGTTTGTGAAGCCGGAGTACCGGGGAAAAGGCATTGGCCTCAGGCTGATTAACCGGGTCATTGAGTTTGGCAAAAGCAATCGGTGCCATAAGCTGCGCTGGCAGGTGTCCAACTGGAACCAGCATGCGATCGGGTTTTACAAGAGCCTGGGAGCGGTTATCAATCCGGTAGAACAGAATTGTGATCTTAGCCTGGACTAGACTGACAGATAACGAATGTGATCTGCGCACCGAAGTAGGGCAGCAGTACCTGAAAGAGCATGCGTTGCATGATACCATCTGCGAGGCCTGCATTCGTGATGCACTGAGACTTACCGATGAACTCACTCTCATATAAATATAAAAAATCTGACGCGATCAACCCTGCTCTTTGTCGGTTTACCCCTTGGTATGACTGATGTGTTCTCTTTATTTTTGTAGCAGAAGAAAACAAGAAAGCAATTCCGGATCTGAAGACAACTGAAAAGCTATGGAAGAAAGAGAAACACTGACGATTGAAGGCGGAAGATCAAAGATAAAAAGATCTTTTTGGTTAGAGTTGAGGGATGCTGTTCGGGGGACCGATGCCGACTATACACGGATTGGGATGAAACGGGCGATTTTTTTATTGGCTGTGCCGATGATCCTCGAATTGATCATGGAGTCTACCTTTGCGGTGGTTGACATTTATTTTGTAGGGAAGCTTGGGCCGTCGGCGGTTGCGACGGTTGGGCTTACAGAGACTTACCTGTTCTTGTTGTATTCCATTGCCATGGGGCTGGCAACTGCCGTAATGGCTGTCATTGCCAGGAGGATTGGCGAGAAGAAGAAAGAGGAAGCGGGCAGGGCTGCCATTCAGGCGATTTTTTTGGCCTTGCTGGCCTCGTTGCCTTTTGCGGCAGCAGGTATTTTTTATGCCAAAGAGTTGCTGTTCCTGATGGGGGCCGACCAGTGGGCGCTTGATCATGGATACCGGTATACCCGGTGGATGCTCGGTGGAAATGCGGTGATCATGTTTTTGTTTGTGATTAATGCAGTTTTTCGCGGAGCAGGTGATGCGGCCATCGCGATGAAGATCCTTTTTATTTCGAATGGGATTAATATCGTGCTGGATCCTCTTTTTATTTTTGGATGGGGGTATATTCCGGCGATGGGGATCGAAGGTGCCGCAGTCGCTACCACTATTGGGAGGGGTATCGGTGTACTAAGCCAGCTATGGTTGCTTTTCAGAGGCGGAAAGCATGTCCGGGCAAGCTTGCAGGATTTGGTCTGGGATGCCAGGGTGATGCTGGGAATCTTTCGTACCTCCCTGGGAGGAATTGGTCAAATGATCGTAGCGATGACTTCCTGGATTTTTATCATGCGAATTCTTGCAGCGATCGGAAGTGAAGCCGTGGCCGGTTCAACCATTGCCCTGCGGATCATGATGTTCACGATGATGCCTGCCTGGGGACTGTCGAATGCGGCGGCGACCCTTGTGGGGCAGAATCTGGGTGCAGGAAATCCCGACAGGGCAGAATCGGCTGTCTGGAAGACCGGGTCCTACAATATGATCTTTCTCATCCTTGTTGCCTTGGTTTATTTCTTTTTCAACCGGCAACTGATGGATATTTTTACGGATGATCATGAGGTAATCGCGATCGGATCAGAATGGCTGCGGTTGCTCTCGTTTTCCTTTTTTGTTTATGGGTGGTGGATGGTCTCTGTACAGGCGTTTAACGGGGCCGGCGATACAAAAACACCAACCAAAATCAACCTGGTATTTTTCTGGCTGATACAAATCCCGTTAAGCTGGCTTTTTGCTATCAAACTTGGATGGGAGCATTCGGGTGTATTTTGGGCGGTATTCATTTCCGAAACCTCGGTGGGATTATTCACGCTTTGGCTCTTTTCAAGAGGCGGTTGGAAAACAACAAAATTATAATAAAAGGAAAGCCGGGCGAAAATCTCTTACCCGGCTTTTAAGTATTGCTTTTTTAATACTGATTTTTCACAAAAGTCTGAAAGTCTCGCTCCAACGATTAATATCCTGTATTTTGCCAGAATCCTTCGCCTGCTGTTGTACTCAGGTTGGTGACCGCATCGAGCTGGGCTTGCGGGATGGGGCGCAGGTAATGGAAATCTTTGACATTCGCAGCGGCCTGGGCGTTATAAGCCTTCACCCGGCTTACCAGTGTTTTGGTACGCTTCAGGTCGAACCAGCGCTGCTGTTCTCCACACAGTTCAAGAGCACGTTCGTCCAAAATGGTTTCGATACTCACGGTCCCGCTCAGGGCGTTGTTTTTCCCTGCGATGGCCCGGTATGACCGCAATTCATTCAAGGTGGCCAGGGCGGCTCCGGCGCTTCCCGTTCCCAGTTCGGCTTCAGCTTTGATCAGGTACATTTCGGCCAGACGAAGCACAAAAGCATCACGGCTGGAGATATCATGGGTAGGATAGGTGGGATTATATACATTGTCCAGGAATTTTTTAAAGCCCGGATAGGAGCACCATCCTCCGATTTTATAGGAGTTGTAACGGGCATCTCCGTATACGTCCGATTTGGCTTTGGCTGCTTCGGTAGGCAGGGCTGTTGCCGGGTTGGCCGAAGTGTAGACCGGAATATCCCCGTTGGCCAGGAACTGGATCCGGTAACGCCCTTTTGCCCAAGCCTGTTTGGCTACGCCGGCAGCCGAGTTCCCGTCGAGCGGGCAGTAGTAAATGGCGGTATCCTGGATGTTGGGGTAGTTTTTTGAACTTCCTTCAAGCCCGGGAGCAATGGTATAGGCTTCCAGGATCGTTGCTTCCGGTCGCTGATCGGTCGCCCGGTTCCGGTCCATCAGCTGCCACAGGTAAACCGATGGCAAATAACGTGTAAAACCGCGGCCGTAAGGCGAGTATTTTTCAGCCACATTGACTTTCTGGTTTGTTTTAATGTTGGTGATATAGGAGGTTGATTCGCCGAGAACGCGGACAAAGGTTTCCTTGCCATTCCCGCCCAGATCGGTGGCGCCGTTGTTCCACATGGAGACGAACATCAGCAGCATGGCGCTCCCTCCCCGTTTATATCCGGTACGGGTAATGAGTGAGTTATAATCGAGCGCGTCACCGTCTGCGTTGGTCTTATAACGTTTGGGAATGCAGTTTACGTTGGTAGCGATGTCAGATGAATAAGCCACTCCCCAGATTGCTTCTTTATTGACGGTGATATCCTCATTGTTCATGGACCAGGTATCCTCATAATTTCCATAAAAAGAGGCAATTCCGCTTCCGATTACTGCTTCTGCTTCCGCTTTGGCCAGTGCATAGAGATCCTTCCCTGCATAATCCTTGTTGCTGTTCAGGCTGTTCTTACCCAGCCATGAGGCTGCATAGAGCAGCGTGCGGGCCTTCAGTGCACGGGCTGCCCAATAGTTGGCCCGGCCATCGGTCTTCACCATATAATTGGCTTCCTGGAAGGCGGCGACCGACTTGTCCAGGTCAGCGAGAATATTGCTGTAAATCTCTTCTTCAGAAAGCCTTACCGGGTCGGTGACGATGTCTGTCGGAGGTTCCGTGTTGTAAGGTACAGCTCCCCAGATGTTCACCATATGGAGATAATAGAAGGCGCGCAGAAAATATGCTTCGCCCATATACCGGCTGCGTACCGATTCGCTGATCAGCGTATTAAGCGGTACATATTTCAGCGCCGTGTTGCAGACGTCAACGCCGCAATAAAAAGCTTCCCAGTAATGGTCGAGCGAGGCGTTGTCGCTGCTGTTACCATCGAGGCTCTCCGCGGTCAGGTTGTAGGAGTTCAGCGATTTCTGCTTGTTGTCGTATCCGTAATAGAACAAATCGGTTCCCATTTCGGATAATCCAAGTCCTGCTTCCTTGCCATACCAGGCACGTGTATAGCTGTAGCAGGAGGCAACCAGTCCGTCAATACCCGTTGTAGTGGAGTAAGTCAGGTCGGCCGTTGCTCCCGTTTTATTATCTTCTTCCAGGAAATCGCTGCAGGATGGCGTGCCGGTGAAAAGTGCTGCAGCAGACAGAATATATATTAGTTTCTTCATCTGATTAAGTTTTTGGGTTTAGAATTCAATATTGACGCCGATGACTGCCTGTTTCGCCAGAGGGAAGCTAATTGCACCGCCGCGTTCAGGATCGTAATTGTCGATCTTGCTGAAGGTGAAGTAATTCTTCAGGGAGCCATACAGCCTGACTTTGCCGATGCCGGCCCTTTCGATCAGGCTTTGCGGCAGATCATACGAGAGCATGATATCCTTGATCTTGATATAATCAGCCTTTTCATACTTCAAAGAAGTGCCGTAGCTGCCGTAGGTGGAGCTTGCGGTTCCGGGATTGGGGAATTTGGCTCCGGGGTTATCGACTGTCCAGTAATCCAGGTCGCCCCAGTTAGCCGATTCAAAATTGAGCTGGGAGTTCATATCGTACGAAATATAACCGCCGAGGCGGGCATAGACCAGTACCGAAAGAGACAGATTTTTATAACTGATCGAATTGTTCATGCCGAATATATGCTTGGGCGAGCGGTTGTAAACAATTTTGTCTTCTTCACTCAGCTTGCCGTCATCGTTGCGGTCAACGATTTTAATGGTACCGGGAGCTCCGTATGCCGAAATATAACCGGGGGTTTCGCCCGAATGCCGTTGCTGCCATTCGGCCAGATAAGCGTCATATTCTCCGACATCCCAGCAGCCGTCTGCTTCATAGTCGTAATAAATTAAAACCGGTTCACCGACGATCTGGCCGGTTTGTCCGCTGATATTGGTGGTCACCCCTTCGGACAGTTTTGTGATCTCGTCTTTAAAGGTGGAATAGGTCCAGTTGATATCCCAGCTGAAGTCTTTCGATTTGACAGCAATTGTGTTTAAAGAAACCTCCAGGCCGTGGCCCTTCGTTTCGCCGATGTTGGCCAGTACACTGGGGTAAACCGACGAAGGCGGGGCACTCTTCATGTAAAGCAGATCGGTGGTGTGGCTGACAAAGTAGTCGACTGTTCCGGAGATCCGGTTATTCAGCACGCCGAAGTCAACCCCAAAGTTAAGGGCGTTTGTCGTTTCCCATTTCAGCTTATTGTTCCCCATTTTGCTGGGTATCTGGCCGCCGATGTCCTTGCCGCCGAGATAATAGTAGATCATTGTCTCACTTAAGGCCGTCAATGTGCTGTAAGCAGGAATCGCGGCATTTCCGGAGATACCCCAGGAGGTTCGTAATTTCAGGTTATCCAGCCAGTTGGTTTGACTGAGGAAAGATTCTTCGTTGATCCTCCATCCCGCGGCGGCCGAGGGAAAGTATCCCCACTTGTGGCCCTTGGCCAGTGTCGATGAACCATCGGCGCGGGCGGAGAGCGTCAGAAGGTATTTTTCATCGAATTTGTAATTGATACGTCCGAAATAGGAGAGCAATGCCGTTTTCACGTAGCCGCTTGTGGACGTTTCGGTGAGAATTTTCGATACATCATAAAATAAGCTGGTATAATAATGCTCTTTTCCGGCGTCACCTTCAGTCAGACTGTTTTCAGTCACATCCTGGCTCATGCTGTGTCCGAGCAAAGCTACGATATCGTGCTTGCCTCCGAAATTGGTCGTGTAATTCAGTGTATTTTCCCAGGTATATCCCGTTTTATTTTCATATTCCAGCGAAATATAGCTCGTTCCGGGTGATTGGTAACGGGCCACGCTCTGATAATCCTGGTACATCCCGGTGCGGATATTGGAGCGGTCGAGTGCAAAGACCGACTTCAGGAAAATGTTTTTTACCGGAGTAATTTCCAGATAGGCATTTCCGAAGAACCGGGAAGTTTCGATGTTCTTTGCATATGCTCCGTCGATCTCGTCCAGGAGCGGGTTGCAATGGGCAGCATAGCGGGGGTTGGGAGTTGGGATCATGACCCCGTCCTTCGTGTAGGGATGGGTGATGGTGGTCATTTTGAGTGCCTGCGAGAACACACTTGAATTGCGTGCGTCGTGATCCTTATAAGTGAACAGCAGGCTGGTGCCGACCTTGAACCGGTCGCTGATCTTGTGATCAATATTGGTGCGCAGGTTATAACGGTCCATCTGGTCATCTTTCATCAGCCCTTCTTCGTACATGGTCCCCAGCGAGAGGTTGAAGTTGGTTTTTTCATTTCCTCCCGACACGGCCACTTCGTAGTTCTGCGTGAGCCCGCTTTGGAGAATGATATCGGCCCAGTCGGTGTACGAACCGTCCTGGTAAATTTCCAGTTCGGTGAAATCTTCCAGTTCCTCGGTCAGGACGTCTTCAACCGAAAGATCGCTGCTTCCCCAGTTTTTGGATGCCGCATCCGCCGCATAGTTGGCTTTGTCGATCAGGCGCTGCACTTCTTTTTCGCCGTACATCACCTGCGGTACATGGGTGGGTGTGTTGGACGACGTATAGGCATTCAGGCTCACTTTTGTCGCACCTGCTTTTCCCCGTTTTGTCGTGATCAGGATGACGCCGTTTGCTCCCCGTGTTCCGTAAATGGCAGTGGAGGAAGCATCTTTCAGTACTTCCATCGATTCGATATCGGACGGGTTAATATCGAGGGTGGAGCCGTATTCAATGCCGTCGACCAGGACCAGGGGACTGTTGGAAGCAGAAATTGATCGGTTTCCTCTCAGCTTAAGGCTGATCCCGGCACCGGCTTGTCCGTTATTTTGCTGAACATCCAGGCCGGGCACCCTTGCCTGCATGGCCTGCATGGCATTGCTGGAGGCTGTCTTTACAATCTCCTCTGCTTTCACCGACGCCACAGACCCTGTTAAGTCCCTTCTTTTGACGACACCATAGCCAATGGCAACGACTTCTTCAATGCCGATCGCATCTTCCTCCATCATCACATTGATCACGCTCTGTCCGGAAAGAGCGATTTCCTGTGTTTTCATTCCTACGAACGAAAAGACGATGGTTGCAGAAGCCGGTACATTGGTCAGTGTATAATTGCCGTCGAAATCGGATATCGTTCCATTTGATGTCCCTTTGATTACGATCGTGGCTCCCGGAATACCTTCTCCTGCTGCATTGGTGACCGTTCCGCTCAGTTTGCCGTCGCGGGGCTGGATTGCTGCATCAGGGGCGGTGTGCAGGGAGGCCGGCGACAGCACGATCTGGCGGTCAACGATCCTGAAATTGACCGGTTGGTCTGCAAACAATTCGGCCAGTACCTGCTGAACATCCTTCCCTGAAGCGTCAATGCTGACCCTGCGGTTTACGTCGATCAGATCACCGTTATAAAGGAAATAGAAATCGCTCTGGTCCTCTATCTGTTTTAGAACTTCCTTCACGGTCGCATTATCCAGCTTCAGATTCATCTGTGTTTTCTGGGAATAGCTTTTCAGTGCGAATGACTGAATGACAAGGCATAATGCAAAAAGGGCCGTTAGTTTCATGGTAATCAAAAATTTAACCCAGGGACGATAAAAAGCACCATCCTTCGGGTGTTTACACAATTTTTTCATAAGTTTGAATGTTTTTAGATTTAAAAATTAAAAAAACAAACCTTCGTGGTTTACGTTCAGGGCAGTTGGGGAACTGCCCTGTTTTTTTGTTACATAGGCGAATTGTTTTTTGTTGCTGTCTTTTGTGTTGATCCGGTTTTTACCCGGATGATGATCTGTTTGGTACTGAAACTGTTGTCACGTCCCCCTATCCGGTCGTTGACTGAATACGTTATCGGAGCGGAAAATGTCAGAAGTTCCATGACCTGGGCCAGGCTTTCGTTGGTAAACGTGGCTGTGTACCGGTAATTGGCGATCGATTCATCGGCCAGCCTGATATCGGTGTTAAACCAGCGTCCGAGCTTTCGCACCACTTCGTGAAAAGGCCTTTCATTGAAAATCAGTTTCCCGTCTTTCCAGGCAATGGCCTCATAAGGGCGGACCTGCTGAATATGAACTTTCAGGCTTTTCTTTTCAAATTCAAGCTGCTCACCTGGTTCAAGAATATAAGGATTTCTTCCGGTGGCATCGGTGTTCACTTTTATTTTTCCCTCGGCCAGTGTTGCTGAAACTTCGCGGTCGTCGGGATAAGCACACATATTGAACGCTGTTCCCAGCGCGGTCACTTTCAGGGTTCCTGACCGGACAATAAAGGGCAGACGGGGATTTTTGGCTACTTCAAAGTAGGCTTCACCTTCGAGTTCAACGCTGCGGGAATGGCCACTGAAAGATGAAGGAAAACGCAAGGTGCTGGCTGAGTTTAACCAGACTTTGCTGCCATCGGGCAGTACAAAAGAGGACCGCACCCCCGGTTGTGTCTGAATTTGCTGGCTGATGCCCGCAGGAGCGATTTTTGCGGTCAGGGTCCTGTTTTGCAGAAACAGCCAGCCCCCCAGTATCAGGGCCGGTAAAAGCAGAAATGCCGCAGCCTTTTGAAACGTTCTGATCAGCCTGACCTGTTTGGCCCGGTTTATCTTACGGCTGATTTCCCTTTTCCCTTCCTGCAGGTCAAAGCGGTCAAACTTGTCCAGGTCATCAGCAAGCGTCCATACTTTTTTCATTTGGATGAATGCTGCCCTGTTTTCTTCTTTTGCAAGCCATTCTTCAAAACGGTCCTTCCGGCTTTGATCTGTTTCATCATTCAGGTAGCGCAGGACATAATCAGGTAAAGCGGGTTCTTCCTTCATTATTCTCGTCGTTCTGACTTGTTGTTTTAACACATGACGGTTCTTCCGGAAAGTACCCTAACTAAAAAACTGTTTTTTTAAAGAATGAATGTATATAAATAATCGCTGAGTCCTTTTCTGAGGTATTCGAGTGCTTTGCTGATCCTGAATTCGACCGTTTTCACCGAGATATTTTCCCGTTCCGCGATCTGTTGATAATTTAAGCCTTCGAACCGGCTCATTTTGAAGGTGTCACGGATGTTGTCCGGTAGTTTGGCGATTTCGGTGTCAATCCGGCGCTTTAGCTCGAAATCCAGAAGCGGGTAATCCAGCAGATCTTCTTCGCGCATGAAAAGCAGTTGCTTCTGAAAATGAGCGACTCTGACCGCACCGGAGGCCAGATAATCCAGGCAGCGGTTATGGACCGACTGAATGAAATATGAGCGGACACTGGAGCAAATTTCGGTTTTCCGGCGGTTTTCCCAGATACGGAGGAAAAAATCCTGCACAATGTCTTTGGACGCCTGTTCATTTCCCGTGAGTTTTGCTGCATAGACGCACAATCCCTGGTAATACCGGTCAAAAAAATAACTGAAAAATTCATTCCGGCCCGCTTTAAATTGATTAAAGAGGTCCAGCTCCCGTTGTTTGTTGGCAGTTAGTGAATCCATCGGCAGCACGATTCTTTTTCCTGTTAACAATAATAGGGATTTTTTGCTGCAAATTGAACGGTTCGGGATTCGTTTTTAATGAAACGAACATGTTGCTTCACAACGCCCAACGATATGGTAATAATTTTCAGCAACATGGAGTTCCATACGGCCATTAAAAAATAAATTATTAACGTATGAAACGAGCCATGAACGCCGCAGTTTACGCCCAAGGTAATGTTTATTGGCGAGTTCCATACGTCGATGTCCTTGAAAAGAGTAACGAAGTTTAGTACGCAAATTATACATAGTTAAGTTGAAACGATAAACATATGAAAAAAACTCTGACACGATCGCCGTGTCAGAGTTTCCGGTAAGAATTCTTTAACGGGTTTGTTTTCACTGGATGGCAAAGGTTACCCTTCTGGCCAGACGACGGGCGTTTGGCGAGTTCTCGTCCACAGTGATATCCTCTCCTTTGCCCTCGGCCGTGACACGGCTTTGGTCGATTCCAGATTCAACGAGCACTTTTGCAACGGCATCGGCGCGTCGCTGAGAAAGCCGTTTGTTATACTCTTCCGTGCCCAGTTCATCGGCATAACCCTGAAGTTTTACTGTAGCTCCGGTATTTTGCTCCAGGTAGGTTCGCAGTGCATTGATCGCACCGGCTGATTCTTTGCCTATCTTAGAACTGTTGAAGTCAAAGTAGATATTCACATAGCCCTGATTAATGATTTGGGCGATCAGTTCATTTACATCAGGCTCTGCCGGCGGAGGTATGGATTTGAATTGCCGGTCGAGATCTTCCATCCGGGTATTCATCTCATTGATCCGGTTGTTCTGTTCCGGACCCACGCTTTCGGCTGCGGCCAGACGGGTTTGCAAGTCAGCGATCTGGGCCTTCAGGTTATCGAACATGGTCGTTTCACGGGAATGCCAGTCGGCATGTTTCCCATGGCTGCCGAGTGCGACCGCCAGACCGACTGTGCCGTTAAATACCACCGGCGTATTGTCATCAGTTGGATATCCGTCACCGTTAAAGGTATATCCCTGGCGGATATTGTAAGTGCTGGTTACATCCAGGGTGAGTGATACCCTCGGTGACAATTTTACGAGGCCGGTCATTCCTCCCAGTACATTGCCAACCCAGTCATTGTCCACCTCCGTGTCGTGATTCAACAAACCCACGCCGGCCCCTGCATGCGCCAGCAAACCGAGGCGTTGCGTCCAATCTTCAAAGTGCAGCACCCTTCCCATATTGATAACGCCCTGCACATTGGTCATGTATTGCTTCGATGTGAAATCAAAACTGTCGTCTCCTTCCGTAAAATGGCTGTATCCCAACCCAAACTTCAAACCGAAGAGCTCATTGAACATATATCTGGCACCGAGCTCTGCACTGAAAAAATCGGGCGTATTGGTCCGGTAACCGTAAGTCATATTATGGTATGGTTTGGTAAAACCAATCCCTCCTTCAATGGTCCACTTATTATAAGCGGTGTCATTAGGCATGCTTTCCTGTGCGTAAGCTCCCGTGACCGCAAGACCAATAATTGCAAGTAATACTAATCCTTTCTTCATATCGTTTATCTTTTTTTAATTTAATTAACTGAAATCTGCACCAGACCTAATCACCTTGACAAGATGATGGGCGGAATAGGGCGCCGCCGGTTTTCAAGCCTGGCTTTCCTCTTTGCCGGCCGTTTCAAGGTTCTTTTGCGATTCCGATCACGCCATAAGCAACTCTTGCTCCTGAATCGCCGGTGGGCTGTGATTTCAGATCGTCTTCTCCGGCATGAACAACCAAAGAACGGCCAATGACAGACGATCGCCCTCCGAGGCTGAGTACGGAGTCTGCAATCTGAAGATGAACCTTCCCGTCCTGTCCGACCTCCAGGTTCCCCAAATCTCCGACATGTCTCATGCTTGATGCCGGAGCTCCGTGATTTTTGTTCTCCGGATTAAAGTGGCCTCCCGCCGATGTCCCGTCAGGAGCAGACAGATCTCCGAATTCGTGTATGTGGAAACCATGTTTGCCAGGGGTAAGTCCTTCAATATCTGCAATGACAACAATGCCGGAATCAGATTGGGTAAAGGTGACTACTCCTGTGGCCTTATTACCCTTTGTTGGCTGAAGAACACAAATGGCTTTGGTAAATGTCGCCTCTGCGGCAGGCTGTGCCGGGGGAACTTCGTGGGCAGCCATCGCGTGATCGGTGCTGTCTTCGGATGAAGTAGTCCTGGACTGTTTTGGATTACATGCCAGCATGAGCAACACCAGAGAAATGCTCATACAGCCATTAACCAGAATTTTTTTCATACGCATAATTTTTTAGTTTTAAGTTTGTCTTGACTGATTCATTATTCAGGTCAGCCGTCACAATTGCCCCGGAATTCCAATATAAAGCCAGGGCCTGCTATATTAATGAACGCAGAGGGCGGATTATAATTATTATTCAAAACAAATATTTTAGCAAATGAAGGCTGATTTTCCGAAATGCTGCCTTTTTTACTCCTTTCGCAAGGGCTGAAGGCCTGCTCATGCGCAACAAAACAATACTGCACTGCCGGTTTTTTCCAGCAGTGTACCGGCCATATCTTTTTTAAATATGGCTTTTAGGGCGGGTTGCGGCTGGTTGGGCCAGACAATCAGGTCCGGCTGTATTTTCCCGGCATACTCGATCAGCGCATCCTGTCCGTCCGCATCGAGCGTGTGACAGTTCATTTGCGACCCGGGAAAGATTTCAGTGGCCAGCCTTTTCCATTCGCCGGTCCGGGTATTCCGGTTCCCGGTATTTACAGCATTGATAAAGGGGCTGAAATTCCTTATGAAGGATGAAATTTTTTCATATGCTTTCTTGTCTTTGTTTGTAAAATCGGTTGGAAGTAAAATGTTTTTAAACTCTGCGGCTTCCTGTCCGGGGGGGACAATGAGGCATATTCCTCTGAATTTCCTGCAGATATCAATGATTTCCTGTCTGGAAATAAAGATCTGTCCATCCGGTTCTCTGTTGATCAGCAGGAGACAGTCGGACGGCATATCAGGGTCGAGAAGCTTATTGACAATGCTGGTGGCTTCCACATGAAGCGACACTTTTAAGGGATAGTTTTGCCGGGAAGTTTCTCTGCTGAGGAGTTGATCCAGTTCTTCCTGCGCCTCCCCCTTTTCTTTACGGATAACCTCCTCGAAAGAGAGCTTTTCGGCAGGCGAAATGGTGTGGGAATCAGCATATGGTGTCGGGACACCGTGATTGATGCGGGGGTCGACAGCATGAAAGACCTCCACTTCTGCCTGCAGATGTCTGGCCAGCTTGAGCCCGAATGGCAGGATTGTATTCGATTTTCCTTTAATATCGCTGATAATCAGTATTTTCATGAAATATTCCGTTTGATGTTAAAAGCGATAAGCGCCTGCTTTGCTGAACATTTTTCCGGCGATCGCGATTCCATGCGGGAATCTGTCTGTTCTGACGCATTCGGAACTGACAATCCTTATACCATTATCGCCTTGCTGATGAGGTAAGTGGCACGTTAACAAGGAGATATAGTAGTATTGATTTTCTGTGGCCAATTTAAAAAGGATCCTGTCCTCGGTTTTCATGTGGAATTTTTGGGAAATATGTGTAATTCGTACACAGAGACAGGCCTGCAGACAGGGTAAAAGCGGGCGAAATCCGTACGGAGCGGGATTTGATATCTCAAAAAAAAAATTGAATGGAGACAGGTACGAATTCATTTTCCCTGAATGTTCCGGAAACGGTCAAAAAACGTCTGATTATTGTCGGTGGCGGATTCGGCGGGATCAACCTTCTGAGCAAGCTAAGCAGAAAGGACTATCAGATTGTTTTAATAGACCGCTATAACTACCACACATTTCAGCCGCTTCTTTATCAGGTCGCTACAGCGGGGCTGGAACCTGATTCAGTCGCGGAGCCCCTGCGTAAAATTGCCGGACGGGACCCGGACGTTCATTTCAGAATGGTAAAGGCAGAGCGCATTGATCCCACAGCCGGAAAATTGTATACAGCGGCCGGCGATTTGAAGTTTGACTATCTGGTTGTTGCCACCGGGGCTCAGGTAAATTTTTTTGGAAATGAGCATGTTGCGCAATATGCACTTCCATTGAAACAGATAACCCATGCGCTCGATTTGCGGAGTCATATTTTTCAGCAATTTGAAAAAGCAGTATTGATCAGGGATGAAAATGAAAGAAAGCGTTTAATGACATTTGTTGTGGTAGGAGCGGGGCCTACGGGTGTTGAACTGTGCGGGGCGTTGGCGGAATTAAAAAACAAGTCGCTGCCCCACGATTATTCAGAGCTCAATTTGAGCGGAATGGAAATCATCCTGATCGACGGACTGGACCGTGTGTTGCCGGCTATGTCGGCTGAATCCGGAGAAAGAGCCCGCAGATACCTGGAAAACATGGGTGTTAAAATTATTCTTGGCCAACTCATCAGCGATTGCGACGGGAAAACCGTCAGCCTGAAAGATGGTACCGTGATTCGCAGCGGGACTCTGATCTGGGCTGCCGGTGTGAAAGGCAACTTTCCTGATGGATTTGACAATGGCTCTATCCGCAGGAACTTACTGGCTGTGAACCGTAAAAATCAGATTTACCGCGATGCCGAAACAGGGGAGGTTTACCGGAATATTTTTGCCGTTGGCGATGCGGCAGAGATGGAAACCGGGAAGGGGAGTGTGTTCCCGGGACTTGCTCCGGTAGCCATTCAGCAGGGAAAACAGCTGGCGCGGAACCTCAACCGTCTGGCAAGAAACAAGCCGATGAAGGTTTTCAGGTACAAAAATAAGGGGGTGTTGGCAACGATAGGCCGAAACAAAGCTGTGGCCGACCTCCCGGGTAGCATCAGGCTCGCCGGATGGCCCGGCTGGATTATCTGGCTGATGGTCCACCTGGCTTACCTGATCGGATTCCGGAACAAGACCGTTGTCTTTGCCAACTGGGTATGGAGTTACTTTACGTATGACCGTGGGATCCGCCTCATTATTCGGCCCTCTACCAAATCGACCGATCCGCTGAGTCGTGAAATGATCGGCGAAATGAAGGAAGACGCCTGAGCATGGCCATAGCAGGCCAATCCTGCAAGCATGCAATAATTGACACTTATTTTCTGTTATACAGGTCATGATTCAACTGGAATACGATATCAGGCACAGCCGATGCCCATTGCTGGCCCTGGCAATTCACAACGGCCATGAAACATTGCCGGCACTGGCGGATCTCTTCCTGATCGACGATTTTACCCGCCTCAGGGAGGAAGATCCCTGTACCGGCGTGCTGGCGAAGGTCTCCCCGAATTATCTGATCGTTCGCAGCTCCCGTTTTCAGACGGATGTGAACCGTTCTGCTGCCGAAGCTTTTTACCGGACCCCGGAGGAGGCCTGGGGGCTTCAGGTCCGGGGAACTGACCTGCCTCCGGAACTGGAGCAGGAATTGAGAGAGGATTATGACCGCTTTTACCGGTTAACAGACCAGTTTGTGAAGGCTTTGATCCGCTCATGCGGATACCTGGTGATCTATGATTTCCATTCGTACAATTACCGCCGCGATGCCGGCGTACAGGAAGCTGATCCGGAGCTGAATCCGGAGATTAATATCGGGACGGGCAACATGAACAGGCGCTTGTGGGAACCGGTGATCGCCGGTTTTCGCGAACAACTCATTCGTCACGACTATTTTGGAAGGAGCCTGGATGTGAGGGAGAAT
>JBFXKJ010000020.1:0-30729 GCA_050173895.1 Mangrovibacterium sp. | reverse complement strand
AATCGCCTATCTCTTTTATTTTTGGGAGATTCAGGTGATAGTATATTTCCCTGCCGTTTTGCTCCTGTTGAAGCAATTCGCACTCAGTGAGTATTTGCAGATGCTTTGATACAGTCGGTCTGGCGGTGTCAAAGTTTGAAGCGATGGCCCCGGCAGTCATCGATTGCGTAGCGACCAAGAGCAGGATCGCCCTTCTTGTCGGATCTGCTATCGCTTGAAAAACATCGCGTCTTAATTTCATCGTGTAGTTATTTGACTACAAATATATGTGTAGTTATTTAACTACGCAATTTTTTTTCGCTTTTCTGATGAATATTTTTCCGGAAAGGCATAAACTCCGGTAATTGAGGACGGAAATCGGGTGAGCGCATTTGAATGGAGCATTCTTAACTACCGGCTAAAGTTTGTAACTTTATGCCCGGCACTTAAACGCAGATATCCTCAATATATGAAACTTCTCCATACATCCGACTGGCACCTGGGTAAGCGGCTTGACGACTTTTCCCGCATGGAAGAGCAGCAAGCTGTTTTGCAGGAGATTTGTGAAATCGCAGATCGCGAACAGATTGATGCCGTGCTCGTGGCCGGCGATTTGTTCGATACCTTCAATCCCCCCTCCGAAGCCGTCGATCTGCTTTATAAAACCTTGAAGCGCCTCACCGGCAATGGCCGCCGTCCGGTCATTGCCATTGCCGGGAACCACGATTCGCCCGACCGCATTGAAGCGCCCGATCCCCTGGCCCGTGAATGCGGGATCATCTTTGCCGGCTATCCCAACTCCACAGTTAACCCGTTTCAACTGGAGTCGGGCCTGAAGCTGACGCGCAGCAGCGAAGGTTTTCTGGAATTGTTGCTTCCCGGGACCGCCGTTCCCCTTCGGCTGTTAATGACGCCTTACGCGAACGAGTACCGGCTGAAAACCTTCCTGGGGCAGGAAAACAGCGATGAAAAACTGCGAAAGGTCCTTCAGGGCAAATGGCAGGAACTGGCCGACAGTTTTTGCGATGGCGAAGGGGTGAATGTGCTCATTTCCCACCTTTTTGTCGTTAAAAAGGGGGACGCACTTCCGGAGGAGCCTGACGACGAAAAGCCGATCCTGCATGTGGGTGGGGTACAGGCTGTTTATACCGAAAACATTCCCGGGCAGATTCAGTACACGGCCCTGGGCCATCTGCACCGCATGCATAGCGCCGATGTCCGGCCCTGTCCGGTTTACTACAGCGGAAGCCCGCTCTCATACAGTTTTGCCGAAGCTAATCAGAAAAAGTATGTCCTGATCGTCGAGGCTGAACCAGGGAAACCGGCCGGTGTTCGGCCAATTGAACTCCTCAAAGGAAAGCCTTTATTAAGGAAAAGGGCCGAAGGAATCGCCGAGGCCATGGAGTGGCTGGCCCAACATCAGGATGCCCTGGTTGAGCTGACCCTGGTTACCGAAACATTCCTCACAGCGATCGAACGCCGCCAGTTAAGTGCCGTCCACCGAGGAATCGTCACCATCATCCCTGAAGTAGCCGGAGCCGCGGGTCTGATTGGCTGCCATCAGCCGCAGATCGACCTGAGCCGAAGCATGGAAGAGCTCTTCCGCGACTATTTCAGGCATGAAAAAGGCCAGGACCCGGGCGATGATCTGATGAATTTATTTACCGAAATCCTTGCAGAAGAAGAACAATGATCCCAATTCAACTCACTATACAGGGCCTTTACTCTTATCAGGAGAGGCAGACGATCGATTTTACCTGGCTTACAGGAGCCGGTTTGTTCGGTATCTTCGGAACGGTAGGCAGCGGAAAATCGTCTGTTCTGGAGGCCATTACCTTCGCCGTTTACGGACGTACCGACCGCCTCAACCTTTCGGGTGATAACCGCTATTACAACATGATGAACCTGAAATCGAACGAACTGCTTATCGATTTCATCTTCGAAACAGGCCGGGAGCAAACGGCCTGGCGCGCCATCGTGAAGGGAAGGCGAAACAGTAAGAATTTTGGCGATGTGAAAGCACTGGAACGCCTGGCTTATAAAAGGGCAGGTGCGGAATGGCTTCCGGTTGGGGTTGAAATGCTTGAACGCGCAGTCGGCTTAAGCTACGATAATTTCAAACGGACCATCATCATTCCACAGGGACAGTTTCAGGAATTCCTGCAACTGGGTGACCGCGACCGCACGCAAATGATGAAAGAACTGTTCAATCTCGAACGGTTCGAGTTTTACTATAAAGTCACTTCACTTGAGGGGAAGAATAATGCCAGAAAGCAAAATGTCGAAGGTCAGTTGCAGCAACTGGGACCGGTCGATCCGGAGCAATTGGAAGCGTATATGGCTCAGTTGAAGCAACTGGAGGATGAATTAACCCGGCAGAATCGAACACTTGCCGGCCTGCTGAAAGGCGAGGAGGAGCTTCGGCAGTTGAAGGAGCTGACTGCCAGGATTGCCGAAGCCGGAAAGCTCTGCGCTCAGCTCCGCGATCAGGAACCGGGCTTTCTTGAACTGGAGAGGAAGATCATCCGCTATGAGCAATGTGTGGTTCAGTTTAAACACCTGATCGATTCGCTTCGGAGCAGCATCGCCCGGATGGAAGACCGGGAAAAGCAAATCCACTTCGACCAGGAGAGTCTGACAAAGGAAGAAGAAGAAATCAAGCTGCTCAACAAAGTACTTGAAGAACTGAAGCCGGCTTATGAGAAGCGGGATGAACTGAAAAAACGGGCGGAAGAGCTTGATCAGTTGCTGCGGATGAAAGAGCTGGATCTGGCAATCACCGCGGAAGAAGACCGCTTAAAAAAAGGCATCGTGTATTGTACAGAGAACGCCGGTAAACTTGAAGCCTTAAAGCGCGAAAAGCAACAACTGGAAGAGTTCATCAAAGAAGCCCGCGGCAAACTTCCCGATCTGACCTTGCTGTCAACGGTAAAAGCCTGGCATGTTGAAAAGAAGAATCTTGACGGACTACTTCTTGAAGCTAGCCGGGAACTTGAAAAATCTGTTCAGGACGAAAAGGCGGGCGGGGAGGATCTGATGAAACTGCTCGCCGATCCGGTCTTTGAAAATCTCAGCGCCGGAGCCGGTCATGCGGACTGTGTCCGTTATCTTCAGGACAAAGCTGCAGAAATAAAGGAAAAACTGAAGATGCTGGCCGAACAGGAGGGGCATCTCCGGGTTAAGGCACAGCTTCAGGTGTATGCCGGAGCGCTCGGCGAAGGAAAACCATGTCCGCTTTGCGGATCGGTGCACCACCCCGAGGTGCTTAAGACTGACGATATCGGTGAAGCCTGCGCAAAGCTGGAAAGCGAACATGCGGCCTGTGACAGGGAAACTGAACACATCGCAACGCTTAGCACCGGTTTGAACATGCTTGAAACCCAGCGGCAATTCATCGTCCGTCATCAAAAAGATCTGCTGGCACGAAAGAATGAGCGGCAGCAGAAGGCCGAAACACATGCAGCGAATTTCGTGTGGGACCGTTACCGGGAGGAGTCTGAACTGAACCGTGCATTTCAGGAGGGCGAACGTATTCAGTCTGAAATAAAAAAGGCAGAAGAGGCTCTGAACAGGCTGACGGAAAGTCTGACAAAGGAAGAAAGAAATAAGGAGCGGTTCCAGACTGAAGTGGATAAGATCAGGAATAAGCTCACAATCCACCAGACCACATTCAGGACCATTGGCGATCAGCTTAAGTTCGTCAATCCTGCGCAGTACGTCCACCTGCCGGCAGCCACAGTGGAAGTCGAAAAGGCTGAGCTGCTGGCGAATCATGCCCGGATAGAGAAAGAATTTACGGAGAAATCGGACCGGCTCGCCGACCGGTCAACCATCAAGAACCGGCTGGCAGGAAGCCTGAACGCCAACTGCGGGGCACTGGAGCAGGACCGTATGGCAATCGAAGGCCTGCAAAAGGAGTTCGACAGCCAACTGCAGAAATCAGCCTTTCAATCGCCCGAAGAGGTGGCTCAATTGCTGGCAGAGCCGCTCAATCTGGAAACGGAGAAACAAAGAGTGGCCTTGTTCAACGATCAGCTTCTGCGCAGCAAATCGCTGTTGGAACAACTTGAAAAAGAACGAGGAAGCAGGGTGTACGATCCGGAGGCTCATCAGAAACTGATTACCGAAATTGACAGGCTGAAAGGCCGGATCACCCAAAAAAATCAGGAACAGGGAAGGGTCAGCGAACTGCTCAAGAAGCTGAAAAAGGATATGGAAAGTCAGGCGTTGCTGCGTAAGGAGCTGGAGCAACTGGAACTCAGGGCGGAGAACATTAAGACGATGAAGTCGCTTTTTAAGGCAAGCGGTTTTGTAAACTACATTTCATCGGTTTACCTGCAGAACCTATGCAATGCCGCCAATGACCGTTTCTTTCAACTCACCCGGCAAAAGCTGAGCCTGGAGATCACATCCGACAATAATTTCCAGGTCCGCGATTTCATGAACGGCGGCAAAGTGCGCAGCGTAAAAACCCTTTCGGGCGGACAGACATTTCAGGCGGCCTTGTCGCTGGCCCTGGCTCTGGCCGACAATATTCAACAGATCACCGAATCGAACCAGAACTTCTTCTTCCTGGACGAGGGATTTGGCTCACTGGACAAAGACTCATTGAATGTTGTTTTTGACACGTTGAAATCACTCCGCAAAGAGAAGCGGATTGTCGGCGTTATTTCCCATGTCGAAGAAATGCAGCAGGAAATCGACGTCCATCTCCGGATCGAAAACCACGAGCAACGGGGAAGTGTCATCCATCCGAGCTGGTCGGTGTAATGGCGACATTGGCGGTGCGTTCCGGTTGCAGCCAGGACTGCCCCATGGCGGCGTATCCGGAGGTAGTTTTTTCCCTCGTTTAGCCCGCGCTGTTCAATTGGTTATTAAGCATCATCTGAGCGCGGCCCTTATACCCGGTAAGAAAATAAAAATCGGTAATCGTGTTTTCGTGACTTGTTTCCAGCGGGGTTTGAATGATAAAGAAAAGGCTGTATGTTTTTTCGGTTACCCACTCGTAATTGTAAACCAGAGGAATTTTTTTGTAAATTTGCCGGCAACAGAACCGGAATTCGTTTTTGACTGTTTAATAGCTTATTCAATTCCCGGCAAAGAAGAACAAAAGAATGCGTAAACTGGCAGCCATATTAATCTCCATCTTCTATCTGACTGTAACCGCCGGATTGGCGGTGAATGCGCATTATTGTGGCGGCGAGCTCGAGTCAGTCGGACTCTCCCAGGGAGGAGATGATTGCTGTTGCAGTGATGTATCCGGTCACGACGGCTGCTGTCAAAATGTGGTGCAGGTCATTGCGCTCGAAGATGCGCAGGCTCCGGGGTCGCGGCTCAGCATTCAGCCATTGGCCCTCGATTTGCAGTCCGCTGAAGACAATCCGGAAGATTTGCTGACCGGAACCGGTCAATCGCTTTCTGTTTCAACTTCCGATTTACCACCTGCCAATGTGCCGGCATGGCTGCTTTTCTGTTCCCTCGTTTATTATGGTTAGTTTTTAAGTCAGGATCATCCAAAGAGAGGCCAGTCTATGGCTCTTTCCTGTTTTTTTACATAAAAACCATTGAAGACGAAACGATCATGTTGTTTTATAGGGCGTGTAAGAGCGTCGGCGACATGTTGTTTCTGCTACCATAAAAACAGATTATGAATTCATTCAAAACAACAACAATAGCAATGTTTTTCGTTGCGGTTTCTTTTTCGCTGTTTGCAACAGGAAATGAAACGAGCATGTTGCGCTGTAACACCCGAGTTTATGATAATAATTTTCGGCAACATGGGAGTTCCATACGACAATTAAAAAACAAATTATTAACGTATGAAAAAGAAAACGTCAAAACCATCGAGTTTAAAGTGTCGGGTGTATGCGAAATGTGCGAAAAACGCATTGAAGATGCGGCCCTCATTAAGGGAGTAAAAATGGCCGACTGGAACAAGGAAGCACAGAAAATAAAGGTTGTTTACCGGCCCGACAAAACCAGCGAACAAACCATTCATCAGGCCATTGCAAAGGTGGGCCACGATACCGAAAAGCTGAAAGCTCCGGCCGAGGCTTACAACAAACTGCACGACTGCTGCAAATACCGCGACGGACAAGCTGTCCATTAATTCCGGCCGTATGATGCAGAAAAGATGGATGGTTCTGCTGCTGCTGATAACTCCCTGTTTGGGATGGCCTCAGTCCGCCTCTGAAGAAATCAGAGGGAAAGTAGTGGAGAACAATGACCACGGGAAAAAAGAACCGCTGGTAGGTGTCAATGTGTATTGGGCAGGTACAAACCTTGGTACCAGTTCTGATGAGCATGGACATTTTCAACTGAAAAGCTCAGACCGTACCGACCGGCTGGTCTTTAGCTATGTCGGTTTTCAGAACGACACCATTGAGGTGATGCCAGGGAAGGACTTGCTGGTTGTGCTGGATGCCTCTGTCGAACTGGAGGGAGTGGAAGTGGTACAGCGCAGGAAGTCGACTGAGATTTCCATGCTGAACTCAATCAAGGTGGAGCAGGTTGGCGAAAAGGAGTTGTTAAAGGCTGCCTGCTGTAACCTCAGTGAAAGTTTCGAAACGAGTCCGAGTATTGATGTGTCGTTTACCGATGCGGTGACCGGTACCCGCCAGATTCAAATGCTTGGATTGTCAGGCCCGTACGTGCAAATGACCCGGGAGGGTATCCTGGATATGCGCGGACTGGCTTCGGTTTACGGCCTTACGTTTATTCCCGGAACCTGGATCGAAAGTATTCAGCTCAACAAAGGAACGGGATCGGTTTCGAACGGTTATGAAGCCATTGCCGGACAGATTAATGTTGAACTGCGCAAGCCATACGAGGCTGAACGGCTTTACTTAAACCTCTTTGCCAACACGGAAAGCCGGTTGGAAGCCAACCTCAATCTGGCCCACCGTTTCAAAAATGACAAGTGGTCGACGGCTTTGTTGTTGCATGCAAAAGACAACTCCCGCAAGTTTGATGAGAACAACGACGGCTTTATGGACATGCCCGTCGGAAATACCTACACGCTTTTAAACCGGTGGCAGTATTTCGGGAACGACGGACTGGAGTTTCAGTTTGGGGTGAAAGGAACAACGATGGATAACCGCGGCGGCGAACTTGACTTTCAGCCTGAAGATGCCGGCTCAACCCGTAAATGGGGCATGAACATGGAAGTGCAGCGACTGGAAGGCTGGGGAAAAATCGGTAAGGTCTTCAAAAACGCTCCCGGAAGCTCGGTCGGACTCCAGCTTGGGGGAACGACCCATGAGCAGGACAGCTATTTCGGACTGAACGTCTATGACGCCCGGCAGCATTCCTTTTACAGCAACCTGGCCTACGAAGGGCTCATGGGCCACGGCCATCATAAAATCAGGGTAGGGGTCTCCTGGCAGTACGATAAATTCAAAGAACAGCTGAACGACACGACCTTCCGCAGGGAAGAGTCTGTCCCTGGACTTTACTTCGAATACACCTTCCTGCCGTCCGACCGGTTTAGTTTGGTGGCAGGCCTTCGTGCCGACGATCACAGCCTCTACGGAGCCTTTGTGACCCCGCGGCTGCATATCCGTTATGCGCCTGCTGAGAAGACGGTCTTCAGGCTCTCAGCCGGAAGAGGCCAGCGGACAGCCAGTATCATTGCCGAAAACAGTGGGATTCTGGCAAGTTCCAGACAGCTTGTCTTTCAGGGGAAAAACAATCGTGAGCCCTATGGCTTCGGCCCTGAGGTTGCATGGAACTTCGGGCTAAACCTGACGCAGAAATTCACGCTGGATTATCGCGAGGGAAGTATCAGTTTCGACTTTTACAGGGCCGATTTCTCCAAACAGGTGGTGACGGATCTGGAACAAAGTCCGCAAAAGGCTGTTTTTTATGAGCTCAGCGGCGATTCCTATTCCAACAGCTTGCAGGCGCAACTGGACTATGAAGTGTTGAAGCGGCTCGATGCCCGACTGGCATATCGCTGGTACGACGTCAAAACAAACTACGGGGAGCAGTTGCTTAAAAAACCGCTGCTTGCCGGTCACCGGGCTTTTCTGAATCTCGGGTACGAAACCCGCGACCACTGGAAACTTGACTATACGCTGAATTGGCAGGGACGAAAGCGTATCCCGTCAACAGCATCAAACCCGGAACCTTACCGGTTGGCAGACTATTCGCCCGACTTTTTCCTGATGAATGCACAAATCAGCAAAACATGGAAGGAACGGTTTGAACTCTACGTGGGTATGGAAAACCTGACTAACTATATGCAAGACAATCCGGTTCTTGCCAGCGATCAACCCTTTGGACCTTATTTTGACAGCTCTCTGGTCTGGGGACCCATTTTTGGACGGGTCACCTACTTCGGGTTGCGATTTAAAGTGTTGTAAAAGATGAGGCTGTCAGATGCATTTTTCTGGCAGCCTTTATTAACTTAAAGCAGGCCCATCGGTGCCGGCAATAACCAAAAGGCCTGGTTGTGTTGCCGCATGCGACTGTGTTATGAAGTTCCGGTTTATTCCTGTAAAAGCAGGGAATAAGGGATCTTCCCATTTGAACCAACTTTTTGTACTTTTGACGAACTTACAGAATGAAGCAAAATGGAGTATATTTTCGAACTGCCTTTTAAAGTGCGGGACTATGAGTGCGACCTGCAGGGTGTCGTGAACAACGCAGTGTATCAGAATTATCTTGAACATACCCGTCACGAATTTCTCGAACATGTGGGCTTGAGCTTTTCGCAAATGCATCAGGATGGCATCGATGCTTTCGTGATCAGAGTTGAGATTGACTACAAGTTTCCCCTGAGAAGCGGCGATGAGTTCGTATGCCGCTTAAATGTTGCCCGTGAAGGAAACCTGAAATTCATATTTCTACAGGATATTTACCGGCTGCCCGACATGAAGCTTATTGTAAAGGGAAAAGTGACTTCAGCAACCGTAAATGCGAAGACAGGCCGACCGGTCGCGCCGCAGCAACTCACCGAAGTATTTGACCGCTACATTCAAAAGTAAATGGATACCAGCTTTCATCCGGTAAGGCATTTTTGTCTGAACGGTTAAATGTGCAGCAGCCGGGAAATGCCGAAACAGTGATCCCTGTCTTTTAAGACTTTTCCCGCACCAGCAGCGCCAGAATGCCCAGCGACAGGATCAGCATCTGGATATTCACCCAGGTCCATCCGCCGTATTGCCAGCATAAGACACCGGTCAGCGTTCCGAGCGCTCCACCCGCAAAGAAGGAAGTCATGTAGATGGTATTGATCCGGCTGTGGAATGATTCGTCGAGCATATAAATTTTGGCGACATTGGTAACCTGGAGCGCCTGGGCGGCTATGTCGAGCAATAAAACAGTCAGTACCAGGGCAAAGACCGATCCGGGGAAAATCAGCATGAGCAGGATTCCGGCAATGGTTATGCCGATACCGGTGAGGCGGATTCGTTTATTGCCACCCCGATCTGCTCTCTTCCCGAACAGCGGAGCGAGCAATGCGCCTGCAATGGCCACCAGTCCGAAGAGACCAATGGTATCGCTTTGAAAATGAAAGGGCTCTCCGCTCAGATGAAACGTCAAGGTTGTCCAGAACGAACAGAATAATCCGAATTGAAGCATCCCGATTGCCGATACATGGCGTAGTTCCGGAAATCGTTTCACCTGCTCAAGCGCCGAGCCCAGTAACCGGAGATAAGTCCCCGAAAAGGGCGTTCTCACATCCGGCAGATTAACTTTCAGTAAAATGGTGATGACGGTAACCGCAACGGCCGAGATGAGGAATACATAACGCCAGCCGAACCATTCGGCAATGCTCCCGCTGAAAACCCGAGCTGCCAGCACCCCAATCAGAAGCCCTGTAAAAATCGTCCCCACAGTTTTACCCCGGTTTTGAGGGTCCAGTCCGGCGGCCATGGGCATGATCACCTGTACCGATACCGAAAGCATTCCAATCAGCACACTTAATACCCAAAGCTGCGTCATACTTCCAGTGAATACAATCAGCACAAGCACGAGTGCCAGCAGGAACTGCAGGTTAATTATAAGGCTCTTTTTGTTGACTTTATCGCCCAGGGGAGTGAGGAAAAATAATCCAAGTCCGTAGCCGATTTGCGAAAGCATGGAGATCATCCCCGCCTGCGCTTCAGTCGATCCGAATTCGGCTGCAATCTCATTTAAAATAGGCTGGTTGTAGTAAATGTTGGCCACAGAAACCCCGGCCGAAACAGCCATTAATCCGACCAGCATTCCCGATACGGTTTTGTTTTGTTCCAGTTTTCCGTTGTTTATGGTTGTCATACTGAACTCCCTCACAAAAATAACGATCTCAGTCAGGTTTAAGCTTGTTGCGTGCGAAAAAGCCCCCGCGTCTGCCGGCAAATCTGGCAAACTTTACAGAATTCCACATCGCACAGGTGATGTTAACACGATTTTTTCGGAAAAGTTTAACCTCCCGGCAAACTATCGGCCTGGGCATCCGGACAGTGTCAGGCATCCCTTATTTTGCTATTTTTGGGAACATGAAGCGATACCTGCCCATTGTTCTGTTGTCCCTGGCTGCTTTGCTGGTGACCTCCTGTGCCTCCAGAAGACAGCTCCCGTCCGGAACTGTATCGAGGGAAGCGCTTTCCCGTCAGTTTGGAGTGAAGGTCGATAAGAACGATAACCTTCAGTTGTATACTTACCTGGCCGGATGGCTCGGAGTGCCGTACCGCTATGGCGGCAGTTCCGGATCAGGCGTCGATTGCTCCGGCCTGGTTCTCAATGCTTATCAGCAGGTTTATTCGAAAAAACTATACCGCTCGGCTTCCGAAATGCTCTATGGTAATTGCCGGAAAATAAGCCGTTCCAACCTTCGTGAGGGTGACCTTGTCTTTTTTCGCGTCGGTAAAGGACGCAAACGAACGGTGAACCATGTGGGCATTTACTTAAAAGAGAATCGTTTCATTCATGCCAGTACCTCGTCCGGTGTGATTGTGAGCAATCTCGATGAGCCCTATTATCGCCAAACCTGGGCCGCCGCCGGCCGCGTACACTGATCAGGACAGATGAGTGCCTGCATATTCAGATATAGTTTTCTGCTTCCGAAAGTCCCATGAACGGCGATTATTGTCGGTTTGCTCTCGAATGCCTATTTTTGATGTCAAGAACCTGACCAATGGAATTAGCCGACCAGGACGACAGAATAAAATGGAATCAGTTCCGAAATGGTAACGACAGCGCGCTTGCGGCAATTTACGCCGCACATGCTGACGGTTTATATCTGTATGGACAGAAGTTCACCCGGAACAGGGCCCTCATCGAGGATGCCCTCCACGATCTGTTCATTGACCTGATCCGCAACCGGCAAACAATAGGCCATACCGAAAGCGTCCGGTTTTATCTTATGAAGGCTTTCCGCCGCAAACTTATTCGTCAGCTTAAAAAAGAAGCGCGCTACGGTGATGACAGACTTCAGGAGAGCCTGTTCGATGTCCGTTATCCGGCTGAGCACGAAATGATCAGCGAAGAGGGGAAACAGCAAACAGCAAGATCCCTGGCCAGGGCTGTTGGCGCTCTGAGTCCCCGGCAAAAAGAAGCCATTTACCTGAGATTCCAGAAAGAATTGGATTACGCCGAAGTCGCCGAAATAATGGGTATGGGGATCGAGGCTTCCCGAAACCTGATTTACAGGGCTGTAAAGTCGCTGAAGGAGGCTCTCCAAACATCGGGTGTAACCTCAGTCCTTCTCGTCTTTTTAAAGAAACTGCAGTTTTCCGAAAAAAAATAGTCCGAATAGTGATGATGTTTTTCTTTTTCGTGCCTGTTATGATCAGAAAGACGTACGAATGGAAAAATATCGGGAATATGGCATAGAGGATTTTGTTCTGGACAATGCGTTTGTTCATTGGGTCAGATTTCCTTCTAACCAACAGAATGAAGAATGGGAACGGTTCCTGACGGAACATCCTGAAAAAAGGAATGAAATTGAAAAAGCCAAATTGGTTGTCAGATCGCTTGAACCGATCGAGCTGCCTGTTCCATCCGACCGGCTGAATGCGGTGTGGCAGCGTCTTGACAAGAAACGCCGCATCAAGCTTATCCGCTTTAACCCGCAATTTTTGAAGTACGCTGCGGTTTTTCTTCTTGCTTTCTTAACTGCGTGGGGAGGTTTCTATTTTCTTACCGGAGAAAAACAGAACTACTCACAGGTCTACAACGAAGTCAAGGTTCCCTATGGGCAACGCTCGGAAATGACTCTGTACGATGGCACCAAAGTCTGGCTGAACTCAGGAACGGAATTGAAGTTTCCCCTTGTTTTCAGTGGTGATCAGCGTAAAGTTTACGTAAAGGGGGAGGCTTTTTTTGACGTGGCCCGTGATGCCAATAAGCCGTTTATCGTGAATGCCGGACAAATGGATATTGAAGTGCTGGGTACCCGGTTTGATGTGTGCGCTTACCCGGACGATGAAGAGTTGAATGCCACCCTCGAAGAGGGAGAGATCAGAGCGGTTAACCCGCAAACCGGAGAGAAGGTGCATCTGCTGCCCGGCTCGCAGGTCATTCTGAATCGCGGTTCGCAAAAATTCGTCGTGCAGCAGGTCGATACCCGTCTGTACACGTCATGGAAAGAAAATATGCTCCGTCTGGAAAATGCCACCTTCTCCGATGTGGTGAAAAAGATGGAACGCTGGTATGACGTGAAGATACATGTGGATGAGCAGGTTGATTCGGAAGAGCGGTACACGATGACCATTAAAACCGAAAGCCTGAGGGAAATGCTCCGCCTGGTGTCGTTCACAACTCCTTTGAATTATCATATAAAAGAGAATCAGGTCTTTATAAAAAGAACAGATTAGTGTTCGCAATGCCGTGTGCATAACGGCACAACCGGAAACAGCCTTCCGGGAGAACGATAAAAAGGCCTGCTACGGCCGGAAAATAGAAGAAGGAAAGTGCTGGTAACGCCTTCCTTCTGTAGAACAATAAACCCCCAACGCGATGGGGATCAGTGTTAACTAGTAATTACAAACGTATGAAAAAAAAATGGTTTACCGATAAGAGGCATCGCTTCTTATTAAAATGGTTGCGTATGATGAAGCTAACCTTCTTGATCTTACTCGTGTCGCTTGTGCATGTCAGTGCAAGCGTCTACTCTCAGCAGACAAAGCTGAACGTGTCCCTCCAGAACACATCGGTCAGGGAAGTGCTGAAGCTCATTGAAGAACAAAGTGAGTTTTACTTCCTGTATAAAAATGAAGATATCGATGTGGGCCGAAAGGTGAGCCTTGATATTAAAGACGGATCGGTGGAGCATCTATTGGATCAGATTTTTAAAGGAACGGACGTGACCTACCGGGTCGCCGACCGGCAAATCGTGCTGGTAAAGAATAATGCCGGTTCAGTTCCTGTTCATTCACAGCAGGAGAGGAGCATAACCGGAAAAGTAACCGATGCATCAGGAAATCCTTTGCCCGGAGCGACTGTTATTGTGAAGGGTTCAAGCGCCGGAACGATTACCGACGCCGGTGGCAATTACTCCTTACATAATGTTTCGCCTGACGGAACACTGGTCTTTTCATTTATCGGAATGAAGGCTGAGGAGGTATTGGTTGGAACACAGCGGATCGTGAATGTCTCCCTGGAAGAAGAAACAGTCGGCATCGAGGAAGTTGTGGCCATTGGTTACCAGATCGTTCGCAAAGCCGACTTAACCGGAGCCGTGTCGGTATTTAAGCCCGAGATGATGAAGAGCACGGTAGTCACCGGGACTGTAGGGGACGCACTGGGCACCGTGCCGGGCGTGTTTGTGCGTACTGAAGGAAAACCCGGCGCAGAAGGATGGATCGAGATCCGCGGTACCAAATCGTTTGGATCAAGCGCTCCGCTGTATGTCATCGACGGTATTGCCGTTGAGGGCGGTGCTAACCGCGATTTCAATTTTAACGACATTGAGTCTGTGCAGGTGTTAAAAGATGCCTCTGCCGCGGCTATTTACGGGTCACGGGCGGCTAATGGCGTCATTATCATTACCACCAAGCGTGGTAAGGCCGGCCCGATGAAGATTGATGTTTCGGCCAAAACAACCCTGCAGTGGCTGCCCCGTTACGACCTGACTGATCGCGAACAGTGGATTGAACTGAATGACATGGCTTTCACAAACAGAGGGTATGCTACGGCAAATCACACAGAAGCTGATACGGATTGGCAGGACCTGGCATTTAAAACAGGGCTGATCCAGGACTACAATGTCTCCTTCTCCGGGGGGAGTGAGACCGGCAGATATTTCCTTTCGGCAAACTATCAGGATAACTCAGGGACCACCATCGGCAGTGAAAGCAACAGGATCACTCTTCGCTCCAATACTTCGGCAGAACGGAAATTTGGAAAAGCGCTGGTGTTCAGGGTCGGTGAAAATGTAATTATCAGCAATTATAAAATCGATGAGCTCGATACCAATCCGATTATTGATGCATGGAGAATGCTGCCAACGATTCCGGTTTACAATGAAAATAATCCCGGCGGATATGGATATGGTGACGGTTCACGCGATGTTACCTTCGGAACGAACCCTGTGGCCAAGGAAGCACTGACCAGCACTGTGAATGAAAACCTCCGTTTACGGGGAAATATCTATACGGAACTTGAATTTTTCAAAAGTTTAAAATACCGGTTCAACATGGGCTTTGAGACCAGCTCAGACAAGCATATGTTTTTACGTAAAGAGGGGAACTGGACATTCAATCAACCCTACGATCCTTCTTCGCTCAATAAAAACATGGCCCGTTTTAATTCGCTGGTCTATGATAATACGATCGAATTCAATAAAAAATTTGGTCAACATGATATCAGTGCTGTTGCCGGAACCAGCTTTATGGATATCGATTACGAGCAGATCTGGGGAACCAAGAACGCTTTGCTGCGTTTGAGCGACGGAACTTATTTCGACCAGCTTAATGCAGCGCAAAGGGATCCGAAAACAGGAGGATGGACGGATAAACAAAAATTATTCTCCGTTTTCGGGCGTATTAATTATAATTATGCAGACAAATATCTGCTCAGCGCAACGATCAGGCGCGATGCTTCATCCAAATTCGGTCCCAGTTACCGGGATGGTGTTTTCCCCTCCATTTCGGGAGCCTGGAAGATCGATAATGAAAACTTTTTCAATGTTGGCTGGATTAATGATCTGAAAATACGTGGGAACTATGGCGTGTTGGGTAGTTCAAACATTGGTGTTTGGGACTGGGTCCCTTTTATAAACTCATTCCCACAGGCAATTTTTGGACGGGATCAGCATATTGTGAACGGGCAGACACAGGTTAAGCTGGTCAATGAAGACCTGAAATGGGAAGAATTGCATGAGATGAATTTTGGCGTGGATGCGACGGTATTGAATAACCGTCTGGATGTTACTGCAGAGTATTTCCGTTCTACCACGCGAGATGTGCTTACTGCCATGCAGATCCTGATGTCGACCGGAAACAACGGTGGTAATCCGAATGTCAACGCCGCTTCCCTGCAGAATAAAGGTCTTGAACTTTCAGTCACCTGGCGCGAAAAGCGGGATGAGTGGAGCTATAGTGTCAACGCAAATGTTTCAACGGTAAAAAATAAAATTAAAAAGCTGGGGTACAACCGCGAATTCTTTACGCAGTGGAATACAAAATCGTATGTCGGTGAACCGATAGGTGAGTGGTACCTGATTAAAACAGATGGTTTGTTCCGTTCCATGGAAGAGGTTTATGCTCACGTCGATAAAGATGGCGATATGATCCAGCCCAATGCGCAGCCAGGAGATATCCGTTTTACAGATTTTAACGAAGACGGACAAATCACCGATGGTGACCGCCAATATGCCGGAACACCATGGCCCAAAATCCAACTGGGACTGAATGCATCGGTCGAATGGAAAGGCATCGACCTGCAGCTTCAGATGGTGGGAGCGTTTGGGCATAAAGTCTTTAACGGACCACGAAGCGGGTTTGACCGCTACGACGATAACTCAAATTACCGCGCCGATTATGACCCGTGGAGCCTGAATAACCCGGACGCCAAAGATCCGCGCCCCATTTATCAGGATGGACGGAACACACGCGGTGATCAGACCCGCTGGCTGGAAAACGGATCGTACCTTCGCGTCCGGCAGCTGGCGTTGGGATATTCGCTTCCAAAAACCTTGCTTTCCAGTTATTTTGACCAGGTTCGGATATTTGCGAATGCACAAAACCTGATCACTTTCACCGGCTATACAGGTCTGGATCCGGAGTTCAGAAATTCAAGCATTTGGGAAAGGGGTCATGACTATGGAGCTTTCCCCAATCCCAAAGCGGTCACCTTTGGTTTACAAGTTACCTTCTAAAAATTCATGTCATGAGAAAAATACTATATTCTGTTATGTTATTACTGGGATTGATCGTTACTTCCTGCGAAGTTGATGTGACCAATCCCAATGATCTGACGGTAAACTCTTTCTGGAAAAGCGAAGCAGATGCGCAGAGCGGCGTCAATGCGATCTATAATATGTTCTATAAACCGGGCACCTATTCCCGTTGGATCTGGTTCCGCCTTGATCTGACTTCGGACGAGGCTCTTAGCTCAAGCCCCTGGATCGATCTGGCCGACTGGACCCGCTTTATCTATAATAATTATAATTTCTGGGAAGGAAACTCCTGGACTTACCGGGATTGCTATGAAGCGATTTACCGGGCAAATCAGGTGCTCAATTATGTGCCGGAAATTGAATTTGCAGATGAGAATTATAAAAATCAATTGCTTGGGCAGGCCTATTTTCTCAGAGCTCTGTTTTATTACGATCTGGCGCTTTTATGGGGTGGTGAAAATAAAAGCCTTCCAATTGTACTGGAACCTTCCAAACCTGGCGACACTCCTGAAGGGCATACTGAAGCGGAAGTATGGGCACAGGTACAAAGCGACCTGACAGAGGCTATCAGCAAGCTTCCTGCTTCATGGGACGACAGCAACAAGGGAAGAGCGACAAAGGGTGCGGCCTTAGCGTTACGTGCTAAAAGTTATATGCAGCAGCATAACTGGGAGGCTGCCAGGGCCGATCTCGAATGGCTGGTTAAGGGAGAAGGGGCCGGAAACTACGGCCTGGTTGCTAATTTTCAGGATAACTTCACCCACCTGAATGAAAATAACATTGAGTCGGTTTTCGAAATCCAGTATTCCGATGTTCACAAAGCTCCTGCAGGTGACGGTGACTTCGCTATCGATCCGAATCTGGGACTGAACCGCGGTCAGTTTTTCGCACCTCCGGGAATTGGCTGGACCGACGGCGAAGTACGTCCCTGGATTGTTAATGAGTTCAAAAAAGAGCGGAACCTGGACGGAGGCTATGATATCCGGCTAAGAAACAGCGTGTTCTATAAGGATATGGCGACTGACTTTCCAGGCAACAATAAAGTCTATCGCTTTGGAATGGACGTCTGGAATCAGGACAACTACAAAAACCGGGTGTTTTTCCGCAAATATGGCACCGATTATTACCGCGATTATGATGATTATCACAGCCCGGTCAATGTTCGGGTGATCCGGTATGCTGACGTGTTACTGATGTATGCCGAATGTCTTGCCAATTTGCCTTCGGGAAGTCTGACGGAAGCGGTGGCGCTGGTTGACCGGATCAGGGACCGGGTGAATATGCCACCCCTGGTTCTGAATCATCCGGAAGCCGTTGCTTCGAAAGCAGCATTCCTGAAACGTCTGCAGATGGAACGAAGCCTGGAACTTTGTCTGGAAGGTCACCGCTGGGCTGATATCAAACGCTGGGGCCTGACCGATAATGAAGCCGGACTGGCTGAGCTGAAGCAACGGGATCCCGATTTTAATAACTTTCAGATCGGGAAACATAACCGTTTACCCATTCCGTCGAATGAAATTAATAATAATGCCGGCTTGACGCAAAACCCGGGCTATTAATTCTTAGTTTTGAGTGGTGAGTAGCGAGCATCCGGATTTCAGTTTTCCGTGTTCTGCTACTCACTATTATTAAGATGCGAATCAGAACGATTATTGATTGGGGCAGCACAATGAAACGGGCAGCCGGAACATCTGGCTTAGCTTTAGCTGCAGCTTCCGATGCTTGCTTTACACTGCCATCAAAAACAAACAGCATATGCGTTATCATTTATTGCTAGGACTTTTATTGATTGCTTTCAGCAGTTATTCCTGTTCCAAAGATGAGCAGGGACAGGATCCGGAGCCGGTGGTTTCAAAGGTGCCTTTGGGCGATCCGTTCATCATGCTGCACGACGGAAAGTATTATGCCTACGGAACGTTGTCTGAAAACGGGATTGCCGTATTTGTCTCGGACGACCTTCAGAACTGGAGTGTTCCGGCCGGTGTTCCGGGAGGGTTGGCGCTGAAAAAGGAAGACGTCTGGGCCGACCGCTGGTTCTGGGCACCTGAAGTGTATCATGTGAACGGCAAATTTTATATGTATTACTCGGCCGACGAGCATATCTGCGTGGCAACCAGCAGTTCACCCACCGGTCCTTTTGTCCAGGAAGTGCAAAAGCCGATGATCGAGGGTGAAAAGTGCATCGACAATTCGTTGTTCATTGACGACGACGGCAAACCGTATTTATTCTTTGACCGCTTCAACGACGGACTGAACATCTGGGTAGCCGAACTGGAAGAAAGCCTGATTGATATTAAACCCGAAACCATGCGTAAATGCATCAATGTTTCGCAGGAATGGGAAAAGGTGTGGCCCCGGGTCAATGAAGGATCGTTTGTGGTTAAACACAAAGGGGTTTACTACATGACTTACTCGGCCAACAGTTACGAAAGCCCCTTTTACGGAGTTGGTTTTGCGACGGCCACGGCAGTGACAGGTCCCTGGACCAAATACGATAATAACCCGATCCTGCAAAAGCCTGGCGAACTGGTTGGGGTAGGGCACAGTGCCATGTTCACCGACAAGGAAGGTAAATTGCGGATCGTGTTCCACGCACATAACAGCAAAACAAAGATACATCCGCGTCATATGTACATCAGCAATGTGACTTTTGAAAATAAAGGCGGCCGGGAGGTGATGGTGATCGATCAGAACTATTTAACACCTGTGTTAAAAGCAAAATGAGGAATTGCCGATATAGCAATGATTTCTAAAAAAGCGGCACCTGATGAGTAGTAGTCTGAAAGTTGCTGTATTCTTTAGGAGCGGCACTGCTAACCGGCAGAATGAAAAGAAACTGAAATGAGGAACAGAATGACAGGACTTACGATATATCTGATTGTTTTATCTTTTCTGGGGGGCTGCGCCGACGGTGACAGCGAGGCGGAAAAGGTACCCGGAGCAAAAGGAGAACCGGTAGAAGGAATCCGGATTGCATGGGATTACAGTTCCATGCAGCGGCTGGCCCCGCTTGGCGACCGGTCATTGGCTTGGGCGGGTTATCCCCGTGTCCGCAGACTGAACAACGGCACGCTGATGGCCGTCTACGAAACGGGGGGGAATGGCGAAATGGTTTACAGTACCGATAACGGAGAAAACTGGAATGGCCCTTTCCTCACTTTCCGGAAGCATACGGTTACCAACGACAACGGATCGACCGATGTCAATATCGCTAACAGCGAACTGATTCAGCTTCAAAACGGAGACCTGGTTATGGCGTGTAACTATCGTCCTGCCAAATATGAGATCACTCCTTTTGCCATTGCAGTGAGACGAAGCACGGACATGGGTCAAAGCTGGACCGAAGATCAGGTGATCTACGAAGGCGGCCCGCGTTTTACCGATGGCTGCTGGGAACCGGCTTTTCTTCAGCTTCCCGGCGGAGAATTGCAGGTGTATTTTGCCAATGAAGCGCCTTTTCTGACTTCCAACGAGCAGAATATATCGGTGGTCAGCTCTTCCGACAATGGAAAAACATGGGACAAAGAAATTAGAACGGTCAGCTTCCGGGCAGGTCGTCGCGATGGAATGCCGGTGCCTGTGATGGTCGGCGACGAGATTCTTGTCGCCATCGAGGACAACCGGATTGATCAGTTTAAACCCTACATCGTCCGCAGTAAAATCGCTGACAACTGGAAAACGCCGGTATTGGCCGATTCGCCCGACCGGGAGTATGCCCTGGAAAAGCCGCTTCAGGACGGCGTCTATGCGGGGGCACCCTACCTGATGCGGTTGCCTTCGGGTGAAGTCCTGCTTTCGTATCAGACCACCGGCGGGCGCACGTCCGACTGGGAACGGTCGACCATGGAGGTGGCTGTGGGCGATAAGACCGGACGTCATTTTGCAAAGCTGAGCCGTCCTTTCGATGTGCCTATGGACCGTGAAGCAAAATGGAATTCCCTTTCGCTTTGGGACGAAAACACCATTGTTGCTGCGTCAACCACCAGTTTCAGAAGTCCTGACTGCGAGGTATGGATCATCAAAGGACACGTGATCCCGGAACTCAGGGCAAAGCAGGGAACTGTTTTTGTCGATGGCCGGATTACCGAAGACGAGTGGGGAACCGGTTTTCCGATCTTTATCGGTCACAAAGGAACTGCAAATATCAGGGCACATGTTCAGTATGACGGACAAAATCTATACTTTTGCGCCGATGTGGCCGACTCCAGGCTGGTGAGGGGCGATAAGCCTGCTCAATCGGACGGGCTCTTCCTTTATCTCGATACCGAAAATTCCTGTCAGTTGTCGCCGGGAACAGGTATGTACCGTATTTTTTGTGATACCGGAGGAAAAGTGACGGTTGAAGAAGGAAACGACGGGGAGTGGAAAGGCATTCCTTCCGTTAACATTGAGGCAAAAGTGATAATCACCGAAGGATTGGGATATCAGGCCGAAGTTAAAGTGCCTTTTTCAGCAGTGAAAAAAAGCGACCGCGGCGATATGCGGGTCAATGTCGGACTGAATGAATCAGGAGGGACTGTTCCCGGTTATGAAGAAAATGTTGTCAACTCTGTTCCTTCTTCGTCGAATACATGGTGCCGGCTTCGACTGGAATGAGCGGGTGATCCGAAAGCTGCCCATGCCGCGGGAAGCGGTGATTTGGGCAGAATGCGGCGTTCGCTGCTTTCCATACCCTGGCAGAAGGAACAATAATGCTGCGATCAGGAACAACAGTTATAACGGGATTGACGGGATGTTCTCATTTTTGCAGAAAGTGCCTTAAGTCGGCAGTTTTTACAGACAAAATAGAGAATTGCCTGGACTTGCAGAAAGACAGCATTCCCGGCTAATTGAAAAGGGAAGATTTTAAAAAAAAAGTAGAGGCTGCACAATACTTCGGGTATGCGATGATAATTTTCAACAACCGGGAGTGCTGTGCAGCCATTAAAGGACAAATTATTCTACGATGAAGAAAATAAATATTCTGACTGTCTCCATCCTTGTTTTCGTCTCGTTTGCCCGTTGCGGAAACACCGGAACCGAGCCGGCAACTGAACCCGGATCTGAAACAGATGTCAAAGCGACTTTCGCCAATCCGGTCTGGAACGGAGCTGATCCCTGGATGATAAAACAGGGGGATGAGTATATCTATTGCTTTTCAGCCAAGAACGGGATTTCCGTTTCCCGCTCCCGCTACATGACCAAAAGAGGCGAAACCCGGCAGATCTGGCATGCTCCGCAAAGCGGATGGAACAAAGCCTGTGTGTGGGCTCCGGAAATTCATTTCATTGGTGACCGGTGGTACGTCTATTATGCAGCCGGTGAATCCGGCCCTCCGTTCGTTCATCAGCGAACCGGCGTTCTACGTTCCAAAACGTCGGACGTGTTCAGCGAATATGAAGACATGGGCATGCTGTATACCGGCGACAACCCCGCGGATCCGTCCACGAATGTCTGGGCCATCGATATGACCGTCCTGCAGCATAACGGAAAACTGTATGCGATCTGGTCGGGCTGGAAAGAGCAACGGGATACCGATTCCACGCCGCAGCATTTGTATATTCAGGAAATGGAAAATCCCTATACGCTCAAGGGAAAGAGAGTCCTGCTGTCGTCCCCGGAAGAAAGCTGGGAGACCGGCGGTCCGTTGAATTTAAATGAGGGGCCTGAGATCCTGAAAAACGGCGAAAAGGTTTTTGTGATCTACTCGTGCCGCGAGTCCTGGCTTGTTGAATACCGTCAGGGAATGCTGCAGTTGAATGATCCTTCGGGTAATCTGGTGGACCCGCAAAACTGGACAAAAAAAGGGCCGGTGTTCGAGGGAAATTCACAGGTGTACGGGGTCGGGCATTGCTCATTTGTTAAATCACCGGACGGAACAGAGGACTGGATCGTCTATCATTCAAAGAAGAAGACTAACCCGGGCTGGGACCGGGACGTCCGGATGCAGCCTTTTGGATGGAAAGCCGACGGAACGCCCCACTTTGGAACAGCCATTCCGGCCGGTCAGCCAATAAACAGGCCCTCGGGCGAAGTTGAAATCGAAAAAGGAGAGTAGGGAAATCTGTAACCTGTAACCTGTAACCTGTAACCTGTAACTTGCAACCATTTAACCATTAATAATTCATCATCAATGAAGAAAATCCCCTTATTTTTACTGGCTGTTGGCCTGATTGTAGCGGCCTGCCAGAATCAAAAACCTAAAACAGAGGAAGCTGAGCTGGTTTCCAAAAAATGGACAAATGAACAGGCCCAGGCCTGGAGTGCCGAAAACGGCTGGCTGCGTGGCTCCAACTTCAATCCGAGTACGGCTATTAATCAGTTGGAAACCTGGCAAGCTGAAACCTTCGACACAGCCACCATTAACCGGGAACTGGGATGGGCCGAAAACATCGGCATGAACTGCATGCGCGTGTATCTGCATCACGTGGCCTGGGAAGTTGATAAGGAAGGCTTTAAGGACCGGATGAATCAGTACCTGACCATTGCCGGTAACCATGGCATCAAAACCATTTTCGTGTTCTTTGACGATTGCTGGAATCCCACTTACCAGGCCGGGAAACAGCCCGATCCGAAACCCGGTGTGCATAACTCGGGATGGGTTCGCGATCCGGGCGACCTGCTGCATCAGGATTCAAGCCTGATCAACGTATTGGAAACCTATGTAAAGGATGTGCTTACAACTTTCAAGGACGACAAGCGCATTGCCATCTGGGATCTTTATAATGAACCCGGAAATTCCGGTTACGGAAATAAATCGTTGCCGCTTTTGAAAAAGGTATTTCAATGGGGATGGGAAGTTCGCCCCTCGCAGCCCTTGTCTGCCGGATTATGGAGCCTCCCGCTTTCGGATCTGAACAAGTTCCAGGTTGAAAACTCCGATATTATCACCTATCACAATTACGAAGCTCCTGAAAAGCATCAGGCAGCCATCGATACACTGAAGCGATATGGCCTTCCGCTGGTTTGCACCGAATACATGGCCCGTCGCAACAACAGCTTGTTTACCAATATTATGCCGATGCTGAAAGAGAATAACATCGGAGCCATTAACTGGGGACTGGTGGCTGGAAAATCGAATACGAAATACGCATGGAACGAGCCCATTCCCGATGGTTCAGAACCGCCGCTCTGGTTTCATGAAATCTTCCATCCCGACGGCACGCCTTACAAACAGGAAGAAGTCGACCTGATCAAAAGCCTGACGCTGGGAAAATAAACGAATTTCCGGATTGATGAAAAGCCTAAACCTACACCGGGTTTAGGCTTTTTTTGGGTTCGAAAGCCTGCCTCTTTCCTGTCCGCTGATCTGCTTCATTCGGAATGAATGACCGGCAGCATAGAAGTATTTTTCATTTGTATATAATTTGTTTTTTTAGGCCAAATGGAATTGACATGATCAACCGTAGATTCATCCCGATTGGTGTTTGTAGAATCATGTCAATTTCATGATTTCTTACCGCGCATAAACCATCGTTTGATCCCGGTAAAGGTCTGGTCTCCAATTTCGAACCGCATATGCCTTTATACAATAATCAACTCAACACCTAGTTCCTCAAGACGTTTGGCTGTGGCGTCCGGAATACCCGAGTCGGTGATGATCACATCGATTTCATCGAGATTGCAGATCTTTCCGAAACCTCGTTTTCCAAATTTGCTCGAGTCGGCCAGGATGATCGTCCGAAGCGAGGCTTCCATCATCTTTTTGTTTAAAATCGCTTCCTCAATATTGGAATTGGTGACCCCGTTTTCAAAATCAATGCCGTCTACCCCAAGAAAGAGTTTGGAACAGGTCAGTACATCAAAGATCGGGTTTGCAAAATCGCCCACCACCGAGAAAGAGTTTTTCCTGACGATCCCTCCCAATTGGATCACTTCTACCTTATCCAAATCTGTCAACAGGATCGATGTCTTGAGCGAAGCGGTGACCACCGTAAGAGGGCTGGTTGGTTTCAGTTCTTCGGCGAAAGTCTGCACCGTTGAGCCGGAGCCAATGATAATCGAATCGTTGGGCTCGATCAGATGACAGGCCGCCTGCGCAATCCGCTTCTTTTCACCGATCTTGATTTTTTCCTTTACATGCAGATCCACATCTGAAGTATGCGGATTCACGGGACTGGCACTGCCATGGGTGCGGTATAATAATTTTTTCTCCTCCAGGTACTTGAGGTCCTTTCTGATTGTTACCGGCGTTACGTCCAGTTCTTTCGCGATATCCGATACGGTTATAAAACCATTCCTGTGCAGGGAATCAAGAATGTATTTGTGTCGTTCAGCAATGCTTAACATATCTGTAAATTTTTGTGGCTTTTACAAATGTACCACTTTTTGAGCTCCTCGGAAATCTCTTTGTGCATATTTTGTTTCTTTTTTGCTTCCTGATCTCGTTTAAATTGTTTCGCTTTTTGTTGCGGAAGAATGAAGATATGATCTCAAAACGATTAAAAAAGTAGGTAAAACGAAATTTTGTGAATTTTTTATTTGCGCATTAATTTCTATTATTTTATTTTTACGGTTGTAAAACGAAATCTGTTCTTATAAATAAGATCTTAAAACGAAACTTCTGTTGAGCGAAGAGAAGTTTGGCCGAAATGAAGATCGCATTGATTCTGAATGGTTAACAATAAGAAAAAGAAGACACTGAATTTATAAATAAAGCAAAACCCGAATTTTATGAAGCAAACGTATGTTTTTATTCTTTTTATTGCAGCTGTTTTTTTTGCAGCCTGCGATAAGTTTGAGGATCCTGCATATCCGGAAATTAATGATTGCAGCTTCCTGGTCGTAAACAATGAAAATGTCCCCCTGTCAGGTGTTTGGTTGAAGGTATACTACAGTGACCGGAAATCTGGTTTTGTTGTTGATTCTGTCTATACCTCTGTCCTTGGTAAAGGAAGTATTAAAAGTCTGGAACCCCGCGATTACATGATAAAAGCTTTTAACACAGCGGGGGAGGAACTGGGGGCAAAAGAAATCACCATTCAAAAGGATAATTCGCTGAATACCTTTGAATGGTCGCTTGATGTGTATGTTGAACATTACGATTTTACGGTTATCCTGGCCGACAACCGGGAAAATCCGATTGTGGGCAGAAAGGTTGCCATCTATACGACAGATCTCAATCCTGTGCTGATTAAAGAAGGAGAATCCGACGCACAGGGTAAAGTGGTATTTGCCAAAACGGTGGTGGGCTCGTATAATGTATACGTTTATGATGAGGAGAACACCTCTGTTTTTAAACAGACCGTATCCAGTGTGGGAGCGGACCAGCCCAATACTGAAAAATTTACCATTCGCAGGATCTTCCATAATACGGCAATTGTAATTACCGGCTTTGTAAATGACCCAAGAGGTTCAGACAGCCCAAAAACAGGCGCCGTGTCGGGCGATGGCTTTGTTCATCCCGGACAGTATGAGTATGCCCAACTCCTGGCGCTTAAGGATATTGATTTTTCGGTCGAAAATTACAGCGTTGTTTTCACAAACACAGGGACTCCCACAACCTATGGCTGGGCAGACGGCGTGTACACATCCACCAGCAAGAAGGTGTATCAGATCAATCTGACCAGCGGATCGGTCAGCAAGGGACAATACTTTTACGTGGGCGGTAATTCCCGGATGATCTGCAGTTATTATCTGCTGAGCGGCAGCCCGCAACTCGGACCTGATAAATTCTGGGGAGTGGATTATGCCATCACTCCGGGAGGCAACGGCAACGGTGCGCCAAAAGACGGCGGCGGACTGCTGGGCAACGGGTCCGGTAAATCGCAGTTAACCGTTACCAAAAGCTACCCTGACGGCATCGCGGTGTTTAAGGGAACGCAGGTCGGTGAAAATACGATCCCTGCCGATGCGATCTTCTTTGGCACTTCGGTCACCTACCAGGCCTATCAGGTTCCCGATAACGATGTTTACAGCCGTACAGGTCTGACCGATGAGCAGCCTCTGTTCGGACAGGGAGCCAATACCTTCCTGTTCCCGGTTGCTGCACAGGATGTGGGTGTCTTTATCAAGCTGGGCGGGCAGGTTACCCCCACCGAATGGCTTGTTCCCAGAAGCGGTACCGCCTTTGTCTTCAATATGAAGGATCTTCCGGGAGCTTCGGTTGCCGACATTGAAAATGCGGCCGACTGTACACTTTTTGTCGATAAGTAATTCAAAAATCATTTTCTATATGCATTCCCAGAATATAAAACTCTAACTGACTAATTATGGAATTTAAATACAGATTACGGAAGTTTTTTCCGGTTCTTGGTTTTGCGGTCATTCTTCTTCTTGCCGGGAACGTGAAGCTTCGCGCGGAAGAAAGCGGATTGCCCGCAATGAAGGATCAGCTTGCCTCTCAGCAAAGCCGAACGGTAACCGGTGTGGTTTATGATACTGAAGGATCGCCATTGATCGGGGCAACAGTTTATATTTCAGGCACTTCAAATGGAACGATAACCGACGCAGACGGCAAATTTACGATCCGTGTTCCTGAAAATCAGTCATCGCTCACTTTCTCCTATATCGGCTTTGTTACGGCAACGATCGATATTGCCGGTAAATCACAAATAGAAGTGACGCTTAAAGGGGACAATTCCCAGATTGATGAAGTGGTTGTAATCGGTTATGGTACGGCAAAAAAACGGGATCTGATCGGAGCAGTCGATCAGATTACTTCGGAGGCAATTGAGGGACGCCCCAATCCGAGTATAACCCGCAGTTTGCAGGGACAGATCCCAAACCTGAATATTACCATGCGGGACGGCAAACCGAGCCGCGGTGCAAGCTACAATGTAAGGGGTGAAACATCGATCGGCGCAGGCGGAAGCGCCCTGATCCTGATCGATGGCGTGGAAGGCGACCCCAGTACCATCAATCCTCAGGACGTGGAGAGCGTATCCGTGCTGAAAGATGCTTCTTCTGCTGCCGTATACGGGGCCCGGGGTACTTTTGGTGTGGTGCTGATCACGACAAAACGGGTAAGCAAGGGCGGTGTAAAAGTCAATTACGACGGAAACATGTCATTCCTCACGCGAACCGTAAAACCCTCCTTTGTCACCAACGGGTACGACTGGACCACTTCCTTTTTAAATGCCTATTATGGCTATAACGACTATTCCTCATCAGATCCGACAACGATTAACAATGTTTTCCCGTTTTCCCGGAGCTGGTACGATGAGCTGAAACGACGCAACGACAATCCGGAATTGCCGCGTGTCAGGGTAACGGATGACGGACTGTACGAGTATTTTGGCAACACGGATTGGAACAAGCTGCTTTATAAGGACTGGACCCAGAGCACCGATCATAAGATCAGTATCAACGGAGGGAATGACCAGTCGAGCTATTACATTTCGGGCCGGTATTTCTCACAGGACGGAATATACCGTTACAATTCGGATGACCTGGACCGTTACAATATGAGGGCCAAGGGGCAGATCAAAATCAGCCCCAGGTTCACGGTCGACAACAATTTTTCGCTCGATTATACGACTTACCGGTATCCGCTCATGTCGTATGCTGACGAACTGGTACAGCGAAACCTGGAACATCAGGGATTTCCGGTGGCCATGTTGTTCAACCCTGACGGGACCTATACCTATAATTCGATTTATAACGGCGTGGGCGACTTCCACAACAAAACGTCTTTTCAGGACGATAACACCCTGAACGTAAAAAACACGATCGGCTTAACCTATGTTCCGGTGAAAGATGTGCTGACCCTGAAGTGGGACGGAACATACAGCTATAAAGATTATCAGCGGACCCGTGTGAACCGGTATGCGCCCTATAGCCGGGGACCGGGCATTTTTGAAGAAAAAGGTCAGTCACTGCGGCGGATGTGGAATCAGGAAACCAACTATTTTGCCACCAACTTTACAGCGACCCTTACACCGAAACTGGGAGCGGACCATGCGTTAAATGTATTGTTGGGAGGAAACGTGGAGTCGTCTAATCGCAGGAATATTTACAATCGGCGGGATAACTATTTATATCCCGACAAACCCAATTTTATCCTGATGGACGGGATCAACTATGTGATGGAAGAGCGGAGTGAAGACTGGGGATTCATTGGCGTTTTTGCAAGAGCAAATTATGCCTTTAAAGGAAAATACCTGGTTGAAGTAAGCGGTCGTTATGACGGTTCCTCCAAGTTCCCCGTTAATGAGCAGTGGGGTATATTTCCTTCGGCGTCTTTGGGTTGGCGCATTTCAGACGAGAGCTTTATGTCCGGAACAAAAAGCTGGCTGGATAACTTGAAGATCAGGCTTTCTGCCGGTACCCTGGGGAACGGAAATGTCGATCCCTACGAATTCCTGGAGCTCATGGACGTGGCCAGGACCTCAACCCTGTTGAATGGCGGCTACCAAACTGCGACCTCGATGCCGAACCTGGTCCCTGCCAATCTGACCTGGGAAAAGGCAACAACCTACAACGTCGGACTGGATGCCGACTTGTTGAAGGGCCGTCTTAACCTTGGATTTGATGCTTACCGGAGAAATACGACCGATATGTACGTTTACGGGCCTGATCTTCCACAGGTAATGGGTGTAAGCGCGCCGAAAGGAAATTATGCTGACCTGAAAACCCTTGGGTGGGAACTGACCCTTGGCTGGAAAGACCGTTTTGATCTGGCAGGCAAAGATTTTTCCTATAACGTGAAGTTCATGCTGTGGGACAGCCAAAGCTGGATTACCAAGTATGTCGGCAACGAAATCAATTCGCTCAGTTCTTATTATAAGGGACAAAAGTTAGGAGACATCTGGGGATATACCGTCGAAGGACTGTTTACCAGCGCTGAAGAAATTGCAAATCATGCAAGCCAGTCTAAAATACCGGTTTCAAAAGGCAAGATCCTGCTTCCGGGAGACCTGAAATTTAAAAATCTCAACGAGGACGAAGAAATTTACAGGGGCCAGAACACGCTGGATGATCACGGCGATTTGAGCATCATCGGGAATGCGGAACAACGTTATCAGTTCGGGTTAAACCTGGGGGGAAATTACAGAGGTTTCGGACTCAATGCGTTCTTTCAGGGTGTGGGGAAACGTGACTGGTATCCGGACATTGAATCCGGCTATTTCTGGGGACAGTATAACCGTCCTTATGGCTATTACCCAACCGACCAGGTTGGCCATATGTGGATTGAAGGCGTGAACGAAGACCCCAATGCATACTGGCCGCGTCAGCGAACCTACATGGCTAACTCAACCAGTAAGCCGATGGGTGTGAAGAGTGACCGGTATTTGCAAAATGCGGCTTATGTCCGGTTGAAATCCATGACGATCGACTATTCCATTCCTTCGTCGCTGGCTTCGAAACTGAAAATATCGGCGCTCAAAATTTATGTGTCGGGCGAAAATCTCTGGACACTGACCGGGCTGACCAAACATACCACGAACTTCGACCCGGAGGTGATTGAATCGGGCGACGGCGATGTGGCCAGCAATACAAATGTGGAAGATGGCTACAGCTATCCGATGCTGAAGACTTATACCGTTGGCGTTAATATTACCTTTTAATTGAGCTGAACATGAAAAAAGAGATAATCCTGTATTCGTTATTGGCAGGCAGTATGGCCTTCACCTCCTGTGAGGATCTGCTCGAGAAGGATCCCATCCATAAACTGGATGCGCCGGGATTCTTTACATCCGAAAATGACCTGAAGATCTATTCTTATTCTTTTTACGACTGGGATCTCCCCAGCGTCGATAACATAGCAAAAGGAGACGGTACGTCCGATTATGCGGCGATCAATACTCCGGGTACGTTCCTGTCGGGCAACTGGAGTTCGGTCGATCAGACAGGCTGGTCGGTTGGGAACTGGAGTGCTTTGCGCAATATCAATTATTTTCTGGTCAATGCCCCCAAGGCTCCTGTTTCTGAAACAGTCATGAACCATTACATCGGGCTGGCCAGATACTGGCGGGCTGTCTTTTATCTCGATAAAGTGCAGACGTTCGGGGCGGTGCCGTGGTATGACATTGCACTTGACCCAAGTGATCCGGATCTGAATAAAGCCCGCGACAGCCGCGAATTTGTCATGGCAAGGGTTCTGGAGGACATTAATTTTGCGGCCACTCACATCAGTGAGTCAAAAGACAGCTACAGCAGCCTGATTAACCGGTTTACAGCGCTGGCAATGAAATCAAGGATCTGTCTTTATGAAGGCACCTATCGCAAGTACCATCCGGAACTGGCCTTGACCGATGCCGCCACCTGGTTGCGTGAAGCGGCCGATGCTGCAAAGGAACTCATGGATGCCGGAAAGTATCGTCTTTACAGTACCGGCAATCCTGAAAAAGATTACCGTACCCTGTTTACCTCCGAAAATCTCTCCGGCATGCCTGCCATCGCATCGGAGGTCATTCTTGCCAGATGCATGAATACTGAATCAAGGGAATGGCACGATCTTACCTGGAATTTTAACTCGCCGACCAACGGGAGCCGCTGGTCGC
>JBFXKJ010000019.1:0-30816 GCA_050173895.1 Mangrovibacterium sp. | reverse complement strand
AAGCGGATCGGGGTGACAATTTAACAAAAAAGAAAAGGATGGCTCATCCATCCTTTCTCTTAACTTAACCAAACCTATCTCTATGAAAAAAAATTATGCTGTGAAAGTAACTGATACAAAGGTAAAGCATGAGAGAGTTAAGAACGCTCAACCAACGTTAATATTTGTTAATTTTGTGCATGATCTGAAAAAGCGTAAAAACGCCACCGCCCGTGCAAAAATCTTTTATATATTTGACATTGGTTTTCAGCGAATTAAATTGGAAGCAGAAGCGGGGATTTCAACTATTTGCATAGTCTGTTGTTTCAGGTTCTAAAAACAATCCCTACATTAGCAATGGAATTTTAATTATCATTTTATAACTATCCAAAACAATGTTTTATGGCAAAGTATGTTTACACCTTTGGCAATGGTAAGGCTGAAGGAAAAGCAGATATGAAGAACCTCCTGGGTGGAAAAGGTGCAAATCTGGCTGAAATGAACCTTATCGGGGTTCCTGTACCTCCGGGTTTCACGATCACCACAGAAGCCTGCACCATCTACACACAGCAAGGAAAAGCCGCCGTAGTGAAAGCGATAAAGGAAGAAGTTGAAAGTGCGGTTGCATTGATCGAAGAACTTACCGGCACCGTATTCGGCGACAAAGATAATCCGTGTCTGGTGTCGGTCCGCTCGGGCGCACGCGTGTCCATGCCGGGGATGATGGATACCGTCCTGAACCTGGGGTTGAACGACCTTGCCGTTCAGGGCATTGCCAAAAAGTCGGGGAATGAGCGTTTTGCATGGGATTCTTATCGCCGCTTTGTTCAAATGTACGGAGATGTTGTGCTCGGAATGAAGCCGGAAAGCAAAGAAGATATTGATCCTTTCGAAGCGATTATGGAAAAGCTGAAGGAAGAGAGAGGGATTGAGCTGGATACCCAGTTTACTACCGCCGACCTGAAGCTTCTGGTCATCCGTTTTAAAGAAGCCGTATTGAAGACCACCGGCAAGAGTTTCCCCGATGATCCGTGGGAACAGTTGTGGGGCGCTGTGTATGCGGTATTTGACAGTTGGATGAACGATCGGGCCATCTATTACCGGAAGATGAATAATTTCCCTGCTGAATGGGGAACAGCGGTCAATGTGCAGGCAATGGTGTTTGGAAATATGGGGACCAATTCGGCTACAGGGGTGGCCTTTACACGTGATGCAGCAACCGGGGAGGACCTGTTCAACGGGGAATACCTGATCAATGCGCAGGGTGAGGATGTGGTGGCAGGTATTCGTACACCGCAACAGATCACCATGGAAGGCAGCCGGCGTTGGGGGGCGCTCACCGGCGTTTTAGAGGAAGAAAGGAAAGCCAGTTTCCCCTCACTGGAAGAGACGATGCCGGAAATTTATCAGGAGCTTCTTGCCGTTCAGCAAAAACTGGAGGATCATTATAAGGATATGCAGGACCTGGAATTTACAATCCAGGAAGGAAAGTTATGGCTTTTGCAGACCCGCAACGGGAAACGCACCGGTGCGGCAATGGTGAAAATCGCGATCGATATGCTTGAACAGGGTGTGATCGATGAAAAAGCAGCCTTGCTGCGCATCGAGCCTAATAAACTGGACGAGTTGCTTCACCCGGTGTTTGACGTGCAGGCCATGAAAAATGCCACAGTCCTGGCAAAAGGACTTCCGGCATCACCCGGCGCCTCCGCAGGACAGATCATTTTCTTTGCCGATGAGGCCAAAAAATATGAAAACACGATCCTTGTAAGGATAGAAACGTCACCGGAAGACCTTGAGGGAATGAATATCGCCAAAGGGATCCTGACCGCCCGCGGAGGGATGACATCCCACGCCGCCGTTGTGGCACGCGGTATGGGAAAATGCTGCGTATCAGGCGCGGGTTCGGTTAAAATCGACTACAAGGCCCGCACCATGGATGCCGGCGGTAAAATGTTCCGTGAAGGAGACTGGATCTCGCTGAACGGGTCAACGGGAGAAGTGTATGAAGGCCGTGTGCAGACCAGAACCCCCGATATGGGAGGAGATTTTGGAAAAGTCATGGAACTTGCCGACAAGTACACGCGGATGTCGGTCCGCACCAACGCGGATACGCCGAACGATGCCAAAGTAGCCCGTGATTTTGGAGCTAAAGGGATCGGGCTTTGCCGTACGGAGCATATGTTCTTCGAAGGGGAACGGATCAAGGCCATGCGTGAAATGATCCTCTCTTCATCGAAAAAAGACCGGGAAAAAGCTCTTGCCAAATTATTACCTTATCAACGGAGCGACTTCGAGGGTATCTTCGAAGCCATGGAAGGTTATGGTGTAACGGTTCGCCTGCTCGATCCGCCGCTTCATGAATTTGTTCCTCATCAGCAGGCTACGCAGAAAGAACTGGCGCATGAAATGGGCATTTCGATCGAAATGGTGAAACTGAAAATCGCCGAGCTCGAAGAGTTTAACCCCATGCTGGGACACCGTGGTTGCCGGTTAGGCATCAGTTATCCGGAAATTACCGCGATGCAGGCTCGGGCAATTATTGAGGCCGCCCTGAACCTGAAGGCACGCGGTATCGATGCACGCCCCGAAATTATGGTGCCCCTTGTGGGAACGGTCGCTGAACTTAAGAATCAGGCAGCGGTGATCCGCACAACAGCGGAAACGGTATTTGCCGAAAGAGGTGAACGGATCGACTATCTGTTGGGGACGATGATCGAGATCCCGCGCGCAGCGCTTACTGCCGATCACATCGCGGCTGAAGCCGACTTCTTTTCGTTTGGAACAAACGACCTGACGCAGATGACTCTTGGCTATTCGCGCGACGACGCCGGAAAATTCCTGCCCGACTACCTCAATAACGGTATTCTCAAACAGGATCCGTTCCAGGTCCTTGACCGCAATGGTGTGGGTCAGTTGGTTAAAATGGGCGTGGAAAAAGGACGCTCAGCCAAGCCGGAACTGAAAGTCGGAATCTGCGGAGAACACGGAGGCGAACCCAGCTCGGTCGAATTCTTCGACAGCGTTGGTCTCAACTACGTCAGTTGCTCGCCTTACCGGGTTCCGATTGCGCGCGTATCGGCAGCGCAAGCTAATATCCGGAATAACCGCTAAGAACGGCATAAAATTCCGCTATAAAGAAGAGGGTGTTTCCAGGATCCGGAGCACCCTCTTTTTGTTTACTTCCTTATCCGGGACTGCCATTAAAATCCGCTTCTCCGGAAGAGAGATCCCGTCTTAGAACATTCTGTAGCAAAAGACAACGCCCCGCCTGATTAGCTCCGGCCGGCTTCATTTCTTCAGTCTCGCGTCGAGCGTGATCTGAACCGTTCCCAATGCCCTTGACACGGGGCATCCCTCTTTGGCCTGAGCGGCGATCTTGAGGAAGGTCTCTTCATCAATTCCGTCAACTTCCGCTTCCGTGGTCAGGTGACTGGAAACGATCCGCATGCCGTCATCGGATGAATCCAGCTTAATTTCCGCAGCCGTCGAAATCTTTCCCGGCGTGTATCCCTGCTCTGTAAGCGTGGCGGCAAATGCCATTGAAAAACATCCGGCGTGGGCCGCGCCGATCAGCATTTCCGGATTTGCTCCGTCGCCGTTCTCAAATCGCGATTTGAAACTGAAGGGAAAAGAAATCCCGCTGCGGTCAAAACTCATCTGACCACTTCCCTCTTTCAGGTTACCTGTCCAAACTGCCTGAGCTTTACTTATCTTCATAGCATTCATATTTAATTTAAGTGGGAACGTTCCCGGTTATTCAATTATTTTGAAGAAAAGGTCCTTCCTCATTTTTTTACCCTTCTCTACAAACCCCGCTGTTTTTATACGTAATTTTCAGGATTCATTCTAATTCCGGAAATATGAAGCTTTCAGAAGACACCGGCTTATATACCGATTACTATGAGCTCACCATGGCGCAGGCGCATCTGCTCAGCAACCGCCATCAAAAACGGGCCTGTTTTGATTATTTTTTCCGAAGCCTGCCTTTTGGCGGAGGTTTTGTCACCTTTGCCGGCTTATCGTCGGTACTGGAAATGATCACAGGCTTCCGTTACACAAAAGAAGACTGCGATTTCCTCCGGGCTGCAGGATTTTCTGATGTCTTCCTGCAGTACCTGTCCGGTTTTTCCTTTAAAGGATCCATCTGGTCGGTTCGAGAAGGCGAAATTATCTTTCCCAACGAACCCGTATTGCGTGTAGAAGGATCGATTATGGAAGCGCAGTTGATCGAAACAGTGTTGCTGAACTTTTTAAATTTCGAGTCGCTGATCGCCACCAAGGCAAGCAGAATGCGACTGGCGGCCGGAAACCGCACCCTGCTGGAATTTGGACTTCGCAGGGCGCATGGCCTCGGAGGCATTCACGCCACAAAAGCGGCTATCTGCGGAGGCTTCGACAAAACATCGAACGTCTACAGCGCGCGCTTGCTGGGTGTGGAAGGAAGCGGTACGATGGCCCATTCGTGGATCCAGAGCTTTGCCGATGAACTCCAGGCTTTCCGGACCTACGCCCGGTGGTATCCCGACAACTGTGTGCTTTTAGCCGATACCTACAACACGCTTGAAAGCGGCATCCCCAATGCCATCACCGTTGCCGGCGAATTACGGCAAAGAGGGCATCAACTGAAAGCGGTCAGGCTTGACAGCGGCGATTTCACCTACCTCAGCAAGAAAACAAGGAAAATGCTCGACGATGCCGGTTTTCCCGAAGTAAAAATCGTCGTGTCCAATCAGCTTGACGAAATTATCATTAAGAGTCTGCTTGATCAGGGGGCACCCATCGATATTTTCGGCGTGGGAACTTCACTGGTCACCGGCAACCCCGATGCAGCACTCGACGGTGTTTACAAACTATCGTGGCTCGACGGACAGCCCACCATGAAGGTATCCGATAATCTGGCGAAAATGACCCTGCCGGGCATCAAAACGATCCACCGCTTTCTGAACAGTGCCGGTGAATTTCAGGCCGACGGCATTTCGTTCACCAGTGAACAGCAATACAATGCACTGTATCATCCGGTGGAGTCCAGGAAATATCGGCTCGATAAGGGACTGAGCAAAGAAACACTTATGACACAGGTGATGGAGAATGGAGAAATCACTGCAAACAGCGTCTCTCCCGCTGAAACCGCGTCCTATAACAGAGAACGGCTTGCCCGGCTCCCGGAAGAATACAAACGCTTTTTAAATCCCCCTGTCTATATTTCCGGGATCACCAGCGCTGTTTTAACCGTGCGGAATCAGCTTGCCCGGCAGTTTCTGAAAAAAGATCTGTTTTGAAAACCGGATCTGACTCACAGATGTTACGATAAGAAAAGCGAAGAACAGCATGAAACGAACATGTTGCGCGACAACGCAAACACCAATGAAAATAATTTTCAGCAACATGGGAGTTCCATCAGACAATTAAAAAACAAATTATTTACTGATGAAAAAAGCGTTGTTAATTGTCGATCTCCAGAACGATTTTTTACCGGGAGGGGCCTTGCCTGCGCCTCAGGGAGACCGGGTCATACCGGTTATCAATCGTCTTCAGGATCATTTCGATATGATCATTGCCTCCCGCGACTGGCATCCGGAGGATACGATCCATTTTGAAAAATGGCCGGTACACTGCGTTCAGGGATCGTTTGGCGCTTCATTCCCGGCTGCGCTGAAAACAGACAGGATCACGGCATACCTGCTGAAAGGCACCCGAAACACCGATGATGGCTACTCGGCATTCGAAGCGACCAACATTCCGCTGGAAACCTTTCTGAAGGAGAAAGGCATTGAAGAAGTCGTTGTCTGCGGGCTTACCACGGAATATTGCGTCAGGAACACCGTTATGGACGCCTTGAAAGCGGGATTCAAAACCCGGGTGATAAAAGATGCGGTTGCTGCAGTAAAAGCATTTCCGGGGGAGGAGGAAAAGGCGTGGAAGGAGATGGCAGCAGCCGGGGCTCTGATCACCACCCATGAAGCGATTGCCGGAGAAAAAAAATAGAGAGGCCCCACCGAAGCGGAACCCCTCATACTGCTCATCTGATCCAACTATTAAACCAATATCTTTTTTAAATTTCTTTTTTTTAGAAGTTAAGATTGATGCTGACTGACGGCGGCGCCAGACGGTAACCGTAGTCATACCGTTCAAAAACCAGCTCGCCGTAACGATAATATCGCTCTCCGCCAATCCTGACCCGCACCGAATGAGATGGTATTTCCTGGAAAACAACCGCCCGGGGAGCTTCAACCCTCACGTATCCCACTTCCGGATAAAGCCGGTAATAATGCCCGCCGTGAAAGTAATAATAGCCGCCCTGGTGCTTCAGCCGGACAGGGACACTGTTGAATGAGCGGTAAACAAGCCCGTATTGCGGATGGCGGTAGGTATAAACCTTAGCCGGATAGCCGCTTTCGTATCGCCGGTATACTTTCTTTCCGTTCCCATGCCTGTCATAGTCATAATGCCGGTAAGGCATGTGATCAGAGTCGGAATAGCGGTACGCAGTTTCATGCTCCCTGTATTTTTTCTTTTCTGGTTTACCGTGTTTTTCGCTCTTCTTATACCCATGAGATGAATTACCCCTGGGTTGTGCTTCTGCCGTAAACCCAACCGCAATCGCGATCAACAGGAACATGGTCATTCTGAGGTAAAAGTTTGACTTCATATACATATTTTTTAGTGATTCTACTTTATCAAGCCTGCTGCACCAACCGGCAACATGCTTTTATTTCGGGTGAATGATCAAAACGTGTGCCAAATTACTATTCCTCTGAAAATGAGCAGCACCGTATCCCAAACCCGCTATCAAAACGAATCTGGCAACGGTTTCTGAGAAAAATCGCCGCTAATATTTCATGTTCTGTTTTCAAAAGCCGTTACAAATGAATTAGAATACTATTTTTGCATAAATTTCCGAAATGGCTAGAATACTGGCGATCGATTATGGGAAAAAGCGTGTGGGGCTGGCTGTTACAGATCCTTTAAAGATAATTGCCACCCGGCTTGCGACCGTGGCGGCGCACGAGATCTGGACATTCCTGGATGCCTATTTTAAAAAGGAACAGGTTGAGTGCGTGGTTATCGGCTATCCCCGTCAAATGAACAATGAGCCCTCCGAGGCCGTTCTTTACATTCATCCATTTCTGAACCGGTTCCGGAAACTATACCCGGAAATGAAGGTCGAAATGGTGGATGAACGCTTTACGTCCAAACTTGCTTTTCGGACGATGATTGATGCGGGATTAAAAAAGAAAGACAGACAAAATAAAGGGATGGTTGATGCGTTGAGCGCCGTTATTATTCTCCAGTCATATATGGAACAGCAAAAATTTTTAAAATGATATACCCTATTACAGTTTACGGCGATCCTGTTTTAAGGCAAAAGACAGTTCGCATTGGAAGCGATTTTGAAAAGTTGAAGGAATTGATTTCCGACATGTTCGAAACCATGTACCACTCGGACGGTGTCGGACTGGCTGCTCCGCAGATTGGGCTGCCGCTGCGCATTTTTGTGGTCGATGCCTCTGTGAATGCCGACGAAGAACCGGAATTAAAAGATTTCAAAAAGGCCTTTATTAATCCTGAAATACTGGAACGCTTCGGGAACCCGTGTGTCATCAACGAAGGCTGTTTAAGCCTGCCCGATATTCACGAGGATATTGAACGTCCTTCCTACGTGAAAATTAAATACCAGGATGAAAACCTGGAAGAACGTGTCGAAGAATACCATGGGTTCGCGGCCCGGGTTATTCAGCATGAGTACGACCACCTTGAAGGAATCCTGCTTATTGACTACCTGCTTCCCCTGAAACGGCGGCTGCTGAAAAGCAAGCTGACAGCCATTTCGAAAGGCAAAGTCAAAACCTCTTATAAGATTAGTATTCCCGGAAAAAAATAGGCTCATCGCGAAAAAAAGGCATTTCGCCCTGAAATTCCTGCTCTTCGTGAACCAGCGCTCCGGAAAAGCAACGTTCTTTTCAAAAAGTCGTAAATCCGGAAAAAAAGTCATGCAGTTTTTCCGGAATCACCCCTTCGTCCGGTTACTGATTTTTCAGCTTACCGGGATATTCCTGGCCAATTTTACCCCGGAATCAACACGATGGTTGCTGCTGCTCCTGCTTCCCGTGGCTGCATTGACGGCATTCAACAAAAACAAAGCGCTCGGAGGACTCCTTTACTCATTGCTCCTCTGCACATTGACGGTTACGATCTCCTTTCTTCGCACAGTCGGCCTGCAAACCCTTGAATCGCCGCTTACAGAATCACCGGTTTTTATGGAAGCGATGATCCTGGATTATCCCACACAGAAGCCCCTTTCCACACAGGTGCCGGTCAGGATTATCCAAACAGAATTTCCGGGATCATACAGGCAAAAGCTGATCCTCTACATCGAAAAGGGTGAAATGACTGACAGTTTGCGGCCCGGAGACCGGATTGCCGCAAGGCTGATTCCCAGGAAAATAACAAACAGGGGAAATCCATATGAATTCGACTACCGTTCATACATGCTTCATAAGCATTACCGGTACAGCGCTTATCTGCCATCAGGGCAGTACCGCGCAGTCCGTTGCGACCATCCTCCTGTGATGATGAAGATTGCCCGGATCCAGCATGAGCTTGCTTTATATTTGAAAGCAAAGACCGGCAACAATCGTGCTTTTCAGGTTGTTTCTGCACTCAGTCTGGGATATCGGGATGAGTTAACTGCCGAAACCCGTGCCTCCTTTGTTTCGACCGGCACCATGCACGTCCTTTCTGTATCGGGTCTGCATGTGGCAATGATTTTTCTGTTCCTTGATCTCTTTCTCCGGAGGCTGAAGCGCCGGGTGACCGGTCACATTTTATACTTTCTGATGATGATGATCTCGTTATGGAGTTATGCCTTTCTTACCGGGTTTTCACCTCCTGTACAACGGGCAGCTATTATGTTTTCGTTTATCCTGGCAGGGAACAGCCTGAAGCGGCCTGCAGCAATAGTCAATTCCATTGCTGCTTCTGCTTTTTTTATTCTGCTCTTTAATCCTGACCTGATTTTTGATGTCGGATTTCAGCTTTCCTTTACGGCAGTAACCGGCATTGTCTTTTTCTACCCGCGGTTCAATTCCCTTGTTCAATCCGACCAATGGTTTATCAGCCGTCCCTGGCAACTGCTTTGCGTGTCGCTGGCCGCCCAGCTTGGAACATTTCCCCTTACCATTTATTATTTCAATCAGTTCCCTTTATACTTTTGGCTGAGCAATTTTGTGGTTGTTCCGGCGGCTTATCTGATCTTGTTTTTAACAGGCAGTTTTTTTGCGCTGGGAGGCATTGATCCCGCAGCTGTTTGGGTCGCCCGTCTTTTAAATGCGGTCACCGACCTGACGTTGGATCTCCTCGACAGGATCGCTGCGCTCCCCTTTGCCGTCATCGGGAACATTTCTGTTTCTTCTTTCCAGTTCCTGCTGCTCATGATGACCCTTGCCATGCTCATGATGTTCATCGCCGGGAAAAGACATCGCTGGTTATTTGGTATTCTGACCGCAGGAGTGCTCTTTAGTGCTGCCGGCGTCACTCAAAAGTGCCTTCTGTTCAACCAGCAAAAAGTTATCGTCTACCATTCGAACGAAAAAGTTATCCATTTGATCCACGGACGAAATAACTACATTGTGGCAGAAAAACCACCCGAGCCTCATTTATACCGCAATGTGTTGCTAAAGTTAAAACTGGATGATCCCGTGTTTATAAAGTGGAACGCCGACAGTATCAGGTACGACGTGATCACCAGGAAGTCAGCGATTCAATTTTCAGACCGGTCACTGTTGCCGTATTCTGCAGACCGTTACCCATCACTGACCAACACCGGCGTACTTGAGAAAGGACTAAACGATCTGAAAAAAATAAAGGGAAAGATACTTTTTCTGCAAGCCGACTAAAACGGACAGAACTGCTCGCGGGCAAATCGCTTTCAATCCGTTTCGGCGGAAATTCATTATTTGTGGACCGGAAACAGATCAACTAACGAAAAAATAACTTTGGGGTGCGGTTTTTGTTGTTTTTTATCTATTACTTTGCTGGTTTAATTTTAATGATTGAAGGACATCGGCAATGAGAATTGTAATCGTTGGAGCAGGGGAAGTTGGTACCCACCTGGCAAAAATGCTGAGCAATGAGGACCACGATATTATTTTGATGGACGACGACCCCATACGGCTTCAGAAATTTGCAAGTCAGGTTGATCTTTTGACCATTACCGGCCATGCCAATTCATTTAAAGATCTCAAAGAAGCGGGAATTTCAAAAGCCGACCTGCTGATTGCGGTCACACCGTATGAAGAGAGAAACATTATGGCCTGTATTCTCGCAAAGGATATGGGAGCGCTGAGGACAGTGGGCCGTATCAACAACGGAGAATACCTTTTGGATAAAAATAAGGAAAAACTCCGGAATCTGGGAGTTGACGAGCTGATCTATCCTGAAAGCCTGGCAGGCAAAGAAATCGCTTCCTCTGTAAAACAGGTGGGGACCCGCCAAATGATCGAATTTTCGGGGGGGAAATTGGTCCTGATGGGAATCAAAATCCGGGATAACGCTCCCATTCTGAATAAGCAGTTTGAAGAATTGGCGCAGATTGAAACGGAGGTCCGTGCAGTAGCCATTAACCGGGCCAGCACAACCATTATTCCCCACGGCAAAGATTATATCCGAAACGGCGATATTATCTTTTTCTTTACGACACGGGCTTACCAAAACAAAATCTTTGAACTGACGGGCAAGGAAATTTTCCCGGTACGCAATATTATGATTCTCGGGGGAAGCCGGATTGCGCAAAAAACCCTGGAACGGCTCGGCGACCATTACAATATCAAAGTCATCGAATCGGACAAAGTCCGCAGCCAGGAAATAGCCGACCGTTTTGAAAATGTGCTGGTAATCAATGGCGACGGACGAAATCTGGATTTACTGAAAGAGGAACGGATCGAGCGGATGGATGCATTTATTGCGGTTACCGGAAATTCTGAAACGAATATTCTTTCCTGCCATATGGCAAAAAAGCTGGGGATCAAGCGTACCGTAGCAGAAGTGGAGAACATTGACTTTATGGGCATTGCCGAGAGTATGGATATCGGCAGCCTGATCAATAAAAAGCTTATCGCAGCGAGCTATATTTATAAATACACCCTGGGTGCGGAAGTGGCTCAGGCCAAATGTCTGACTGCCTCGGAAGCCGAAGTGTTTGAGTTTATCGCCAAAGAAGGGTCAAAAATAACCAACATGACATTGCGGGATCTGTCACTTCCGGTCGACATGACCATCGGAGGGGTGATCCGTGGGACCAGTGCCTATGTCGCAAAAGGCGACACGCTGATTCAGCCTGGCGACAAGGTGGTGGTTTTTGCGCTTCCTTCGGCCATCAAGAAACTGGAAAAATACTTTCGATAGCGTCATTTATCCGATTTATGCTCAACCTAAAACTGATCATAAAGATACTTGGATTCCTCCTGATCGTGGAAGGCGTTGCCATGCTCATGGCCTTTGCAGTGGCGGCGCTTTATAACGGACCGGATATGTTGCCGCTGGTACAATCTGCGGCGATCTGCCTCGCAGGCGGGAGCGCTGCGGTCTTCTTTACCCGCAACGCGGAAAAAGCAATGCGGAAAAATGAAGGTTTTATCATTGTCAGCCTGGTGTGGATCGTTTTTTCACTTTTCGGAAGCCTCCCCTATCTGATCAGCAGATCTATTCCCGACTTTACCGATGCTTTTTTTGAAACCATGTCGGGTTTTACCACCACCGGATCGTCGATCCTCAATGATATCGAATCCCTGCCTAAAGGAATCCTCTTTTGGCGGAGCATGACCCAATGGTTGGGAGGGATGGGCATCATTGTACTGTCGCTCGCCATTCTGCCGGTTTTCGGGATTGGCGGCATGCAGTTGTTTGCAGCAGAAGTTCCGGGTCCGATAACCGATAAGCTGAATCCCCGGATCAGCCAGACAGCTAAAAACCTTTGGGGCATCTATATTCTCTTCACCGCGGTTGAAACCGTTTTACTTCGCCTCGGGGGGATGAGTCTTTTCGATGCCGTGAACCATTCCTTCACCACCATGGCCACAGGAGGTTATTCCACGAAACAGGCATCCATTGCTTACTGGGACTCGGCATACATTCAATACACCATTACGGTCTTCACCTTCATTGCCGGAGCCAATTTTACCCTTTCCTACGCGGCTTTATCGGGAAGGTTCTCAAGGGTTTACCGGGACGAGGAATTCAAATATTATTTTCTTTTCGTTCTGTGTTTTATACTGCTAATTTCCGGAGGGCTTCTTCTTTCCTCGTCTTTGGGTATAGAAGAAACATTCCGGCAGGCCATATTCCAGGTAGTGACCATTATCACCACCACCGGATATGCTACGACCGATTATCTTTTGTGGCCATCCTTCCTGACTTACCTGCTTTTTGCCGCTTTTTTCTTTGGAGGCTGTGCAGGATCAACAGGTGGCGGCATTAAGATCATGCGCATTGTACTGCTCATGAAAAACAGCTATTATGAGCTTCGCAGGATGCTGCATCCCAATGCCGTGATCCCGGTCCGGCTAAACGGAAGAGCGGTCTCTGATCCGATTATCACCAATGTCCTCGCTTTTTTCATGATCTACATCATCATTTTCTTTTCCGGCTCAATCCTGCTGACCATTGTCGAACCGGATCTGGAATCGACCATGGGTGCCGTGGCAACAAGTCTGGGCAATATCGGTCCCGGCCTCGGAAAATATGGCCCTTCAACAAATTTTTACGAACTCCATCCGGTTGGAAAATGGGTGATGTCTTTTCTCATGCTGCTCGGACGTCTTGAATTATTCACGGTCCTGGTTCTCTTTTCTCCTTCATTCTGGAAAAAATAAACGAATGCTTTCTTTCAGAAGGTAATCTCCCCCTTTCCCTGCCTCACGACAAAAGGAAGCTCGCCGGTACAGTCAACCACCGTAGAGGGCAAATTCCCGCCAAAGCCTCCGTCGATGACGAGATCAACCTGATCCCCGTATTTCTCATGAATCAGCTCCGGGTCGGTGGTATAATCAATGATTTCATCTTCATCATGTACGGAGGTCGAGAGAATCGGATTGCCCAGTTCCCGTACAATTTCAAGAATAATCCTGTTATTTGGAATCCTGATCCCGACGGTTTTCTTCCGGCTTTTAAAGTAGTGGGGAACCTGGTTGTTAGCATTCAGGATAAAGGTAAACGGGCCGGGCAGATAATGTTTCATCAACTTGAACAGGTTGTTGGGAATGGGGCGACAGTAATCCGACAAATGGCTGAGATCGCTGCAAATAAAGGAAAGATTTGATTTTTCCATTTCCAGTTTTTTGAGCCGTGCTACCTTTTCCACCGCCTTGTACTGTGTAATATCACAGCCGATGCCGTACACGGTATCGGTCGGATAAACGATCACCCCTCCGTTCTTCAGAACATCAACAATCTTTTGAATCCCTTTCGGACTTGGGTTTTCCTCATAAATTTTTATCAGCATAGCCAATTTATTTAAACAATTTAAAATTAGAATATTTTACAAATACCTCAAAAAAAAGGCGAAATTTGCGGCCATGAATGAGCACCGGGAACGACTAATTATCACCACCGCCGACGGATCGCACTCTTTATTTGTGCCTTCGCTGGAGGAACATTATCATTCCACCTTTGGAGCCATTCAGGAGTCAATGCATGTTTTCATCGCCAATGGCTTATTAAAATGTAACAAAAAAGAACCTGTGGTGTTGGAAATCGGCTTCGGAACAGGCCTGAATGTTCTCTTAACACTCCTGAACAGAGGAGAAAAAAAAATCAGCTATTACAGCATCGAAAAATATCCCTTAACGGAGGATGAATACAGTGAACTGAATTATCCGGGACTGCTGCGCGGCTGCCCTCCCGATCTTTTCATGAAAATACACCGCTGCAAATGGGACAGCCCCGCAGAGATAACTTCCGGTTTTACACTGACCAAGCTGCACAGCGACCTCACCCTGATTGACCGGAACCTGCTTCCCGTCGCAGACCTGGTATATTTCGACGCCTTTGCCCCCGCAAAACAACCGGAGATGTGGACAAACGCTGTTTTTGAAAAAATTGCAGCCTGCACTTCTCCCGGAGGCATATTTGTCACCTATTGCTCAAAAGGTGAAGTAAGGCGAAAACTCTTGTCCCTTGGATACAAGGTACAACGGATACCGGGACCGCCGGGGAAAAAAGAAATGTTATTTGGAGAGAAACTTGAATCGTGAGTTCCAGTTAAAAAAAATCCCCTATCTTCGTAACTTTTAAAATCAGTTTATGCCTGAACACGAATTTAAAGGACCGCTTGAGGAATTCAGTTATGCGCTTGGAATGAGCATCGGAAGCAACCTGATCCAGTCGGGAGTAAAATCATTTGATCCGTCAGCATTTATGCTTGCACTCGAAGATGTTTTCAATGGGAAAAGTCCAAAATTAACGGTATCCAGGGCCAATCAGATCCTCCAGGATTTCATGGAAGGACAGCAGAAAGAAAACCAGGATGCGGAGGAAAACCGGAAAGACGGCAAGAAATTTTTATCGGAGAATCTGAAAGACGGAGCGGTAACGCAGACCAGCAGCGGACTTCAATATAAAATACTCCGGGAAGGAACGGGAAAGAAGCCAGCGCTTCAGGACCGGGTTAAATGTCATTATCACGGCACCCTGATCGACGGCACGGTATTCGACAGCTCCGTGCAGCGGGGAACCCCCGCGGTATTCCCTGTAAACGGCGTCATCCAGGGTTGGGTCGAAGCGCTGCAGCTCATGCGCGAAGGATCAAAATGGAGGTTGTTTATCCCTCCGTTTCTGGCCTATGGCGAAGGCGGTGCCGGTGGAAGTATCGGCCCCAACAGCACATTAATCTTTGATGTTGAATTAATCGAAATAGTATAATTTTTTACATGACTACAATGAATTTAAAATCAGTAATTTTTATCTCTGCAGCAGCAATCGTTGCAGCCGCCTGCCAGCCGAAAAAATCGGACACGGTAACCTTATCGAACGAGAACGACTCAGCCTCGTATGCATTAGGTGTTCTCATCGGACAAAACAATAAACAGAATCTGGAAGCCTCGCCCGGAACAAAAGATCTGAACGTGGATATCCTCATCAATGCGTTTGAAACGCAAATGAAAGGTGATTCTGCGCAAATGGACGCAGCAAAGGCCAACGCGCTGATCCAGTCGTTCTTCCAGAAAGTATCGGAAAGGGAATCTGCCAAGAATGCGGAAGAAGGAAAAGCATTCCTTGAAAAAAATAAGGCCCGGGAAGGAGTTGTCACAACTGCCAGCGGACTGCAGTATGAAATCTTAACGGAAGGTAACGGTCCCAAGCCCACAGCCGACCAAAACGTAAAATGCCACTACCATGGCACACTGATCGATGGGAAAGTATTTGACAGTTCGGTCGACCGCGGCGAACCAGCCACATTCAATGTCAGTCAGGTCATTCCCGGCTGGACTGAAGCACTGCAGTTAATGCCCGTCGGATCGAAATGGAAATTGTACATTCCCGGAGAACTCGCTTACGGAGAAAGAGGTGCCGGTCGTGATATCGGCCCCAACACCACACTTATTTTTGAGGTGGAATTACTGGAAATTGTCAAATAATTTTCCCCAAAGAAAATCGATAAACCCCGGCAAATCCTTTTGCCGGGGTATTTTTATCGCTATTTTTGAGATCGGAAACAAAAATATATTCATGGAAATTAAAGGAAAAATTAACCGGATCCTCCAGCCTGTATCCGGTTTAAGCAAAACGGGAAACGAATGGAAAAAACAGGAATTTGTCATTGACACTTCCGACGAACAGTATCCAAAGCAGATCTGTTTCACGCTCTTCAACGACAAGGTAAACCTGCTGAACGGGTTCAGGCCCGGAGCTGAAGTCAACGTTTCTTTTAATGTTGAATCACGCGAATTTGGAGGAAAATGGTACCACAACATCAATGCATGGAAAGTGGAGCCGGTGAACAGTGAAATCGTGCCCGGATTTACACCTGATTTTTTACCGGGAGACATTCCGCCGGAACCGGCAGACAATGATAATGACCTCCCTTTTTAAACGGAAAAAAGCTGCGTGACGTGCAGCTTTTTTTGTGCCCTTCTGAAAAAAAAACGATACAAGGGCGATAAAGCCTTCTTGTACCGTTTCGCGGTGCGGACGGGACTCGAACCCGCGACCCCCGGCGTGACAGGCCGGTATTCTAACCGACTGAACTACCGCACCTTTAAACAGAACTTATTGAACAATAATTTTTCGTATCCGGCGGCAACCTAAAAAAGGTCGCGAAAAAAATATCTCAGTCAGCGGTGCGGACGGGACTCGAACCCGCGACCCCCGGCGTGACAGGCCGGTATTCTAACCGACTGAACTACCGCACCAATTTTTTGCCAGAACTGCCCTGTAAGCGCTGTTTTCAAAAAGCTTTGCAAAGATATACTTTCTTTTTTTCCCTGCAATACCGGTGCTCAAAAAAATGGTCAAAAAGAACAACTGAAACCGGCTTCCGCCGCGCTCCAAGCCGGTACAGGCATGTTTCCCGGTCAAACCAGGTTCCCGGGATCCAGACGATCCTCTCCGTTCCACCGATACGCTGTCAATTTTCCCTTGCGGCTGACGCATGAATCCAGACAACACAAATTTTCCGTGATGATATTGGGTCCGTTCTTCATGCAATAATGGCCAAAAAAGACCACCGGATCGCCTTCCGGATAAGGGGTCGAGGAGCTTATAATTTCCTCAGGGATGGTGTACGAAGGAAGGTCGAAACGGCTTTCAAACGACAAATCTTTAAACGTTTTCCCGGTGGGGTCGATCCACCATTTTGAGCGGAACGAACGATGCGGTTGTCCTTTGCTGTCGAAAATGAGCAGATCTTTCGGCAGTTGGAAATCGATACCTTTGCAGCTTTCCCAAAATGCTTTCGCAAGAGGCGAATTGTTCTTACCGACCGTTTTCAAAAAAGAGCGTTTCAGCTTTTGATCCGGAAGATTCTCCTTCAGCAACCGGACATTCCCGTCGCGCCAGCACGCATGAATAATACGGATTGGTCCTAATTCGAGGAACATTGGCAGGCGGCGCATCCATTTGATGTGGCTCTCCCATTCCTTCGGGCAGCCATAGAAATCACGGAGGGTGGAGTCCAGGTCAAGCCGCAGGCGGGACCATCGTTTGCTCAGATGCTTTCCCTTTTTATCCAGAATGCTGTAATAAATGGCATTGATCTCATGGTTGCCCAGAATAGCGAGGGCGTCTTCACTTTCAACCATGCTCCTGACCAAATTGAGGGTCATCCGGGGTTTGGGACCTCTGTTAATAAAATCACCTACAAAGATCACCTTCCGCCCGGTATGGGAATACGTGCCGTTTTTAGGTGTATAGCCGATCTGCCTCAAAAGGTCTTTCAGCATGTCAGCCTGTCCGTGCACATCTCCTATAATATCATACATATGAAAATTGCCTGATTTTACTCAGGCAATTTATTATTAATTTCTGAAAAAACCGTAGCAGCGGTTATCAAATTTACTTATCATTCTCTTCTCCGGTCTCCTTCCTCCTAGGTTAACTCCTTTTCGATGAAACCGCCCAGTTTCACATATTTCTCGTACAGCGTCTGGTATTTTGCAGCGTTTTCCGGGATGGGGAAATATTCGGTTTCGAATCCGCTGCCCATTTTTTCCTGTGCCTCTGCGGTTGTTTTGTAAATGCCCGAGGCGACAGCTGCAGCCATCGCAGCCCCCAAAGCACAGGCCTGTTCCGACCGGGCCACCTTGATGGGCATGTTCAGCACATCACAGACTATTTGCATGACCAGTGGCGATTTTTTTGCCACGCCGCCAAGCGCGATCACCCCGTCGATCCGGACCCCTTCCCTGATATACCGGTCCGCAATAGCCTTTGAACCGAAGGCGGTTGCTTCTATCAGCGCCCGGAAGATCCGGGGGGCGTCTGTTCCCAGGCTCAATCCCGCAATGGCGCCCTTGAGGTTCTGGTTGGCATCGGGCGTCCGCCGGCCGTTCATCCAGTCTACTGCCAGGACGCCGCTTTCGGAAATCGGTATCCCCGCAGCTTCCCGCGACAGCTCAACAATCATTTTGTCGGACATTTCCCGAATGAGGTCCTGTCGCAACGATTCATCCGCCAGCGAAGTTTTCGCCAGGATCTGTTCGGCGGGCCACATCAGGATTTTTTTGAACCATGCGTAAATATCGCCGAAAGCCGACTGACCTGCTTCCATGCCGAGCATGCCCGGAACAATCGATCCGTCCACCTGTCCGCAAATGCCCGGTATCAGCTTATCTCCGGCCTCCTCCATTGGGGCGACAAGCATATCACAGGTGGAAGTTCCCATGACCTTACTCAGGTAGTAGGGTTTAATTTCGCCGCCCACCGCTCCGACATGGGCGTCGAAAGCGCCCACGCCGACGGTGATTCCCTCGGGCAGTCCCAGTTTATCGGCCCACTCTTTGGTTAAACTGCCTGCCGGAACGTCAAAAGTATAGGTTTCCCTATACAGACGGTCGCGTAATCCGCTCAGGACAGGATCCAGTTCCCGGAGGAATTCCTCGGAAGGAAGCCCTCCAAATGCCTCATGCCACATCGCCTTATGGCCTGCGGCACACCGGCTTCGTTTCGTCTGCGCCGGTCTTGTGGTTCCCGTTAAAAGGGCGGGGATCCAGTCGCAATGTTCGGTCCAGCTGGCAGCGGCCCGCAATACCCCGGGGTCGTGGCGCAAAACATGAAGGATTTTCGACCAGAACCATTCGGACGAATAGATGCCCCCCTCATACTCCCGGAAATCGATCTGCCATTCCGAAGCCTTTCTGTTAATTTCGTCGGCTTCCTGAACAGCGGTATGGTCTTTCCACAAAATAAACATGGCATTGGGATTTTCTTCAAAGCCTGGGGTGAGCGACAAAGGCGTTCCTTTTTCGTCAACCGCACAGGGGGTTGAGCCGGTGGTATCGACCGAAAGACCTGCAATTTGCTGTGTCACTTCAGTTCCTGCCTGTTTTAGCGCTTCCCGCACCGTGAATTCAAGGCCTTCCAGATAATCCTTCGGGTGCTGCCTGAACTGGTTTTTGGAAGGGTCGCAATACAATCCCTTTTTCCAGCGGGGGTACTCAAAAACTGCTCCGGCCACTTCTTCACCGGTCGCCGTATTGACAATAAGCGACCGTACCGAGTCTGTCCCGTAGTCGACACCGATGGTGTACTTTGTCTGTGTCATGTCTTTTTTTAGTTTTATTTTCCGTTTTATTTCAAGCTATTTTTGCCCGTAATAGGCATCTTTCCCGTGCTTTCGAAGAAAATGCCTGTCCAGCAGCGACTGGCTCATTTCCGCATCCGGATTCAATTGCAGGGAACGGAAAGTCATTTTTGCCACTTCCTCCAACACAACGGCATTGTGTACGGCCTTAAACACGTCCGTTCCCCAGGCAAAGGGGGCATGGTTCTGAACCAGCACTCCCGGCATCTGATCCGGATCCAGTCCGCGGAAACACTCTACGATCACATTACCGGTTTCCTTTTCATAGTCGCCCCTGATTTCTTCTTCAGTCATCTTTCTTGTGCAAGGCACCGGGCCATAAAAATAGTCGGCATGTGTAGTCCCGACAGCGGGGATAGCCATTCCGGCCTGGGCCCAGCTTGTAGCCCATTCAGAATGCGTGTGGACCACCCCTCCGATATTCGGGAAGTTCCGGTACAACACAAGATGCGTGGCGGTGTCGGAGGAGGGCTTGTAGCGGCCTTCCACGACGGCTCCTTCCATGTTCACGACAACCATGTCGGCAGGAGTCATCCGGTCGTACGAAACCCCGCTGGGTTTGATAACCATTAATCCGCTCTGGCGGTCGATACCGCTCACATTCCCCCATGTGAAAATCACCAGGCCATGTGTGACCAGTTCCAGGTTTGCCCTGCATACATCTTCTTTTAAACTCTCCAACATGGTTTCAACTTTACCGTTTAACTGGATATGTCACCAAAAGTAAATATAAAATGCAATTGTAAACAGAAGGATAATTCCCGAATGAATCACATCCCATGTGGTCCAACTGGCGCGGGTGGCCGCCCGTTGGGCCGCAGTAGAAGAAGAAAACGTCAGACCTTCGATCTGCGATGCCGGAGCAGCTTGCGTAAAGCGGCTGACCATCAGGATCACGAGAATACTGAAAACCAGCATTCCCCCGCTGAAGAACAGCCAGTTCACCTCGTAGAACAAGGAATAAAACCAGTTATTGACTCCCTGTTCCGCAGCCCACAGCTTCACGTCGGCGTATCCGGATTGGCCGGCCACAGTGGAGTAATAGACCTTCGCTCCCAGGCGGAGAACACCGATAATAAACCCGGCGATCATTCCCCACATACCGCCTTTAGGTGTGGGACGTGCCGAGATCACGCCCAGCAGAAAGGCAGCAGCAATACCCGGAGCCAAAACCGACTGTACATCCTGCAGATAGTTGTAAAGGACGCTGCCGATGCTGCGCATGATCGGGATCCAGAGGATACCAAGAATAACGACAACAACAGTTGCTGTCCGGCCCACCCGCACCAGACTCGCTTCGCTGGCATGGGGACGGTATTTTTTATAAAAGTCGATCGTAAAGAGCATCGAAGAGGAGTTGAACAGCGAGGCAAGCGAACTCATCAGTGCCGCCAGGATTCCGCAGACTACCAGTCCTTTCACCCCGGCGGGCAACAACCTGGCGACCAAGGTCGGAAAGGCCGCATCGGACGACGACAGGATAAAGGGCTCACCATTAATGATGACACCTTTCTGAGCCATGGCAAAAGCGATCATCCCCGGGATCATGAACAGGAAAACCGGAGTGAGCTTCAGATAAGCACCAAAAATAGCACCTCGTCTGGATTCGGTTTCATTTTTACCGGAAAGAACACGCTGAACGATATACTGGTCGGTACACCAGTACCAGAATCCGATGACTGCTGAGCCGATCAAAACGCCCAGCCAGGGAAAATCAGCATCGTGGTTGCTCCGGATCAGGTTAAACATGGTATCACCATATTCATTTACCTTCACGGCGCTGGTAGCGGCCACCACTTCATCCCATCCGCCCACGGCTTTCAGCCCCAAAACAAGGATGATCAATGATCCCAGAAGCAGGATCGGGGTTTGCAGAACGGAAGTGTACAGAACGGACCGCATTCCGCCGATCACCGTATAAATGGCTGTCAAAAGCACCAGTCCAATGGCTGATATCCAGAAGAAATCGATACCCCAGATGCTTTCAATGCCAAATACCTCCTTAAAAACAAGTCCGCCCGCATATACAGTCACGGCAACTTTCGTGAGCACATAGCTCACCAGGGAGATCAGGGAAAGGATCGTTCTCGATTCCTTGTTATACCTTTTTTCGAGAAATTCAGGCATGGTCAGCACCATGCTTCGCGAGTAAAAGGGAACAAACACCCATCCCAGGATCAGGATCATCCATCCCTGGATTTCCCAGTGCGCCATTGCCATTCCGCTTGAAGCGCCGGCGCCGGCCAGTCCAATAAGATGTTCGGAACCGATATTTGATGCAAAGATGGAGGCACCGATTGCCAGCCATGTAGCGTCCCTGCCGGCCAGAAAATAGTCGCCGGAGCTCGATTGCTTCTGCCGGAACACCCATACTACGATACCGATGAGCATGAGGCCGAATATTCCGATTACTATCCAGTCAAGTAAAGCCATTTATTTCATGTTTAAGTTTGATGTTCTGTTGTTTACAGGCCTTTTGACAGATGATAATAAAGATCGTTCCACCTCAGTTCCTTTCGGAATGCGGCGATGGTCGTATTTTCATCGATCATCAGAAGCTCCAGCCTGAGCATGTCTGCAAAGTCTTCCAGCGTTTCCCTGCAGAGGGCCATGGAGAAGCTGGTATGATGAGCGCCTCCTGCCAGGATCCAGGCAGCCGCACCGGTTTCCAGGTTTGGCATGGGAATCCAGAGGGCACGGGCAACAGGCAGCTTGGGAAGCGCCTGAGGACTGATCACCTTCACCGGATTCAGGATCATCCGCATGCGTCCCCCCATATCGATTAAGGTGGCATTGATGCCGTTTCCCTCGGGGACATTGAATACCAGACGGGCAGGTGCATCTTTTCCTCCGATCCCGAGCGGGTGAACTTCGACGGTTGGTCTGGAGGCGGCAACAGAGGGGCAGATCTCCAGCATATGCGCGCTGAGCACGGCCGGTTGTGCAGGATCAAGATGGTAGGTATAGTCCTCCATAAAAGAGCAGCCGCCCTGAAGGCCGGTCGCCATGGTTTTCATGATGTACACCAGGCCCGACTGTTTCCAGTCACCTTCCGCACCAAAGCCGTAACCCTGAGCCATCAGGTGCTGACAGGCAAGCCCGGGAAGCTGACGCAGACCGGTGAGATCTTCAAAATTGGTGGTAAAAGCTTTGTAACCGTTCTTATCAAGGAATTTTTTCATCCCCAGTTCGATACGGGCCTGGTAACGAACACTTTCGCCCGCGGGCTCATCCAACTGGTATGCAGCGGCGTAAACAGCGGTCAGATCGGTGATCTCCTCTTCAGAAACGGTTTCCATCGAAGCAACCAATTCCCCTACCCCATGCGCGTTGACCTGCCATCCAAGCACCCGCTGGGCCTCCACTTTATCGCCTTCGGTTACTGCCACATACCGCATATTATCTCCGAAACGGCAAATTTTCAATGAGCGGGATGCATGATATCCGATTGCGGCCCTGGTCCAGTCCCCCAGCTTTCGCTGAACGTTCTCATCTTGCCAGTGGCCAACAATTACCTTGCGTTCCAACCGCATCCGGGAACAAATAAAACCGAACTCACGGTCTCCGTGGGCCGACTGGTTCAGGTTCATGAAATCCATATCGATCTCATTCCAGGGGATGTCCCTGTTAAACTGAGTATGAAGATGAGCAAAAGGTTTGTTCAGCACGGTCAGCCCCTGTATCCACATCTTCGCGGGCGAAAAGGTATGCATCCAGGTCACCAGACCAATGCATTCCGGCGTATTATTTGCATCCAGGCAAATCCGGTAAATCTCATCCGGGGTCGTTACCACCGGCTTGAAAACAATATGTACCGGGATCGAAGGAGAAGCGTCGAGCGCTTTTGCAATTACCTCCGAATCCCTGTCTACCTGCTTCAGCGTCTCCGCTCCGTAAAGATTTTGGCTTCCGGTTACAAACCAAACCTCCAGTTTCTTCAGATCATTCTTTTCCATCTCAGTTGAATTTTAATGGTTTATACTTTGACGATGCGGCCAATATCCCGATCCGGGAGTTCTTCCTGTCTGAAACAGTAGTAGAATGCTCCCTTCTTTGATTCGGTCGAATCTTTTCTGTTCGATCGCTTTAAAATATCAAGCGACAATACCTTTTTCCGGAAATTTCCCGGATCCAGGCTGCGCCTGAAGATTGCTTCGTACAGGCGGCGAAGCTGGGTGAGCGTAAAATACTCAGGAAGAAGCTCCGGACCAATTAATTGATATCCTGCCTTTTGTTGAAGCTTCGACAAGGCCATCCCCACCATTTCGTCATGGTCAAAGATCAGCGCCGGCTTTTTTCCCAGCGAAAACCAGTCCGCCCCGTATTGATGAACGATCTCTTCATCATGCTTGTCAAGCCGGATCAATGCGTAATAAGCAATACTGATCACCCTCGCTGCCAATTCCCGTGCAGGCGCCGAAAACGCTGCCACCTGCTCCATATAAATCTGATCCAAACCGGTCGTCCGCTTTAAGATCCGGGCTGCCGCCTGATCGGACGACTCATTTTCCTGAATGAATCCGCCCAGCAATGACCAGTTCCCCTTGGCCGGCTCAAAACTGCGGGGATACAGCAGTAACTTCAACTCGCCGTCCATATATCCGAAAATGACGCAATCAACTGCCACATAGTGCTTCGGATGTTCACCATACAGTTCCGTCAGGAATTTTATTTCACTCTTGTTCATAGCGATCAAATTTATAAAAGTATATTATACTCTTATTGATAATTTTCATTTTTTTGCCGGCTTATGCTACAGAACATATTTATGCCGAATAAAAAAGCCGTCCGGTCGTACCGGACGGCTATCGTTGTTTTTTGTCAGGTCAATCCGTGTCACCCACACACGGAGGTCAACTGTTCCTGTAGTGGATATGAGGGAGTTCGCGGAGACGGGCAGCCGCACCTTCTGCGGTAATGTCACGCTGCGGATTGGCAAGCATTTCATAGCCGACCATGAATTTTTTCACGGATGCCGAGCGGAGCAGCGGCGGGTAAAAATGCATGTGAAAGTGCCAGGCAGGGTGATCCTTTCCGTCGGTCGGGGCCTGGTGGATCCCGGAAGAGTAGGGAAAAGAAACCTGAAAAAGGTTATCGTACATGATGGTTAGCTTCCGGTAAATATCGGCGAGCGCCATTTTTTCCTCCTCTCCCATCTGTCCGATATGCTGAATCGCCTTCCTGCTGATCACCATGCTTTCAAACGGCCACACGGCCCAATACGGGATCAGGGCTACAAAGTGATCGTTGGCGGTAAGCAAACGGACCTTGTTCTGCAATTCTTTCTCCAGGTAGTCTGACAGGAGTGTCCGTCCGTATTTTTCAAAGTAAGCCCGCTGACGGATATCTTCTCGGTACGGCTCGTTCGGAATTGAACCGGACGACCAGATCTGACCGTGAGGATGGGGATTGCTGCAGCCCATCACACTTCCTTTGTTCTCAAAGATCTGTACATAGTTGACAAACTCCCTGGCTCCCAATTCCAGGTATTCACGCTGCCACACGTCGACCACTTTTTTGATATCTTCGGTTTCCATTTCAGGGATGGTCAAATCGTGCCGGGGGGAGAAGCAGATGACCTTACAGATACCGCTTTCGCTCTCGGCCTGAAACAGTTCCCCGTCGTTGAATCGTCCGGGAGGAGCGTCGGCGAGCAGTGCGCTGAAATCGTTCGTAAAAACGAAGGTCTCTGTGTACTGCGGGTTTTTGACTCCTCCTGCACGCTCGTTGCCGGGGCACAAATAGCAACCGGGGTCATAGCCAGGTCGCTTTTCTTCCTGCGCTTTTTCAACCTGCCCCTGCCAGGGACGTTTCGCGCGGTGAGGAGAAACCAGAATCCAGTCGCCGGTAAGCGGATTATACCGGCGATGGGAATGGTCTTCCATGTTGAATGTTGTCATGCAGCCGGAAGTTTAAAAGATCTTCTTTCCTCCGTCGCCGATCTCAGCAACGTAAAACGCCGGGGTCAAGCCGGTCTTCGCCTTGTATTCCTTGCCGACCTGATCGATGAATGGTTCGACAGCTTCGTCTTTGACCACCGATACGGTACATCCGCCGAAACCCCCGCCGGTCATTCGCGAGCCGATCACCCCGTCAATTTTCCATGCAGCTTCAGCCATGGCATCCAGCTCGGGACCGGTCACTTCATAGTCGTCGCGCAGAGAAACATGAGAGGCATTCATCAACTGTCCGAAAAGTTCCAGATCTCCGGCCTTCAGGGCTTTCACCGCATCGGTTGTCCGTTCGATCTCCGAAACTACGTGACGGGCGCGGGCCCTGACTACCTCATTTTCAATTTTGGGTTCAAGTGTTTTAAACTCATCCAGACTCAGATCGGCAAGCTGGTTGATTGCTTTATATGGCTTGAGCGCCTCCACTGCAGCCTTGCATTCCCTCACCCGTTCGTTATATTTGCCCGAATCCAGCTTATGCGGACTGTTGGTATTGCTCACCACGATCTTACAGCCTTCCAGGACCACAGGAACCAGCTCATAATCGAGTGTATCGCAGTTCAGGAAGATCGCGTGGTCTTTTTCTCCCATTCCCGATGCAAACTGGTCCATGATGCCGCACATCACCCCGGCGAACTCGTGTTCTGCCTTCTGTCCCATTTTTACGAGCGTTATCCGGTCAAGACCGAATTGATACTGATCATTTACAGCAACGGCGGTGACCACCTCCAATGCAGCTGAAGAAGAAAGTCCGGCTCCGTTGGGTACATCCCCGTAAAACAGAAAATCGGCACCCGTTGCCGGTTTTAGTCCACGCTTCACAAACTGAGCAAGCACTCCCAGCGGATAATTCACCCAAGCCTTGTTCTCCAGCGGAGTTGTCAACTGATCAAGCGATAACTCAACTTCAAGATCCATGTTCAGCGATGAAAACCGGAAAGAGGGGCGATCCACTTTCCTGATCAGGCAATAATTCCCGAAGCTCAGGGCACAGGGAAATACAAAGCCTCCGTTATAATCGGTATGTTCGCCGATCAGATTCACACGTCCGGGTGAAAAATAGCCCGAGAAGTCGCCTTCTCCGTATTTCTCCACAAACTTTTCTTTCAATGTCTTGATATCCATATTTAAAGATTTATAAGTAGAATTATTCCTTTGATCCAAAACTGGTGGGTACTGGTGGGTAAAAATACAAATTTAACGATCGCTGCATTTTCTCTGATTTATGTTGTAAAACATATCCGATTGTTCAATTGCGGTTTTCTCAAAGCGATTTTCGCCGGATGAGAGCAGCGGGATTGGCTGTCTGCCCTTTCTTTTTTTCCGCGATCATCCCTGCCAGGGTCTCTCCCATCTTCCTGAAGTCGGTCGAGATAGTTGTTATTCCTCCTGCCACCACTTCTTTCAGCATGGTATCGTTAAAGGAAACGATCCCAAAATCGGCTCCAAGCCGGAAATTCATCTCAGCGGCCATTTTGACCAACCGCACCAGATTCCGGTCGGACGGCACGAAATAGGCTTCTCCTTTACGGATCCTGCGGTTCTCCAGACTTCTTATAACTTCAAAGGGTTTATCACGCTCCTGACAAAACTTCTGAAAGCCTTTTACGCGTCCCTCCGGTTCCTTTCCTCCCGGAAAGATCATGACCAGTTCCGTGTATTTGCCGACCAGGTCCTCACCCTCGACCAGCGCCCTGTACACATCCTGTTCAAAATCCTGGTAAACCACCGGATAATGCTTCAGGTCGGGCTTCAGCCGGTCAAGAACATAAACTTTGTCTTCCGGAAGCACCGACAAAATATTCGCGGTATAGTCGAAGGTTGCCGGCATAATTACATACGATGTGTACTTTCCGGCATTTTGCGTGATCAGGTCACGGAACATCTGAAGATTGAAATGATGAAAGAAAATGTCGACACTGGCCCTCATATCGAGTTTATTGAGGAAAGCAGTGTACAGGTCTTCTTTAAACGCGTTCAGCTCGTCAAACAGGACAAAGATCCTTTCTTCGAGGTTGATTTCCGTGCTGCTGATATAATAACCCTTGCCGGGAATGGAATGGATCACCCCTTTGGCCTTCAATTCGTTAAAAGCGACCATGACGGTATCGCGTGAAAGGTCGAACTCTGCGCAGATCTGATTCAGGGAAGGGATCTTATCGCCACGGGTGAGTGCTCCCTTTGAAACAGCCTGGTAAACAGAATTAATGATTTGCCGGTATTTAGGGATTCCCAGGGATTCGTCGATTTGAATATTCTTCATCAGGCAGCTTTTTGTAAATGGGTTCAATTAATCAAATGTAGAAAAAAACGCCCACGGTAGCAACCAGTACCCACCAGTTGGAAAAATAATTTGTAACTTGCTTCCTCAAGCAGCGCTGAGTCTGACGGCGTGAGATAAAATTCAGAAGAAAATAATTGAAAATAAAAATCACAAGAGAAATGAACGTACGCGCGGAATTTTTCGGAACAAGCCGGAATGGACAGGAAGTCCGGCTGTTTACCCTTTCAAACGATCACGGACTGAGTATTAAAATTACAAACTACGGGTGCATCATCACGGCTGTGGAAATGCCGGATAAAGAAGGACGCACCGATAATATTGTCTGCGGATTCGCCAGGCTCGAAGATTACCTGAGTGATTCTTACCTGAGTAACTATCCTTATTTCGGATGTATTGTAGGGCGGTATGCAAACCGGATAGCAAAAGGAAAATACAGCATAGACGGGGTGGAATACACCGGTGCGGTCAATAACGGGCCCAATCACCTGCACGGCGGGCTGGAAGGATTTGACCGGAAGTTGTGGACGGCAGAGCCCGTCGCAGCGCCGGGTCTGGCCGGAGTAAAAATGAGCTTGCTGAGCCCGGACGGAGAAGAAGGGTATCCCGGCAATCTGCAGGTCAGTTGCACCTACACCCTTGACAATGAAAACCGGTTAAGCATTGGCTATGAAGCAGAGACCGACCGGCCGACGATCATTAACCTGACCAACCACAGTTATTTTAACCTGACGGGCGGGAAAGAGGATATCCGGGGGCATCGTCTGAAGCTGAACGCAAAGAAATTAACCGAGTCGGCCGGGCTGATCCCGACCGGCCGGATCATTCCTGTTGAAGGAACAGTCTTTGATTTTACTTCCGGGAAGGAACTGGGACAGGATCTCCCGCTTCTGCCGGAGGGCTATGACAACAACTTCGTGCTTGACAATGAATCGGGTGATCTGATCGAGGCCGGAGTTCTTTCTGAAGAAAACTCCGGAAGGCAGGTGACGGTCTTCACGACCCAGCCGGGCATGCAGTTGTACACCGGATACTGGATACCGGAGCTGATCGTCGATGGAACGAAAAAATTCGGAAAATACTCGGGAGTAGCACTGGAGACCCAGCACTATGCCGATTCACCCCATCACGACCATTTTCCGACCACGGTACTGCGACCGGGAGAGAAATTCAGTCAGCATACCATCTACCGCTTTGGTTTAAAATAAGGCAAAAAGGCAGAGTGTTTTGCTCTGCCTTTTTTCTTAATTTTGGAATTCACAACCTATAACTACATATGAAAACCCTTGTTGAGCTTTTTGAAGCCAGTGTAAAAACCTATCCTGATCATCCTTTTCTTTGGGAAAAAAAGAACGGCGCTTATCAGGGAAGCAGTTATGCCGAAGTTCATAAAGAGGTACTTCTTTTTGCAGCGGGCCTGCAAGCGAACGGGATCAGAAAGGGTGACCGGATCGGACTGCTGTCGGAGGGCCGGAATCAATGGCTGATCAGCGAACTGGGCATTCTTTATGCGGGAGCCATCAACGTACCGTTGTCGGTAAAGCTGGAAGCGGGACCGGAACTGAAGTTCCGCCTGGAACATTCCGGTTGCCGGATGGTGATCGTCTCGGCCGGACAGGCAGCAAAAATTGAAGTGATCAGGAGTGGCTTGCCGGGTCTGGAGCAGGTGATATACCTCGATCCGAAGCAAATGTACGGGGAAAATGACCTGGCTTACGATCAGATCATTGCCGGCGGAGAACGCTTTTTCCGTGAGCACAGCGATCTTGTTGAGCAGATTTACCGTGCCGTTCGCCCCGACGATCTGGCCAATATTTCGTATACCTCAGGGACAACCGCCGATCCGAAGGGGATTATGCTCTCTCATTTAAATTATACAGCAAACGTGATCCAGTCGAATACGCTGATGGAGATCACCTCCGAATGGAGAACACTGGCTTTTCTGCCCTGGGACCATGCCTTTGCCCACACCGCCTGTCTTTATTGTTTCATGTACAACGGCGCCAGTGTGGCTTCACTGGAAATCGGAAAGACTCCAATGGAAACCCTGAAAAATATTCCCAAAAACATTAAGGAAATACAGCCTTCCGTACTGATGAGTGTACCGGCCATTGCAAAGAACTTCCGGAAAGGGATCGAAACGGCCATCCGCCAAAAGGGACCCTTTACGCAGCGGCTGTTTGAACGCGCCTTGAAGATTGCTTACCTGTACAATGGTTCGGGCTGGGACAGGGGGAAAGGGTACCGCGCACTGTATAAGCCACTGGTGGCCCTGTTTGACCGGATCCTTTTTTCAAAGATCAGGGAAAGTTTCGGTGGGAAGCTTCAGTTCTTCATCGGCGGGGGAGCGTTGCTGGATACGGAGCTTCAGCGTTTTTTCTATGCCATCGGCATACCGATGTGCCAGGGCTACGGCCTTTCGGAAGCTTCACCGGTGATTTCTTCCAATGCCCTGCATGCCATCAAATTCGGTTCCTCGGGCCGGATCGTGAAATTTATGGACCTGAAAATTACCGACGATCAGGGGAACGAACTTCCCGCAGGTGAAAAGGGTGAAATCATTATCCGGGGAGAAAATGTGATGGTGGGTTACTGGAACAATCCGAAAGCCACTGCCGAAACGATCGTCGACGGATGGTTACACACCGGCGACATGGGCTATCTGGACAGCGACGGTTTCCTCTACGTACTGGGCCGCTTCAAAAGCCTTTTAATAGCCAACGACGGTGAAAAATACAGTCCTGAGGGAATCGAAGAAGCGCTGACCGAACAGTCTCCCCTGATCGAACAATGTATGCTTTATAATAATCAGAATCCTTATACGGTGGGCCTGATCGTTCCCAATATTCAGGCGGTGAACCGGAAGCTCACGGCCACGGGATTCACGGCGGGCACCGAAGAAGGAAACGCTGAAAGCCTGAGACTGATCCAGGCTGAGATCGATCAGTTTAAAAAAGGCGGCAAATTTGAGAATCTCTTTCCGGAGAGATGGCTTCCGGCTACGATTGCCGTTCTGCCGGAGGCGTTTACCGAACAAAATCACCTGCTGAATTCAACGATGAAGATCGTGCGGGCTAAAATCGCAGAACATTTTGCCGAAGAACTGGTCTTTCTGTACAGCCCTGAAGCCAAGAACGCAGTCAACCTGCGCAACCTGCAGGCTGTTGCGAAATGGAACATGACGGGAAAATAAGCTATCCCGCGTTTTCCCGGCAGAAAAAATGCCGGGAAAAACGCTGATACTTTTGCACAACAAAAGGAGTCTACAGAAAGTCCTCGCGTGCCGGACTAAAGCAGTCGATCAGCAC
>JBFXKJ010000018.1:0-31022 GCA_050173895.1 Mangrovibacterium sp. | reverse complement strand
CTGACCTTGGCGCCTGCGGGTTTATGAATTTGCCAGCCGGATATCATCTTAACACATCTTCCTTACTCTTTCTCTCCACTGCACGTCAATTAAACGAATATTAATTGATTTGTTAATAATAATCCCTGTACTGTTATCGTTTTTAAATTACTTTCCTCGCCAAACAGAAAAAATGTTAAAAAAGCTTAATAGTACAAAAATAAAAATTAAAATTTCTCAAGCGATAGGGATTTGTAAAATTATCGTGCTGAAAACATGATCTTTATCATCTTTTGCCCAAATTTAAGAGAGAAAAATAAAATTTTATATTTTTAAGCGTCTTTCCAATAAAGACTTAGTTGGTTTTTTGACGGCCTGTTGGAAACAGGAAAAGCGGGATAACAGGCCCTTGTTAAATTTAATATTTGGAAAACATCGATAAGCCTGGAGTAACAACAGGCAGCGACAGCAAACAGAAAGAGGGTGCCCGAAAATATGGGCACCCTCTGAAACAGATCGCTGCAGACCTGTTACAGAATGTTAAAATTTATCCCAAAATATTTTGGTTGTCAGCTCGTCGCCTCCGATCGCTTCGGCTGCAGCCTTGTAATTGGCGCTATTGAGGGTTTGCTCGTTGACGGGGAATGTAAAGCGAGTGGGGATATCGCTGTAGTTTTCCCAGAATTCGGGAATGTTAAGAATAGGGTAGTCGAGCCTTCGCCAGGTTGTATATGCTTCCAGTCCTCTGTTGTAAGCAGCAATCCAGGATTGCAGGGCTATTTTTTGCTTCCAGGTGCCTGTCGCTGTTCCATAGGCGACAGCCGGCCTGGACAGGTAAGCATCCGCACCTTCTGTCTGCCAGAATTCGAATGAGGAACGAATGCCTTCGCTGTAGTAGGCGGCTGCCGGACTCGGAACCTGGAAACCCCTTTCTGCTGCCTCGGCGAGATAGAATTGCAACTCACTGTAGGTCAGTATAATTCCTGGAAAATCAGGAGCATGAAGCACATCGCCTACGTGGGAATGATCGGTGTAGGGACTGGCATAACCATATTGCCCGCCTTTGTAGGTTCCTTCGTAAACAGTGAAATAGGCTGCCCGCCGGGGGTCATTGAGTTCGTTCATCAGATCGATCATGGTGTTTGCGCCCACGAAGTCATGTCGTCCGGTAGCAACCAGTTCGTCATAAATCGGATTGAAATTCGGAGATGACTGCATGTAGGGCATCAGGCAGTCGTCCTCGTTGGAGGAAAAGCTTCCCTGTACGGCTGTTTCCACCGCCGTTTTTGCCAGTGCTGCATCAGCATCGGCGATCGTGATCCCCATTTTTATTTTCAGCGTATTGGCAAATTTGATCCAGGACGCCACATCTCCGCTGTAATACAGATCGGCAATATCAAAACTCCCGAATTCCGGATTCATTGTGGCAATTGCTGCGTCAAGCCGTTTAAACAGATCGACGTAAACAGTATGTCCGTCTTCGTAGGCCGGATGAACATTTTCGATGTCCAGCGCTTCGGTATACGGTACCATTCCAAAGATATCGACCAGGTTTTGAAAGGCATACACGTTCAGGATCTCGATAATAGCCAGCTTATTCTGCAAAACTGCGGGGTCCTCACCGAAAGGAGAGCCGGCCTCTTCAATGAGCCTTGCCGATTCCCTGAGATCTTTCAGTACATCCTCATAGTAGATCTCAAAGGTGTTGTCTGCGACGTTCCGGTTCAGAATATCATAATTGGCTTCGTCGGTATAGGTTGTCTGGGTCCAGTGTTGCGCCCACAGCCTGAAAATATTCAGGTTTACATTGGTCGAGCTGATCTGGTCAGCCAATGCTTTTTGTGCATTGGAGAAGATCGATTCGCCGGGAACCTTGGCCGGATTGCGGTCGTCGGTATTATAGTCGTCGAATTTGTCGTTACAGGAACTAACGATCCATAAGGCAAGGAGCACAGTCAGGATCTGCTTGCCGGATTTGACGAGCCTGGCCGGTTTTTCATTTTTCAAACCGGTGCGGTATGATACATGTATGGTTATTCGTTTCATATGTTTATCGTTTCAATTTAACCGTGCATAATTTGCGTACTAAACTTCATCACTTTTCTAAAGAACATCGACGTATGGAACTCGCCAATAAACATCAGCTCGGGCGGATGCCGCGGCTTCCATGGCTCGTTTCATAGATTTTTTTCGTTTTAAAATTGAAGGTTAACTGTAAATCCGAAATTCCTCACCGTGGGCATAACGCCACTTTGCCATCCCTGGATATTGCCTGAGCTTTGGCTGGCTTCCGGGTCTGCATAGGGCAGATTTTTATGAATGATCCACAGGTTTGATCCGACGAAACTGACAGAGGCATCATTCAGGAAAGTTTCTTCAATCAGCTTTTTAGGAAGCTTATAGGTAAGGGTAAGCTCGCGGAGTTTAATGAAAGAAGCATCATAAACAAACCGCTTGTTTGGACTGACAGCATAGCCGTCTGCAGCATAGGTGTCGTTCCGGACGCGGGTGGTATTGGGCTCGCCGTTTTCGAGAACACCCTCATTGATGGTACCACCGCTGTTGGAAGCGTATCCTTTTGACGGATCGTCCGGATTGGTCCATACGATCGGGTCGCGTTTCGGATTTCCCAGGTCATTGGGTCCTATCGATTCCTGATACAAACCGGTGGAGCTTCCGTACCACATATCAAGTGAGAAGACATCACCTCCATGTTGAAAATCAAGAAGGAAACTTAAGGCGAGATTCTTATATGAAAAAACGTTGTTGATCCCTCCGGTCCAGTCCGGATTGAAGTTGCCCAGGACGATGTCGTTGGTCGGGGAAATCCGGTAGCGGCCGTTCGGATTGACAATGGGTTGGCCGTTTTCATGATAGACGTAATCGGAGCCGTTAATGGTGCCGTAAGCTTCGCCCACCCGGGCATTGATCGTTACACCTCCCTGGAGCGAAGCCAGCTGGAGGTTGGTCACCTCATTGCCGCTCTCGTCCTTAAAAAGGGAGACCACTTCATTTTTATTCTTTGCCCAGTTAACATTCACTTCCCATTGGAAGTCTTTCATTTTTACCGGAGTGCCTGAGAGGGTCAGTTCAATCCCTCTGTTCTCGATTTCTCCGGCATTGATCCATTTCGAATCATAGCCGGTTGCAAAGGAAACGGACAAAGGCATCAACTGGTCAAAAGTGTTATTCTTATAAAAGGCCAGGTCGAATCCAATCCGGTTTTTCAGGAAGTTCATCTCCAGACCTGCTTCGTACGCCGTCTGGCGTTCGGGTTTCAGATTGGGGTTGAGCTTGACATCGGGCAGAGTGGCCAGGGAAGTTCCCGCGAAGGAAGCCTGAATGCGGTATGTGTCGGTGAGCCTCAGCGCGGGAGCGCTGTTCCCGACTTCCGCGTAGTTCAGCCTGACCTTGCCGAGTGACAGCCACTCTTTCTTCAACAGGTTTGAAAAGATGAAGCTGGCAGTGACCGAAGGATAATAATAGGAATTATTATCGTCAGGAAGGGTGGATGATTCGTCCCTCCGCAAAGTGCCGTCGAGAAACCAGGTGTTGCGATAACCCAGAGATACGCTGGCAAAAATCCCGTTTACGCCGATCTCTTCCAAAAGTTCCTCCGGTGGAAGCATGGGATCCAGGCTGTTGCTCAGCGCGTAGGTTCCTGCTACCGCCAGTCCGTTGTTGGTCGAAGCAAATACCTGATCGTTTTTGGATCGCCGGATATTCATCCCAATCAAGCCGGTAAGATTAAGATCTTCGGTAAGGTCTTTTTGAAAGTTCAGCATCAGGTCAAGGTTCGTTTCGCGGAAAGAACGTTCGAGCCGCGAATAGCCGGAAGTTACATTCGGCCGGTCCACCCCAAGTTCACCCGAAGCCGATCCCACAGCCTTGCGTTCTTCCTGAAGCTCATTGTAGGTATCAATGGCAAAACGGCCCATCACACTGAGGTAATCATTGATTTTCCAGTCCAACTGGGCATAACCGACAAACCGGTTCCGTTCGTCTTCTTCGAAGTTCTCATACCGGACCCAGTAGGGGTTGTCCCAGTACGCAGGAGCTTCGTCATCATAGGCATTCCTGTTCCAGGTAACATTTCGACCGGTGGTCTTGTAAAGACGTTCCTGCATTTTGATATCGACATTCATCTGATACCATTGCCGGAAGCTGGTCAGAATATTATCGGAGTATCCTGTCGATGGCCGTCCTTTGCCCCGGGTGTTGATGAAATTGGCCGATGTGCTGATTTTTAGCTTATCAATAATTTTATGCGATCCGTTGAAAAGTACGCTGTTCCTCTTCAGCGAACTGTTTGGCATCACGCCTCGTTGGTCCATATTGGAAAGGGAGGCGCGGTAGGTGGTTTTGTCCGTACCACCCGAAATATCAATGTTATTGGTATTGCTGACAGCCGTTTCAAAGAACGAGTCCGGACCGTTTGCGCCGGCAAGCCAGGGGGTAGCTTTATCAAAATTGGGCGACTCCGGATCAAAAGCATCCCATTGGTAAACCATCAGCGAGGGGTCAAATTTTTGGCCGCGGGAGGCATCTTCCTGATACGGAGTTGCCAGGTCAGGAGTACCGTCCCCGTTCACATCGATCGAATTCAGCCCCGGGTAATCGGGCGAACTATAGTAAGGACCATATCCGGCTCCGTACTCAGTCTGATATTCAGGGAATGTTTTTTTATCGATCGCACTGACAGTGATATTCGAGCTCACCTTTACGCCAACCGCTCTTCCTGTGCTGGCCGTACCTTTTTTGGTGGTGATCAGGATCACCCCGTTTGCTGCCCGTGAGCCGTAAAGTGCGGTTGCTGCCGCCCCTTTCAGTACACTGATCGACTCGATGTCGTTCGGGTTCATGTCGGCTGCCGTATTCCCGTAGTCATAGCCTGAACGCCCGGTAAGCTGACCTGAATTGTTTACATTCGAGTTGTCGATCGGAACACCGTCGACGACAAACAAAGCCTGATTACTCTGCGTAAGAGAGGAAGAACCCCGGATGGTGACGTTGGTCGATCCCCCAAAATTTGTATTGTTCTGAACCTGAATTCCGGACACCTTACCCGAAAGCGAAGTGATAAAATTGTCCGATTTCACCGCATTGACGGCCTCTCCGCTGACTTCCTGCACCGAATAGCCGAGCGACTTTTTCTGGCGCGAGATACCCAGGGCTGTAACTACAACTTCGTTAATTCCTTGTATTTCAGATTGAAGCTGAATGTTTAATGAACTTCCCGTTATCGGCGCTTCCTGTGTCTCCATCCCCACAAATGAAAACACGAGTGTTTGTGCATTCTGCGGAACCCTGATGGTAAAGTTCCCGTCAAGATCTGTGATGGTACCAAGAGTTGTTCCTTTCACAGTTACTGTAACTCCCGGAATGGTACTTCCGTCTTCAGCAGAGGTCACAATTCCCTTAATTTCCCTGGTCTGGGCCATGAGAGGCTCCAGCCCAAATGTACAAATTGCAAGCAAGATTAAGATTTTTTTCATAGCGATCGATTAAAAAAACATGTGCAGAAATCTCACATTCACATAACTATTAATAAGTAGTTAACTCCCCGACAAATACCTCCCTTTTGGGAAGGCAACTGCATAGCTCTTTCCGTATTTTGGAAATAAAGATCCTAATGTGATTAACGGCAGGGAGCACGCGTAAATTGTTGATGCGGGGCGGCAGCCGGAAGACAGCCTGCCGGTAAAAGGCACTTCCGGAAAGCGCAGGGCAGGCAAATGGTTCTGGGTATCAGTAAATAGAACGAATCAGAGGATTTCTTTAAGGTCGGTAAGTTTTTTAATCAGGTAGTGATTTTTTGCGGGGGATGTTTCGGGGAAATCATATTTTTTCGGTGCTCCCGCTAGCTTAATGCAGGGGAGAAGCTCTTTTCCTTCATTTTTGATAAAGAACACGGAATCGATCCCCATCCGGCTTGCTCCGATGATGTCGGTTTCCCAGGTATCGCCGATCATCATACTCGTTTGCTTTTTTGCGTTGCATTGCATGAGGGCATGCCTGAAGATCCGCTTGTCGGGCTTTGGGATACAGATATCTTCCGAAGCGACTATGTTTTTGAAGTACGGTGACAGAAGGCTGTTTCTTACTTTTTTTTCCTGCACATGGCGAAGCCCGTTGGTGAGAATGTGAAGCTGATAACCTTCTGCCTTCAGATAGTCGAGCGTTTCGAGTGCTCCTTCCACAAGGGAGGTGAATTCAGGCATCATGCCGAGATAGATTCGGTTGAAGTCTTCCGGTTTTACTCCGGTAAGCCCGAAATGGCCGATTATAATGTCAAACCTTTTCCATATCAGTTCCTGCTGCCGGATCTCCTGCTTTCGGTATAATTCCCAGAGGCGACCGTTTGTCTGGTCAAAAAAGTTGAAGAAGGAGATGAAATCGGTTATCTGGTCCTGAAGCTTTAGTTTGTGCACAGCTCCCTGCATCGTAAGCCGGGCATTCACATCAAAATCCCACAAGGTATTGTCAAGGTCGAAGAAAAGATGATCGTATTTTCTGATCAATGGCATTATTCGGCGGCTCCTTTCACAACAATCACAATTTCCCCTTTGATGGTCTTTGATTTAAAATGATCGAGAATGGCCGACAGGCTTCCCCTGAAGTTTTCTTCATATAGTTTGGACAGTTCCCTGGAGACAGAAGCCGGGCGTGCAGCTCCGAAAGTTTCACAAAACTGTTCAAGTGTTTTGACCAGGCGGAACGGCGATTCATAAAAGATCATCGTCCGCTGTTCCGTCGCCAGTTGCTTCAGGCGGGTTTGTCTGCCTTTTTTCACAGGAAGGAATCCTTCAAAGCAGAAGCGGTCGGCGGGCAGCCCCGAGTTGACCAGGGCCGGAATCAGGGCTGTCGCTCCGGGGAGGCATTCCACATCGATGCCGTTTTCAAGGCACTTGTGCACCAACAGGTACCCGGGATCACTGATGCCGGGTGTGCCGGCATCCGAAATCAGTGCAATGGTCTCGCCTGCGAGGATCCGTTTTGCGATATGCTCGCTGGTTTGATGTTCATTGAATTTATGATGGGAACTCAGCCTGGTTTGAATTTCAAAATGGCGTAACAATTTTGAAGAAGTCCTTGTATCTTCAGCCAGAACCAGATCTGCTTTCTTCAAAACGTCCACAGCCCTGAAGGTTATGTCGTCCAGATTCCCAATAGGTGTCGGCACCAGGTAAAGTTTTCCCATTTATCTAGCAAATCGGCGTTTGACCAGCTGAGCGAATTTCAGACTGGCTTCATTCTTTTTCCATTTGAAATTACCGTTCAGGAAATTTACGGCTTCACTGAGGGTTTGCATCTGATCAATTTGCCGGATGGCCTGGTTAAAGAGGCCTGCATCGTTGTTAAAAAGCTCCCTGATAAACAGGAAGCGGTCGTTCAGTCCAATGGCCTGTTCGAGCCGGCTCAGGGGCAGGGCCGACACTTTATGATCAATACTATGCGTTGTTGCCAGGCTCTCATTAATCGATTTCTCCTGGGCAAAAATCTCGGCGACAGTCTTTTTTACAGCGCCCGGCTCCTGCGGTTCCTGGTGTTCGTATGCCTTGTCCATGGGCAGGATTTCCTCCTCAGGAGCTTCTTCTTTTTTGTCTGCTTCCTCTTGTATCGTTGTTTCTTTCACTTCCGGCGCTTTATCATTCCGTTCGTCCGGGTCCTCCCGGCTCGTTTCCGCAGCGCTTTTCTGCGGGGGCACCTGTGGAAACGCTTCTTCGGCAGGGCCGGCTTCATTGCTCATTTCCTGTTCTTCCTGGCTCCGGGCTGCAGTCTGATTTTCATCTTCCTGAATACTTTCTTCCGGGAAAGCGGTCGGCTCATCGCCTGTTTCCGGGAAATTTTCCTCCGGCTGAAGGGCTTCTCCGGTGAAGCCGGCTTCTTCACCTACTCCGGCCGGCTCTTCATTTAATTCTTTATTTAATTCTTCGTCCGGTTCGTCAGGAGGGTTTTCATCGTTGGCAAGGTTTCCCCCGGCAATTGGAAATTCAACGATCTTTTTTTCCGTGTATTCGTCGCCCGTTTCCTGCTGCATTTCCTTTGCCGCTGGACCAGTCTGCGGAAAAAGGGAGGCAGCTTGTTCATCCGGGCTTCCTTCCTGGCTGAGCAATGATTGCTGATGGATCATCTCCCGCAAATAATCAAGTTCCTGGCTGATGATCCGTGACTTTCCCAGCGCGAATTCGACCTCAGGGGCGGATATATTTCCCCTGACGCTCATCTCATCCGCGATCTCGGCCAATTCGTCCAGATCCCGCTGAATCATACGGAGCAATTTTTTCCTGTCCATAATTCCCATCCGTTTTACGCAACAAATTCTTTACTTTTGTCATGGTAAAAATAGTAAATCTAAACAGAATCACAGTACATGTTTTTAGAAAGGGACGTCAGTCACCGGAAATCCGGCGGAATTATAGAAGTTATCACAGGATCGATGTTTTCGGGGAAAACGGAGGAGTTGATCCGCAGGCTGAGGCGGGCGCAGTTTGCCCGGCAGAAGGCAGAAATCTTCAAGCCGGCTGTGGATACCCGTTTCGGGGCGAGCGAGGTGATTTCGCATGACGATCATTCCATCCCAAGCTCGGCGGTCGATAATTCAGCGACCATCCTGTTGCTTTCGTCCGGTGTGGAGGTAGTGGGGATTGACGAGGCCCAGTTTTTTGACAAAGGCCTGGCCGAGGTGTGTTCCAAATTGGCCAATCAGGGGCTTCGGGTCATTGTGGCCGGACTTGATATGGATTTCAGGGGTCAGCCTTTTGGCCCGATGCCGGCAGTGATGGCCATAGCCGATTACGTTACCAAGGTCCATGCGATTTGTGTTCGCTGCGGGAAGGTGGCACAGTTTTCGCACAGACTGGTCCCGGGCGAAAAGCAAATTCTGCTGGGAGAGAAGAGTGAATACGAACCATTGTGCCGGGACTGTTTTTCAAAGGTGCAAAGTTAAGGGGCCAGGCTGCCGGAGCTTTGTACTGGCGGCCGGCCGGATTACAGAAACAGATATGATGAATTTAAGAGAAATATCGGATGCCATTGGCGGGCATTTCCTTTCAGGCGAACAAGAAGCGGGGCAGACAGACATAAAGGCCATCTCGATCGACAGCCGGCAGATTATGGATGTGTCGGCTTGTTTGTTTTTTGCCATCAGGGGACCCCGGCACGATGGGCACGATTATCTGGCCGGTTTGTACCAGAGAGGCGTGCGAAACTTCGTCGTTTCCTCAATCGCCGGGAATATGGACTACAACGATGCCGCGGTAATCCTGGTGCCGGATTCGCTGCAGGCGCTCCGGCTCCTGGCGGCCCATGTCAGGGCACAACACGATTATCCCGTGTTGGGGATCACCGGCAGCAATGGCAAGACCATCGTAAAGGAATGGTTATTCGAACTGCTTCAGGATGACCTGCGGATCATTCGCAGCCCGAAAAGCTATAATTCGCAGGTGGGCGTCCCTCTTTCGGTCTGGAACATGCAAGGCGGGCGATATGAACTGGCAATCTTTGAAGCCGGCATTTCCGAGCCCGGAGAAATGAAGAAGCTGACCGCGGTGATTGCGCCTACGCAGGGGTTGATCACCAATATCGGCGATGCCCATCAGGAAAATTTTCAGTCCAGGGAACAGAAAGCGGAAGAGAAAACCGGGCTTTTTGAGAGCTGCGAATTAATTGTGTACAGGAAGGATCAGCAAGTGGTTCACGGACAGCTTGCCAGGCGCTATGGAGAAGGAAAGGTGAGGTTGTTTGGGTGGTCCGGCTCTGACCCGGAAGCATCGCTGTATGTTCGTGCCGGAATCAATGAAGCCGGATCGATCCTTTCGTTCAGCCATGAAGGAAAGCCAATGATGGTGCGTATCCCCTTTTCCGACGAGGCATCCATTGAGAACGCCTGTCACTGTCTGGCCTTCATCGTGGCCACAGGGAGGTGGAACGACCGGATGGCGGACCGTTTTGCCGCGTTGGAGCCCGTCGCCATGCGCCTGGAATTAAAGCAGGGGATCAACGGATGCTCGCTTATCAACGATTATTACAACTCGGATATTCATTCGCTCGAAATAGCCCTGCAGTTTCTGCACCGCCAGTCGGTAAGCGGGCGAAAAAGCAAAACCCTTATCATTTCCGATATCCGGCAGTCGGGAATGGATTCCGCTCAACTGGCCGGAGAGGTTGTCCGGCTGACCAGGCTTTATGGAATCGACCGGCTGACGGTGATCGGGGAACAGCTCGTCCAACACCGGTCGCTGTTTGAATCAGGGACACTTTTTTTCAAAGCGACAGAGGAGTTCCTGGCTCAGTTTAATCCGGCGCATTTCTCCAATGAACAGATTTTACTGAAGGGTGCCAGGGAGTTTCACTTTGAGCGCATCGCGGCTGTGCTTCAGCAAAAATACCATCAGACACAGATGGAGGTTGATCTGAATGCCATGATTACAAACCTGAACCGGCACCGGATGCTGCTGGACCCGCAAACCAGGATCATGATCATGGTCAAGGCCTTTTCGTACGGGAGCGGAAATATTGAGATCGCCAAAGCGCTTGAATTTCAGAAAGTCGATTATCTGGCTGTGGCGGTGGCAGACGAGGGCATCGATCTGCGGCAGGCCGGGATTGGTACCCCGGTCATTGTCATGAACCCGGAAGAACACAGTTTTGAAATGATGCTGGAATACAGGCTCGAACCGAACATCTATTCGGAGGAAGTATTCCGCAAGTTCGACCAGGCAGCAAAGCGGATGGCCGTAAGCGATTACCCGGTGCACTTAAAGATCGAGTCGGGAATGAACCGGCTGGGCTTTTCCTCGGAACAGGAACTGCTGCCTGTCTGTAAAAGCATCGCTGCTTCAGGAAGATTGAGGGTGCACTCGGTCTTCTCCCATCTGGCGGTGAGTGATGACCCGGCTCAGGATGAATTTACCCGCCACCAGTACGCGCGCTTCAAAAAGCTGAGCGATCTGGTGCTGGCTTCCCAGTCTCATCCCGTGATGAGGCATCTGCTGAATTCGGCAGGCATTGAGCGCTTCCCTGAATATCAGATGGAAATGGTCCGCCTGGGCATCGGTCTTTACGGGATCTCCCAATCGGCAGCGTTCCAGGTGGAAACCGTGGCCCGGTGGACCACCGTCGTCTCTCAGGTGAGGGAGGTGGAAGCCGGCGAAACCATTGGTTACGGAAGAAGGGGCAAAGCCGACCGGCCTAAGAAAATTGCGGTGATCCCCGTGGGATATGCCGATGGCTACGACCGCCGCCTGAGTAACGGTGCCGGAAGAGTCTGGATTGAAGGGCGCTTCTTCCCGGTAATCGGTAACATTTGTATGGATATGACCATGATCGATGTCAGTGATGCGGATGTAAAAAGCGGCGATCCCGTCGAGTTGATGGGCGATCACGTGAAACTGACCGATCTGGCAAAACGGATGAAGACGATCCCCTATGAAGTAATTACCGGGATTTCACAAAGAGTAAGAAGAATTTATATTCAGGAATAGGATCCGGGCTGAGGGCTCAGGCTCGTCAGCCTGCTAGCCCAGGCGGCTGATCCTTTCAAGCTTATTCAGATCCAGGATCTTGATTTTTCGTCCGTCGATGGCAATCACTTTTTCCCCGGCGAAAGTGGAAAGGGTCCGGATTGCATTCGATGTGGTCATGTTCGATAAGTTGGCAATGTCTTCGCGTGATAAATAGGCCTTCAGTGAGACACCGTCGTTTTCAAATCCATATTTCTCCTTCAGTAATACCAGCGATTCCGCTAACCGTCCCCTGATATGCTTTTGAGTCAGGTTAACGGTACGGGCGTTTGAGAATCCAAGCTCTCTTGCCAGCTTGCGTAAAATCCGGATCGCACATTCGGAATTGCGCAGCAGCTTTCCAAAAAAGAATTCAGGAGTGACCAGACAAACCAATGAGTCTTCCAGCGTAACGGCCGACGCAATGTGAATTTCCTCCGCAAGTAAAGCCCTGTATCCGATATATCCCAGCGGTTTAGTCATGCGGATAATCTGTTCCCTGCCGCCAACACCTTCCTTGAAGATTTTGACTTTCCCCTCGATCAGAAAAATGAATGCGGTGGGTTTGTCCCCCTCCTTGTAGATGAATTCATTCTTCTTAAACACCGTGATCGTCAGATGGGAAAGCAATTCTTCTTTTTCTCCCGCGGTTAACAGGCTAAAAACAGATTTTGGATTTTCAAAGATCTCTTTGATCCCCAATTCTCTACTCAGCATAGGTTTCACTTTACATGTTTTACAGCATCAAAGTTAATGCTTTTTGTGTAATAAGAAATCTTTTGCCCACTATTTTCAGTCTGTGCACCAATCAGGTATGAAGGTGGCGGAAAGGCCGTCCGTCATTGAAATCGATGTGGATCGCAAAAAATGACGAATTTCGCATCAGGAGTACCTTGCCACAAGGGGCATCTTCCTGCCGAAGCCAAAAGCTTTGGAACTTACCCTTAAAATGGGTGGGGCCTGAAAGCGTTTATACTCATTTTGATTAATCATGCGAATGATCTTGCGGACCGTTTCCCGGTCGAAGCCTGCGGCTGTAATTTCATCGGGCGACTGGTTCAGTTCGATATAACGAAACAGGATGCCATCGAGGATGGCATAATCCGGAAGGGAATCGGTGTCTTTTTGATCAGGACGAAGCTCGGCCGAGGGCGCTTTGGTGATGCTGTTCAGCGGAATAAGCTCCTGATCCCGGTTGATGAATGCAGCAAGCCTGTAAACATCTGTTTTATAAACATCACCCAATACGGAAAGGCCGCCGTTCATGTCGCCGTAGAGGGTTCCGTAGCCCACTGCGCACTCACTTTTGTTGGTGGTGTTGAGCAGGATGCTTCCGAATTTGTTGGAGACCGCCATGACCAGCGTTCCCCGCAGCCTGGCCTGGATGTTTTCTTCGGCCACTCCCGGCGGCAGGTCGTTAAACAAGGGCGCCAACGCGTCCTCAAAAGAAGAGACCATGCTGCGGATGCTGATGGTATCGTATCGAATTCCAAGGTTTTCGGCCAGACTGATCGCATCCGTGACGCTGTGGCCGGTCGAATATTTGGAGGGCATCAGGATCCCTCTGACATGACCGGCACCCAATGCTTCCACCGCCAGCGCACACACCAGGGCCGAATCAATGCCGCCTGAAAGCCCGAGAACCGCCTCTGTGAAGTTCATTTTTTGAAAATAATCGCGGATGCCAAGTACCAGAGCATCGTGGATCTTTTCGATGGAGTCCTTCTCCGGCTGCTTCTTTCGGGCCGGAGCACCGGTATCGACAATTTCGAAGTCTTCACGGAAATAGGCCAGTTCGACAGGGATGCTGCCGTCGCTTTCCACATAGCAGGAACCTCCGTCAAATATCAGTTCGGTTTGTGCGCCGGTCTGGTTCACATAAACAATCGGGAGCCTGTAATGAACCGCATTTTTTACAAGGATATTTTTTCTCCAGTTTTCCTGGTTATACGAAAAGGGCGAGGCCGAAAGATTAATGACCAGATCGGGCTTCAGCTTGCTCAGCTCTTCCATTGGCGAGGTCTGATAAAGCTTGTCTTTTGCAAATTCATTTCCTGTTGGCTGCTCATCCCAGATGTCCTCACAAATGGTAACTGCCAGCTTCTTTCCAAGATAATGAATGAGCTGAAAGCTGGTATTGGGTTCAAAATGGCGGTATTCGTCAAAGATATCGTAGGTTGGCAGCAGCGATTTGTGTGTGACAGAGCTGATTTTCCCCTCACTCAAAAAGTAGGCGGAATTATAGAGCTTTTTCCCTCTGGGGCCGGTGTTGATGGCCGGGGCCCCAACCAGAGCGGCAATACCGGTACATTCTTTCGCGATGGCTGCGACAGCGGTCTCGGCCTGTTCCACAAATTCCTTTCTTTCCAGCAGATCGTGTGGATAATACCCCGTTACCGAGAGTTCCGAAAATACGATCAGCCCGGCTCCGGCATCTTTGGCGCGGCGGATCGAACGGATGATCTTTTCTGAATTTGCCTCAAAATCGGCAATATGATAATTCAACTGTGCCAGTGCGATCTTCATATTTGCAGGATTACTTCGCAAAAATAGGCAAAAGATCAGGAATCCCGCATATTAAAAGATCAATCCAAGTTTAAGATTAACTGAATTTACGGTTATTTTCCCGTCATGGGAGCGGTCTTTGGTGATATCGGTCAGCCCGTCCTTATAGATGATCCCCACCGAAAGGGCATTGTCGGCGCCCAGATCGAAATCAAAGCCTAGTCCCACGTTCATAGCCAGGTTAAGCGCACTGATCCCGTCCTGAATGTCGTTTTTGTCGAGCTGTCCATCGCTGCTGCTGCCTTTCGCCCCCACGTTCACAAATCCGGAAAGTCCAAACTGTCCCCAATAGGTGGACCTTCGGAACTGGCTGGTCTTCAGTTTCACAGCGGCAGGAATTTCGAGGTATTTCAACCGGAAAGTCAGCGTATTTCCGGCGCTGATACTTTGATCTCCGATCGAATAGGGGCCGCTACCGCCATATTCCAGCTTACCGCCGGTGTTGGTGAGCAACAGGCCGGTGGTCACAGCGTATCGCTGCCGGTCATCAAAAAAAAGGTCGGCGACCACACCGAAATCATAGCCGGCTCTGCTACTTCCCGACGTGATCTCACTTTCGCCCGAACTTAGCCAGTTTATGGAGGGCCCGGTGGAAAATGAAAGCTGAAAGTCCTGGGCAAAAAGAGCGGATGCAGTCAGCATGCAGGCAATCAGTAAAGATATTTTTTTGTCCATGGTATCTGTTTTTAAATGACTCTGCAAAAAAGACATGTTATTTAAACATTTGCTTTCCGGTACTGATTAAGCAGGATCGCCGGATCAGCTTAACGGATGTATTTTAGGAACAACTTTCCGGGCAAGTTGTTTTGCGATCGTGATCCATGCCTGGCAGGCCTTGTTTCAGACAGTCGTGTCTTGGGAGCCTTCCTGATCTGCCTTTATTTTCAGCGGACCGGTGTCGCTGCTCCAGGTAATGGTCTGCTGCGGAAAAGGTATTTCAATATTGTGTTGATCGAAGGCCTCCTTGAGTCTTTTGCGGTATTCCCTTCCGATCGTCCACTGCTCTCCCGGCCTGGTTTTAATCCTTCCTTTTACGATCAGGGCGCTGTCGGCAAAGTTGTCGAGACCGAAAATCTCCATGGGCTCGAGTATCTTCATCCGGTACTCTTCCTCTTCCTGAAGTTGTTCGGAGACTTCCTTCATCACTTTCATCACCACCGTCAGGTCTTCCTTGTAGGCCACCCCGATGTCAAACACCATGGCCGACCATCCTTTGGTCATATTGGCGATGGTGTTGATCTTGCCATTCTGGAAAACGTGTACCGTACCGGCCTGGTCGCGGAGGGTGACCGTACGCAACTGGATGTCTTCAACCACCCCGCCGGTTCCGTTCAGGATAACCACATCACCCATGCGGATCTGATTTTCCAGGAGAATAAAAAAACCGCTGATAAAGTCGCGCACCAGTTCCTGAGCGCCGAAGCCAACAGCCAGACCTATAATTCCGGCACCCGCAAGGATGGGGGCAATATCGATGTTGAACTTCTTGAGGAAAATCATGATGAAAACCAGCCAAATCATCACAAAGGATGCTCTTTTCAGGATTCCCATCAGGGTATGCAACCTTTTTTCGGCTTCACGGTCCGGACCATCGGGATGGGCAAGAGCCCGTTTCTGGAACAGCATCTTCGTCCTGTTAATGAAAAAAGCAACCAGCCGAAGGGATACAACAAGCAAAATGATCAGCAGAATGACCGAAGGAAGCTGGTTGACCGTCCAGTCGACAAGGATTTTCAACCATCTTTCCCAGAAATTATTCGAAAGGACCTCTTCTACCGCAACTGAAAATAAAAAGATTGGATTGTTCATGTGCATCTCGTTTACATCGTTTCTTGTTTTCAGGTTCAAATTTAGCCATTTTTTATATTTCAATTCAATGAATCGGACCTGGGATAAGAAGGAGCGCCGGTTAATTCCGGCTTTCCGCCGTCGTTGATCTGCTGCACAGGGCATTTTGTCGGAAAAATAATGCTTTTTCCCCGGCTGCGGGTTAAATTTATCGGTGGATGAATTAAACGTTCTGTTCAAAACGGAGTCAGATAAACTGATTCGATATCTCCAAAAGAATTAAATGATTACTGCATGCACATTACCATTGAAGGGTTGAGCAAAATCTATCCGAACGGAAACCGGGCTATCCATGATATTAATCTGGAGATCCCTGACGGCATGTTTGGCTTGCTTGGCCCCAACGGAGCCGGGAAATCAACTTTTATGCGTATTCTGGTAACCCTGATGAAGCCCAGTTCGGGAAAAGTGACCGTCGATGGGCGGGACCTGATAAAGGACCGGAAAGCGATTCGTAAAATGCTGGGTTACCTGCCTCAGGACTTCCGTTTCTTTTCGAAGCTGAAGACCTATGAGTTCCTGGATTATGCTGCCCGGCTTTCAGGAATGAAGATGCCGGCAGAACGGCGTGCTGCTGTGGACCACATGTTGGAGGAAGTCGGTTTGTTTGAAGCACGCGACCGGCAGGCTAATAAATTGTCGGGCGGGATGAAGCGGAGGCTTGGGATTGCCCAGGCACTGATCAACAATCCCCGTCTGATCATTGTCGACGAGCCGACCACCGGCCTGGATCCCGAAGAAAGGATCCGGTTCCGGAACCTGCTCTCGGCCATTTCAACACAGGGTGTGATTATTATTCTTTCGACCCATATTGTCGGGGATATTTCGAGTACCTGTAAAAATATGGCCCTGCTCAACCGGGGAGAACTGGTCTACAGCGGAGCTCCCGACGACCTGGTCGCTCAGGCCCGCGACAAGGTCTGGGTGATAAAAGCGACTGAAGCAGAGTATCTGCAGATCAACGAGAAATATCCGGTAATTTCGAACGTGCCAACCAGCGAGGGATGGGAAGTGCAGGTGGTTGCCGACAGCATCAACGGCTATTCCGGCAGCCGGATAGAACCGAACCTGGAACATGCATATGTTTATTTTATGGAGAAGAACCTGAACTTATGGACCAATAACTAAACGCGATGATCTCGATCCATTTTATCCGATCCATTGCCCTTTATGAAACCAGAACCTTACTGCGAAGCTGGTTCTTTCGCATTTTTGCCATTATCGCGATCGTATTCCTGGGCTTCTTCAACTTTGGAGTGCTGACTCAGTCGGGGGGAGGCTCCGGCGAATGGCAGGTGAAGGCGATTCCTTCCGTTATTCCCTACATAAACTTGTTGTTTTTAAATGTGGTGCAGGCGGTGATTGCTATTTTTCTCGCCTCCGACTTCCTGAAACGAGATAAAAAACTCGATACCACGGAAGTGATCTACGTACGGCCAATGACCAACGGCGAGTATGTGTTCGGGAAAACCATCGGGAATATGAGCGTTTTCATTCTGTTGAACCTGCTCATCCTCTCGGTGGCGCTGATTTTTAACCTCATCGCCAGGAATACTTCGGTCGACTGGCAGGCCTACCTGTTGTATTTTCTGTTGATCAGCCTTCCCACCCTGGTTTTTATCATGGGGCTGTCTTTTCTGGTCATGTCGCTGATCCGGAATCAGGCGGTCACATTTGTGGTATTGCTGGGCTATGTGGCCATTTCACTTTTCTATCTCAGAGACAAATTCTATTACCTGTTCGACTATATGGCTTTCAACATCCCCATGACCTGGTCTGACTTTGTGGGGTTTGGTGATCCTGATAAAATTCTCATTCACCGGGGAATGTATTTTTTTCTAGGACTTGCATTTGTTTTTTATACCATCGCTTTGCTCCGGAGGCTGCCCGATGCGACCGGCACAGGATCTTATTCGGTGGTATTGGGTTCACTGTTCCTGGCCGGGGGCCTTTACCTCGGATATGCGCATGTCTCTTCTTTTATCAATGAAAGGGATTTGCGCGATCAGATGCTTTCGTTGAACGATCAGTATCAGGGCATCCTGCCCGCCGGGGTGACGGCATATGATATCCGGCTGGAGCACCAGGGAGAGTCGATCAGTTGTGTAAGCACGCTTGAGGTGGAAAATACGGGGAGCGATACAGCCGACACGCTCGTGTTCAGCCTGAACCCCGGACTGGAACTGCAAAAGCTGACAGCCACCGGCAAGGATCTGGAATGGGAGAGGAAGTTAAATGTGATTGAGATTAAGAACAGCCCGCTTCATCCCGGAGAAAAGGCAAAAATAACCTTTACTTATAAGGGAACCATCGATGAGGCAGCCTGCTTCCTTGATGTGGATGACCAGACCCTCCGGGAGCCCTACAGAAATTTCATGTACCAGATCGGTAAACGATATGCGTTTATCATGCCCGATTATGTGTTGCTGACGCGCGAAAGCAACTGGTATCCGGTTGCGGGAGCCGGTATGGGCTATCACAACAGTCAATGGCTGAGCCGCCAGTTCAGCGATTACCGGCTTGAAGTGGTCACCGGAGCGGGACTGACTGCCATCTCTCAGGGACAAGCCCGCCAGGAGGGGCCTGCCTTCATCTTTACTTCTTCTCACCCGCAGTCACAGATTTCACTGGTAATCGGGAATTACAGGAAAATGGAGACCAGCGTTGAGGGACTTACATTCAATGTGTACCTGAAGCAGGGGCATGACTATTTTTCGGGCTTTTTTGAAGAGATCAGGGATACGGTCCCGGCTATCCTTTCAGAGACATTGACCGACTTTGAGCGAAAAATTGATTTGTTTTATCCTTTCGAAAGACTTTCGCTGGTCGAAGTGCCGGTTCAGTTCTGCTCGTACGAGCGGGTGTTGAGCGGTACCCGGGAACAGATCCAGCCTGAAATGATTCTCTACCCTGAGAAAGGGGTGCTGGAACACGAGGCTGACTTTTACGGAAGAATGAATTCGCGAAGGGGATTTGGGCCGCGACAGGAAGAAAACCTGACTCCCCGGGAAAAGAAAATCAATGTGCTGAAGAATTTCCTTTCGACCTTCACCCGGGAGCAGGGGCGCCCGAATTTCAGCCGGTCGGGCGGGCAGTTTCAGGTGGACGAACGAAAGAACGCATTTTACACATTTCCCCTATTTTACAATTATGCCCATTATATCCGCTCCGACCGCTGGCCGGTAACCGACCGGGTGTTTGAATCATACAAGAAACAGACCGGAGAAAGCGGAGCAATGGGATGGATGCGCGACATGCAGGGAATGTCGGAAGATGAACAGGGAAACCTGGCGCTGCTGTCACAAAGCTTTGAAGAGATCCTCCGCGACCCGGAGCAAAAAAAGATCGTAGACAACGTGATTCAGCTAAAAGGAGCAGCCCTGTTTTCCGTCATCAAGAGAAAAGCCGGGGATGAGGTTTTTGAGGACTTTCTGTATGATTTTCTTGAAAAGACAAAGTTCCGGTCGGTGGGGATTACTCAGTTTAATGAGGAGTTGCAGCAGCGCTTTGAGATCGATCTGATCCCTTATATGCAACAATGGTTCAGCAGCCGCGAGTTGCCCGCCTTTCTGATTGGCAATGTGAAAGCGGTGAATGTACTGGATGGGGATCAGATGAAAACGATGGTTACGCTCAGGATCAGCAATACCGAAGAAACAGAGGGAATTGTTTCGATCGACTGCCGCCTGGGGGGTGGTCCGGGCGGACGATTTGGCGGGATGGGCGGCGCACCCGAAACAATCAGTAAGCTGATTCTTCTTGAAGGAAAACAGACCAAAGAGGTAAGCCTGCTGTTGAACGGCACGCCCCGCGGTGCTTCGATCAATACCTTCACCTCAAAAAATATTCCCTCAGAAATCCGGATTGCATTCGATAATATCGAAGAAGATAAAAAAGCGGTCCCCTATGAGGGGGAAAAGGTGACCGACACGCCGGTTCGTATCGCTGAAGACAACGAGATCATCGTCGATAATGAAGATCCGGGTTTCCATGTCAGCAAGAGCCAGGAAAAAAGCCTGTTGCGAAAAATGCTGCTGGCGAACAAGGAAAGCGCCTCCAGGTATGCCGGCTTTTCCCACTGGCGGCTTCCGCGAAACTGGACGCTCACTACAAATTCATCCTTCTACGGCGCCTATATCCGTTCGGCTTATTATGTTCGCTCAGGCGAAGGGACCCGGAAGGTCAGCTGGCATATCCCGGTGAAGGAAAACGGCTATTATGATGTGTATGTTTATGTCTACAAGGAAACAGGCGGTTTTGGAAGAAGAGGCGGGGATGACGATAAAGGAGAATACAGCTATGTGGTGCATCATGACGACGGTGAGGAGCAGGCGGTGATCGATCTGAAGAAGGCTGATGCAGGCTGGAACCATCTCGGGTCTTACTATTTTTCGCCCGATACGGCGCTGATCGAAATGTCAGACAAATCGCAAAGCCGGATGGTGGTGGCCGATGCGGTGAAGCTGATTAAACGATAAGAATCTTTTAAACCTTTGATCTGATTATGAAACGAGCTATTTTAAGAAACAACATCATCTGGCTCTGCCTGCTGCCGTGCAGCCCGATTTTTGCACAGCAGCTTCTGACGCTTGATAAAGCCATGGACATAGCCAGGCAGAACAGCCCGGATATTCAAAGTTCCCTGTATTCACTGGAACGCTCTCAGGAATCGCTGAATGCGCAAAAGGCCGCCCTTAAATCGCAGTTCGCCCTGAGCCTGACCCCGATGGACTTCAGCCGCAGTCATACCTTCGACGATTTTTCGTCCACCTGGTATACCAACGAGTCGATCGGCGCATCGGGAACGTTCACCGTTTCCCAGCCGATCCTTCCCACCGACGGGACCATTTCGCTGGTCAACCGCTTTGGATGGGAGAAAAATACAAATGATTTTTCGGGTAAGGAGGACCGGGCATTTGTCAATAACCTTTATCTCAATATTGCTCAACCCCTGTTTACCTATAACCGGCTGAAACTTCAGCTAAAAGAGCTCGAACTGGATCTCGAAAATTCAAACCTGAGCTATTCCATTCAGAAACTGAATCTCGAAAAACAGGTTACGCAGGTTTTTTATGACGTTTACATGGCTCAGATGAGCCTTAGCATTTCGGAGGAAGAGCTGAAAAATACGGAGAAGAGCTTTGAAATTACGAAAAACAAGGTGGACGCGGGACTAGCCGCCAGGGAAGAACTTTACCAGGCGGAACTGAATTTCGCGACGGCACGCTCGAATGTGCAAAACAGGAGGGTGACCCTCGACAATTATAAAGATCAGTTCAAACAGTATATCGGAATGAATATCAACGAAGAGATCGGTGTACTGGCCGATGTCCAGGCTGAGCCGGTGGCGGTCGACCTGAACAAGGCGATTAGCTACGGCCTGAACTCCAGAATGGAACTTCGCCAAAGGGAGATTAATATTGAAAATTCGCAGTTCACTCTGATCGAAACCAGGAGCCAAAACGAGTTTAAAGGGAATATGAACCTCTCGATCGGGATTATCGGTGAAAATGAAAAGTTGAACGACATGTATCAGAACCCAACCAGCAATCCGGCGCTTTCGGTTGCATTCAATGTCCCGCTGTTTGACTGGGGGGAAAAGAAGTCGCGTATCCGGGCACAGGAGGCTGTGATTAAACAACAGGAACTAAACTTCGATCAGCAGAAAATCCAGATCGTTGTCGATATCAGGCAGGTTTACCGGAATCTGCAAAACCTGCAGAATCAGATCGACATTGCCCGGCAAAACGAGAAGAATGCCCAGCTTACCTATGAAATTAATCTGGAACGCTATGCCAACGGCGATCTGACAGGGATGGACCTGAACCTGTATCAGACACAGTTATCACAGAAGAAGATGGCCTATGCCCAGTCGCTGATCGATTACAAAATTGAGCTGCTCAACCTCAAGATACAGACGCTTTTTGATTTTGAGACGAATAGGGGTATTGTTCCTGAAGAGATCATGAAACGAAAAAAGTAACGCCAATATTCACCACAACCATGATAAAACTTAAATCGATTATGAACCGCATTTGGAATTGTTCCGCCGTTATACTGACTGTCCTTGTTTTTACAGGCTGCAGAAATCAAAGCCAGAATGTTGAGACCGAAGTGGCCGTGCCGGTTTCGGTGATCGACATCAAGCCGGCTTCAATCGAACAGACGACCGGTACCACGGGAACGGTCGTTGCAACAAAGGATGTGACTCTTTCGTCCGAGATGGCCGGAAAGTACAGGCTGATGAACAATCCCCGTACCGGGAGGCCCTACATGCTCGGCGACCGGGTTGAAGAAGGGCAGGTAATCATCGAACTGGAAGATGAGGAGTATATAAATAACATTGGGATGGAAGCCCGCGAACTCAGTCTGAAAATGGCCGAGCAGGAGTATAAGAAGCAAAAATCTCTTTTTGACAAGGGAGGCGTGACCCTGAGCGAACTGAGCAATGCCGAAGTTGCGGCCGTCAATGCCCGCGACGCCTATGAAAAGGCAAAGATCCAGCTTGGCTACATGAAAGTGCGCGCGCCCTTCACCGGGATCATCACAGCGATGCCCTACTTTACCCAAGGGACAAAGGTGGCCGGCGGAACAGTGCTCGTCGGACTGATGAGTTATGAAAAACTGTTGCTGGAAGTAAATCTTCCCGAAAAGCAGATAAACCTTGTTCACAAAAATCAGCCGGTCAGGGTCATGAATTATACTTTACCCGAAGATACGCTGCAGGGGATGGTGCAGGAAATTTCACCAGCGGTAAGCAAGGAAACCAGGACCTTTGTGGCCAAATTGCTTGTTGAAAATGAAAAGCTTTTGTTGCGTCCGGGAATGTTCGTTCAGGCTGAAATCGTGCTGGCACGGAGAGACAGCGTGATCGTGATCCCCAGGGATGTGGTCATTTCCAATCAGCGGGGCAAATCGGTTTTTACCGTGCAACAGGGAACTGCCGAGCAGAAGCAGGTTTCGTTCGGCTATGAAAATAAAGACCAGGTTGAAATCACTTCCGGGCTGAAAATAAATGACCGTCTGGTCGTGAAGGGATATGAAACGTTGAGGAACCGTTCGAAAGTCAAAATTATCAAATAACCCGCTGTGAAGAAGTTAAGTGAATTTTCGGTCAGCAACCCGGTGACGATTCTAATGGCCGTACTGGCGGTTCTCCTTTTGGGGTATATCTCGTACGACAAGCTTGGCATTGATTTGTTCCCGGACCTGAATAACCCGCGGCTGTTCATCGAGATGAAGGCGGGAGAACGCCCACCCGAAGAAATTGAGAAACAGTTTGTCGAAAAGATCGAAGCGCTGGCTACCCGGCAACCGGATGTGGTCGGGGTTTCATCGGTCACCAAGGTGGGGAGTGCGCAGATCTCCGTCGAGTATGCCTGGAACAAGAATATGGATGACGCCTTTCTCGATTTGCAGAAGGCGGTGACATCGTATGCGCAAAACCAGGATATCGATGAGATCAATATCACGCAGCATGATCCGAATACCAGCCCCGTAATGCTGATCGGATTAAGCCATAGCTCGACCGATGACATGAATGAGCTCAGAAAGGTCGCCGAGAACTACATCCGGAATGAGCTGATCCGGCTTGAGGGGATTGCCGAAGTTGAAGTTTCCGGATCGGAACAGCTTGAGGTCATGATCGAAACCAGTCAGTATCTGCTCGATGCGTTCGGCCTGACGCTCGATGGACTGAGCACCAGGATTCAGAATTTTAACGAGAGCATATCGGGCGGAGCGATCGAGGAAATGGGGCTCCGCTATGTGGTGAAAGGGGTCAGTAATCTTAACGATCTGAATGATTTTGAAAATATTATCGTCGGCTATAAACAGACTGATGCCGATAACGCCGAGGCAGCCTACTCGCCTGTCTTTCTGAGGGAAGTGGCGAAGGTGAGCTTCAGGAATACGGAGCCCGAGAACATCGTGCGAATTAACGGACAGCGATGCCTGGGGCTTTCCATATACAAGGAAACCCGCTTTAATACCGTGAAAGCGGTTGAAGCAGTCAACAAGGCCCTCGAATCGATCGGGAAAGCGTTGCCGGGTTATCAGCTCATAACAGTGACCAACCAGGGTACCTTCATCCGTGAAGCCATTAGTGAACTGGAGCAGTCGGCCCTGTACGGAATTTTGCTCGCGGTGTTTGTGATCTATCTTTTTCTTCGCCGGATCGATACCACCCTGATCATCAGTCTGGCCATTCCGATTTCCATCGTGGCAACCTTTAATCTGATGTATTTCAACGGGCTTAGCCTGAATATCATGACCCTTGGCGGGCTTGCCCTCGGCGCGGGAATGCTGGTCGACAATGCCATCGTGGTGGTGGAGAATATATTCCGGAACCGGGAAAACGGCATGTCGGTAAGAGATGCCGCCATAGAAGGTACCTCGCAGGTGGGCGGTGCGATTGTCGCTTCGACTGTCACCACGGTGGTGGTCTTTCTTCCAATCGTCTATCTGCATGGCGCATCGGGCGAATTATTTAAAGATCAGGCCTGGGTGGTCACCTTCTCGCTGCTCTCTTCGCTCGTGGTAGCCATGCTGGTGATCCCGATGTTGTTTCATCTTTTCTATAAGAAAAAGGAAACGGTGAAGTTGCGTTCGGTGCAGGTAAAAGGGTACGGACGTTTCCTGGGAAAAGCCCTCAGGGCCAAGTGGCTGATCATTTTGCTTTCGCTGCTCCTGATTGGCGGAAGCGCCCTGCTCGTTCCCCTGGTGGGAACCGAATTCATGCCTAAAACCGAAACCAGGGAGTTCAGCATCGATATCCGTCTTCAGGAAGGTACACGGCTGGAACGGACGAGCGCGATGGTGGAGAACCTGGAGCAAATGATCACAGAGGCACTGGGCGACCAGCTTGGAACGATTTATAGCCATACCGGACCCTCCGGCGGTACGACAGGTTCGGAAACCTCCATCTTTGAAGGCGAGAATACTGCCTCGATCCGGATCATTCTGACGCCGGAGAGCACGGTCACATCGTCGGCGGCCATTCGGCTGCTGAGCGGAACGATCGGGGAAATACCGGACGCGGAAATCACTTACCGTCAGGATGAGACCGCACTGAAAAGCATGATGGGGACCGATGAGGCTCCGCTGGTAGTCGAAGTTCAGGGAGAAGACCTGGATATGATCGGCGAAACGGCAGCAAAGGTGAAGGCTGCCATTCTGAACATCCCCGGGATCTATAATATCGAGTCGTCGATGGAAGAGGGCTCTCCTGAGGTCAATCTGGTGATCGACCGGATGCGGGCGGGGATGTATAATCTCAGTGTCAGTGATATTGTGTCGCAGGTTCAGAGCCAGCTTCAGGGAAAAACGGCCGGGGAGATCGAGCAAAAAGGAGAAATGCAGGCCATCACCATCAAACTGCCCGATAAAGGGCTGAGCGACTTGCCGGGGATCCGCATTACGGGCAACAATCAGAACTTCTACCTCAGCGAGCTTGCCGATATCCAGATCGGCCAGTCGCCAAAGGAAATTTACCGGAGAAACCAGAACAGGATCGGAAAGATCACGGCACAACTGGAGAAAAACATGCCGCTTGATGAAGCGGTGAAGGAGATCCGGATGGCAACCGCACCCGTGGAGATCCCTGCCGATTATAAAGTGACCATCGGCGGCGAGGAGGAAAAGCGGGCGCAGTCCATGTCAAGTCTGGGATTTGCATTGATCCTTTCGGTGGTATTGGTCTATATGGTCCTGGCCTCCCAGTTTGAATCACTGCTGCATCCCTTTACCATTCTGCTTACCATTCCGATGGCGCTGGTAGGTTCTGTGCTCGTTTTCTTCCTTTTTGGAAGGACCTTCAATATGATGGCCTTCATCGGAATTATTATGCTGGCCGGTATCGCGGTGAATAATTCGATCCTGCTGATCGACCGGATCCTCCAGCTGCGCAGTCAGGGGATGGAAAGGACGGAAGCGGTCGTCCAGGCCGGACAGCAAAGGATCAGGCCTATCATTATGACCAGCCTGACCACCATTCTGGGCTTGTTACCGCTTACCCTGGGGGCAGACGAGAGTTCGTCGCTCCGCTCCCCAATGGCCATGGCGGTAATCGGAGGCCTGTTTACCTCTACTTTGCTTACCCTTGTCTTAATTCCCTGCACATACGAAGTTTTTGAGGAAATCAGGGAATGGCTGAGACAGATTGGGCACAATTCCATGCGACGAATAAAAAAATAAAAACAAACGCATGCAATTTATCATCAATAGAAAGACGCTGATCAGCATGTTGTTTATCGGGCTGACCCTTCTGGGATATGTTTCCTATAAACAGCTCCGGATGGAGTTGCTTCCTGCCGCCGATCTGCCTTTCCTGTTTGTGCAGGCCGGCTCGGCCCGCGATGCTGACCCGGAGTATCTTGAAAGTAAAGTGATCATCCCGATCGAGGGCGCCGTGGGTGGACTTGAAGGTGTGGAGTCGATCGAGTCGACCATCAACTCACGCACGGGGACTGTTGCAGTTTACTTTCAGCAAAATGTGGATTTCAACCTTGCCTATCTGCGTCTGCAGGAGAAGATCAATGAGATCAGGGACGAGCTGCCGGAGGGCATGAATGTGAGCGTGAACCGCGTCGACCTTTCCCGGATGAACAGCCGGTTTATGGAACTTCAGGCCCGGGGTGAAGGCGGTGTGGACCGGGTCCGGAACATTGTCGACCAGGAGATTGCCCCGGATCTGGAGAATATTGACGGAATTGCCGGCGTAAACGTCTACGGCGGAAAGGAAAAGTCGATCGAGATCATCCTTAATAAGGAGGCATGCAGGGCCTATGGAATTACCACCGGCACCATTCGCTCGCTGCTTTCCCGGAATTCGGTTTCGCGCAGCTATGTGGGCAACCTGAAGGAGAAGGATAAACTTTACTTCGTTCATGTCACCGCCGAATATGATCAGGTATCCAATATTGAAAACCTGGTGGTGGCCAACGGGCCGATCCTGCTGAAAGATGTGGCTCAGGTCAGTTTCGGGGTGAAGGAGGAGACCAGCTACAGCCGGGTAAACGGTCAGGATGCCGTGTCCATTCGCCTGATCAACGATTCGCAGGCCAACCAGATTGAACTGTCCCACAAAACACAGGAGGTGATCGAACGGCTCAATCTGGAACTCTCGGGAAAGGGTGTTCAACTGGTGGTCCAGGAAAACTCGGCCGAGACAATGGAAAAGAACATCGACCAGATAATTAACCTGGCTTTGGTGGGAGGGCTGATGGCCGTTTTTGTGCTCTGGATGTTCCTGAAAAATACGCGGATCGTCGTATTTATCGCTTTGGCACTGCCGGTGTCGGTTTATTCGGCATTCAATGTTTTTTATGCGTTCGGCATCACGCTGAACAGCCTTACATTGGTGGGAATGGCGCTTGCGGTGGGCATGCTGCTGGATAACAGCGTCGTGGTTTTGGAAAATATATACCGGCTGAGCGGACAGGGAAAAGATCCCGGTGAGGCGGTAGTCCGGGGAACAAAAGAAGTATGGCGGTCGATCGTGGCATCAACGCTCACGACCATCACCGTTTTTCTCCCTTTCCTTTTCTCATCGAATTTCATGATCGAACTCCTGGGCAGGAATGTCGGTATTTCGATTGTGTCGACTCTGCTGATTTCACTGGTGGTCGCGCTGATGTTTGTGCCGATGGTTGTCCATTTCCTGTTGACGGGGAAAAACCGGAAAAACATGTTTTTTGAAAAGCTGACCACCAACAACCGGATGGTTCAGATTTACATGCTGGTGCTGAAATCGTGTATGCGGCATCCGGCTACGACTATTCTGAGCGCGGTGGTGCTGTTTTTCCTGATGGTGTTCCTCAGCCTGGCCGTCAGTGTGAGCACGCTGCGGGAAGTAGAAGCCGACCAGGTGAAGCTGTATGTGACTATGCCTTCCGGCTCCAGCCTCGAAACGACCGATGAAACGGTGCGCAAGATTGAAGAAAAACTGCAGGAAGTGAAGGAAAAGAAAGATATCGCCAGTTCGATCGGGGAAGAAGAGGCCGTGGTGACTGTAACCCTCGCAGATGATTTTGAGAAAATTGATGGGCGAAGTTTTGCCGAAATTAAATCGTCGATCAGTGAACTGACAAAAAACAGCAGTCCGGCCGAGATCGAATTTGAACAGGCACAATCGGGAGGCAGCCAGGGAGCCGGCAACATGATGAATAATTTCCAGCGCTTTCTGGGTATCGGCACCGAGGAGGAGAAGATCATTCTGAAAGGACAGGATTTCAGAGCGATGAAAATGGTGGCAGAAGACCTGGAGTACTTTCTGGAGAATATGGATTTTATCAGGAGGGTGAGGCTGAATGTATCAAGTAATCGACCCGAAGTGCGTATGCGCTTTGACCAGATGCTGATGACCGGCTATAACATAAACCTCAGTGAGGTGTCGTCCGAACTGAACTCTTTTGCCGGAGAAATATCGACGGGGGTTATGTTTAACCAGGGACTGGATGAGTACGAGGTGATCATCAAACAGGATGAAACGGAGGAGGAAAACGAAAAGGAACAAACCCGGACCCTGGACGACCTGAAGGCCATTCAGGTGAACGATCAGGCAGGCGGTCTGCACGAAATGCAGGAGTTTACCCGCTTTGTTTATGCCAGGGGGCCGGCAGGCATCAACCGGATCAATCAGGAAAAGCAGATCGAAGTAAGCTACCGGCTGATCGACGAAGCGCAGGAGTCGAAGGACCTTCTGGAATCGTACCGGCTCGAGATCGATAACCTGATCGCAGCGTATAACTTTCCGTCGGGAATTGCTGCTGAAGTGATCCATGAGGAAAATAACCTGGAGGAATTCAATTTCCTGATATTCGCGGCCATCATTCTGATCTTTATGATCATGGCTTCGGTTTTCGAGTCGGTGGCTACGCCTTTCGTCCTGTTATTCTCCGTTCCTCTTGCAGCGATCGGCTCACTCCTGGCGCTGATCATCACCGGGAACAGCCTGTTTAATGCCAATACAATGATCGGTTTTCTGATCCTTCTGGGCGTGGTGGTAAACAACGGGATCATTCTGATCGATTATACCAATATCCTGAGGAAAGAAGGTTTCCGGATGTCGCGGGCCCTGATGACGGCTGGTTTGTCCAGGCTGAGGCCGATCCTGATCACGGCGATCACCACCATCGTGGCGATGTTTCCCCTGGCCATGGGGCAGGCTGAATATGTCAGTGTGATCGGGGCACCCTTTGCGATCGTGGTGATCGGCGGTCTGACATTAAGCACCCTGTTAACCCTGGTGTTCATACCGACCTTTTACTCGGGGCTTGAAAATGCATTGTCGTGGTTTCGCGGCCTGAACTGGAAATTACGGGCGGCACAACTGATCCTGATGGCTGCTGCTGTTTTTCTCACGTACTGGTCGGTCGATTCGCTGATCTGGCAGATGGCCGATACCGTTCTGGCAGTCGTTTTGATCCCGGGAACAACCTGGTTTGTAATGAGCAGCCTCAAGAAAGCAGGAACACGCCTGATCGGAGACGATGAAAAAGTGCACATCAGCATTCAGAACCTGGTGAAGATCTATGACCGGCCGGGACGCTTCCCGAGAGAGTGGCAGGGAGGGCTGAACATTCGCCGCAGGGCGGGCCTGATCAAGGATTTCCGGTCAATCAGGGATTTTGACCAACTGATATGGCAGCTTCCCGTGTTGGCATTCCTGATTTACTTCACCTTTATTTTCCTGGAGCAGACGCTGTGGATCGCTCTGCTGATGCTTTTTATATACTGGTATGTCCGTGAGATCTGGAAACCGGTACTTCTGTTCCTTAACCACCGGTATCACGATTCAGGTAACCGTCTGTACTCCCTTGTCGCGAAACGGTCCGAAAGCATCCTGTTTTGGTTTCTTCCGCTGGCCGGCCTGATTATTTTGTACCTGAAAACAAGCTACCTTGGACTGGTCATTGCTTTTGGTATCCTGTGGTACCTTGGCCTGGTGATCTCCGTGACTTCCCGGAGATTATATGAAGAGAAGGTCAATATTGACAGGATTACCGGCCGTTTTGGTTCACTGCGGAGGACCGTATACCGGATGGTCAAGAAAATTCCTTTCATTGGGAAACGCAGGTCGCCTTTCAAGGCGCTGAACGGCGTGTCGCTGGAGATCGGCACGGGCATGTTCGGGCTGCTGGGGCCAAACGGAGCCGGTAAATCGACCATGATGCGGATTATTTGCGGTATTCTGGATCAGAGCTATGGAAAAATATGGATCAACGGCATCGATACGCTTGAAAAACGCGAAGAATTGCAGGGACTGATCGGCTATCTGCCGCAGGAATTCGGCACCTATGAGAATATGCCCGCCTGGCAGTACCTGGAATACCAGGCCCTGCTGAAAGGCCTGACGAATGCAGAAGAACGGGAGAAGCGAATTGAATACGTGCTGAAGTCGGTTCATATGTATGAGCGCCGCAACGATCAGATAGGGTCATTCTCGGGCGGGATGAAACAACGGGTCGGTATTGCGCAGATCCTCCTTCATCTGCCAAGGATCCTGGTGGTCGACGAACCTACGGCAGGACTGGACCCCCGTGAACGCATCCGTTTCCGGAACCTGCTGGTCGACCTGGCCCGCGAGCGGATCGTGATCTTCTCTACCCATATTATCGAAGATATTGCCAGCTCCTGCAGCCAGGCAGCCGTGATCATCCGCGGAAGGCTGAAATACCACGGTTCACCGGCCAACATGGTCCATCTGGCCAGTAACCTGGTTTGGCAGTTTGAAGTGCCGGCATCCGAATTTGACAAGCTGCCGGATAAGAAAATGATCGTGCACCATATGCGTGTCGGCGAGAATATCCGCATCCGGATCCTTTCAAAAGAGAAGCCCTCGCCGGATGCCGTCCAGGCAACGCCCATGCTCGAGGACGCCTATCTCTGCCTGATAAAAGACCTGAAATAGAAAAAATTACCATGGAAAATAGAAAAGTAAAGTTCAGGAACCTGCTGCAGACGACCGGTAAAATGATCCGGTACAACTTCCGGATCATTTTTGCGGGACGCTTTATCTGGTTTCTGCTGGCAGCGCTGGCATTCTTCCTTTTCGTGACCATAACCGGCGTCGTCAACGGGGAGAATCCGGATGAGGAGGTTGTTTATGATTGTCTGCTCTTCCCG
>JBFXKJ010000017.1:0-32156 GCA_050173895.1 Mangrovibacterium sp. | reverse complement strand
CCCACGTAGACCAGTCCGATGAGAAAAATCGTTTTCAGAAATAAAACCATCAGTTCATGCTGATGATCGGCGATACCGGTTTGCTGCCCCAGCAAGGGAGTAAAAAGCAACATGGGGATGACGATGATGTCCTGGAAGATGAGTATTCCCAGCACCGTGCGCCCGTAGTTTGAAGTTACCTCCGAGCGTTCCTGTACCAGCTTCATCACCACGGCGGTACTGCTCAATGCGGTCAGGAAGCCGACAAAAAGCGCTCCCCTCCAATTCATGTTATACAGGATGGCAATCACCATGGCTGTCCCGGCAGTCAGGATCAACTGCATCAATCCTCCGGCAAAGACGATCTTCCTGATCTTCAGCAGGTGGTTCAGAGAAAATTCCAGTCCGATGGTAAACATCAGCAATACAACGCCGATTTCTGCCATCAGCTCGATCTGGTGCTGGGAACCCACCAGCCCCAGCAGATGCGGTCCGGTAACCACGCCGGTAACGAGGTAACCGACAATCGTGGGTACCTTTATTTTGGTAAAAAGAAAGTTAACAAAAGTGGATAAGGCAAAAATAACGAGAATATCCTGCAGAATGCCAAACTCCATCATATTATTCCTTTTAATTCCAAAAGTACGACAAGTTCTCCGGACAGTTCCCGTTTCCGGGCACTTTCGATCATGGAAGCATGCAATTCGTCTTTTCTCAGATCATCAATCCAGTTTCAGCACGGCGAGGAAGGCCTTTTGCGGCACCTCGACGCTGCCGATCTGTTTCATCCGTTTCTTTCCCTTTTTCTGCTTTTCCAGCAGCTTCCGTTTTCGGGTGATATCACCACCATAACATTTTGCAGTTACATCCTTCCGGACGGCCTTGATCGTTTCCCGGGCAATGATCTTTGCTCCGATAGCGGCCTGTATGGCGATATCAAATTGCTGACGCGGAATCAGTTCCCTGAGTTTTTCACACATTCTGCGTCCCAGGTTGTAGGCGTTGTCAAAATGGATCAGTGAAGACAGGGCATCCACCATTTCACCGTTCAGCAGGATATCGAGCCGGACCAGTTTGGCCGGTTTAAAGCCGGTCATGTGGTAATCAAAAGAAGCATACCCCTTTGAGATCGACTTCAGTTTGTCGTAGAAATCGAATACAATTTCACCAAGCGGCATATCAAAAGTCAGCTCTGCCCGCTCGGCGGTCAGGTAATCCTGTTTGATAAGGGTCCCGCGTTTATCCAGGCAAAGCGTCATGATTTGTCCGATGTATTCTGATTTTGTAATGATCTGTGCCCGGATATACGGCTCCTCGATTTCCAGTATGGTTGAAGCAGGCGGCATCCCGCTCGGGTTATAGACCCGGATCGTCTCGCCCCCGGTGGTCCGGATCATATAGGAAACGTTGGGAACGGTCGTGATCACATTCATATCGAATTCCCTGTCAAGCCGCTCCTGGATAATCTCCATATGCAGCATGCCCAGAAATCCGCAGCGGAACCCAAATCCAAGTGCTGCCGACGATTCCGGCTCATAGGTCAGGGAGGCATCGTTGAGCTGAAGTTTTTCCATCGACGCCCGCAGATCTTCATAGTCTTCGGCATCGATGGGATACACGCCGGCAAAGACCATCGGCTTCACTTCTTCAAAACCTTCGATCGCTTTGTCACATGACCGGTCCCGATGCGTGATGGTGTCGCCCACCTTCACTTCCTTTGCCGATTTGATGCCCGATATAATATAGCCCACATCGCCGGCACTCAGTGTTTTCCGCTCTTCCAGACCGAGCCTTAGCACACCGATCTCATCGGCATCGTATTCTTTTTTGGTATTGACAAACTTCACCAGATCGCCTTTCCCGATGGTTCCGTTCACCACCTTGATGTAAGCGATCACCCCCCTGAATGAATTAAAGACCGAATCAAAAATGAGCGCCTGCAGCGGTGCCTTCGCATCGCCCTTAGGCGACGGGATGTCGCTGACAATCCTGCGGAGAATTTCCTGGATTCCCTCTCCTGTTTTACCGCTCGCACGAATAATATCTTCGCGCTTCACACCGATCAGATCGATAATCTGATCCTCGACTACTTCAGGCATGGCATTGGGAAGGTCCATCTTGTTCAGCACAGGAATGATTTCCAGGTCATGCTCCAGGGCCAGGTACAGGTTCGAGATGGTCTGCGCCTGAATTCCCTGTGTGGAATCAATGATCAGTAAAGCTCCTTCGCAGGCTGCTATCGAACGGGACACCTCATAGGAGAAATCGACATGCCCCGGAGTATCGATCAGGTTCAGCACGTATTTTTCGCCATCCTGCTCATAATCCATCTGAATGGCATGGCTTTTAATCGTGATCCCGCGCTCCCGTTCCAATTCCATGTTATCCAGGACCTGATCTTCCATGTCACGTTCGCTGACTGTTTTGGTCACTTCCAAAAGACGGTCTGCCAGCGTGCTCTTTCCGTGGTCAATATGAGCAATTATGCAAAAATTTCGGATATTCTTCATCTATATCGGCTAAACTTCAATTATCAATTCATCCAAGAATTCCGCAAATATATTCAAATTTTGGCGATTTAACAGCGGGCCGCTCACAACCCATACCACCTGGCTGATTTTCCATTATCTTTGCCGGGCTAAAACATAAAAAATGGAGTATGTGATCATGTACGCGATCGGTCTCATTTCTCAGGTACTGTTTTTTGCGCGTACCATTTTACAATGGTTTAAGTCGGAACATGAAGGGCGGGTCCTTTCGCCGACGATTTTCTGGCAAATCAGCCTGCTGGCCTCAATTATGATGCTCATTTACGGCATCATGAGGAACGATGCAGCTATTTTAATTGGCCAGATTCTCGTCTATTTTATTTACATCCGGAATATTCAGCTCAAGGATGAATGGAAGCCCATGCCCCTTGCGTTAAGGGTTCTGATTTTCATCTGCCCCATCGCAATCCTGATTTACCTTTTTTCGGGCACCGCTTATACACTGGATACCTTTCTGCGGAATGATAAAAATCCGCTGTTGCTGATGATCTGGGGGATCGCCTCCCAGCTTGTCTTCATTTCCCGTTTCTTTTACCAGTGGATCTATTCTGAAAATAAAGGCGAATCGGTGCTCCCGCTAGGGTTTTGGGTGATCAGCATCTGCGGCTCCGCGATGACGCTCATCTATGCGGTGTTCCGCCTCGACCCCATCCTTTTGGCCGCGCATGGCCTGAGCCTGTTTATCTATTTAAGAAATATCCTGATCTTTTATAATAAGAAAAGCCTTTTCGGCCGGATCGACATTCCCGGCTTAAACCGGTTGATCGCTTTTATATCGGGAAAGATTAATTAATTGTCAGCTTACGAACGACAAAATGCCTCATAATGATTAAAAAATAAAAAATGGCAAAAATCATTGTAACGGGTTGCGCCGGTTTTATCGGATCACATCTTTGTGAAAAGCTTTTGGAAATGGGTTACCGGGTTGTCGGGATCGACAATTTTGATCCGTTTTATGCGCGTTCAGTAAAAGAAGCGAACATGAAGGCATTCCGGATTCATCCGGCGTTTGAATTCATCGAAACCGATCTGGCTGATCTGGCTGCGCTGAAAGAGGCACTGGAAAGGCAACAAATTGACGCCATTGTTCATTTGGCGGGGAAAGCAGGGGTCCGTCCGTCAATCGACTCGCCGCTGGATTATACCCGGGCCAATGTGGTGGCCACACAGAATATACTGGAGGTGATGAAAGACAAGGGGATCAAGAAGCTGGCTTTTGCCTCTTCTTCGTCTGTTTACGGGAACTCAAAAGAAATCCCTTTTCACGAGAGCCAGGATGTCAGCAGGCCGATCTCGCCTTATGCCTACACCAAGAAAGCCTGCGAGCTCATCAATTACACCTATCATACGCTGTATGGGCTGGACATTGTCAATATGCGCTTTTTTACGGTGTTCGGTCCGCGTCAGCGACCTGATCTTGCGATCCATAAGTTTACCAGGCTCATTCTCGAAAATAAGGAAATTCCCATGTTTGGCGATGGCAGCACCTCACGCGACTACACTTATTACGAAGATACGGTCGATGGTATTTGCAGGGTGCTTGACTATCTCTTCACCCACGACAAGGTATATGAGATTGTCAATTTAGGGAATAACCAGCCGGTTAAGCTTTATGAGATGATCGCTGCAATTGAGAAAGCCACCGGGAAGAAGGCAAATATTAAACGGCTCCCCATGCAGCCGGGCGATGTCGACATCACCTACGCCGACATTGAAAAGGCCAAACGCCTGCTGGGATACCATCCGCGCTATTCGTTTGAAGAAGGTGTCAGGAATTTCGCAGCCTGGTATCTGAAGATGCACGCATGATGCACCGCCTGATTTTATTTTTATAACTTTGGCCCGAAAATTAAAGGATGAAACCACGCGAAAAATATGTGATCCAGGTAGGCTGGTATTCCATTGTCGTGAATGCTGTTTTATTTATCCTCAAATATTGGGCGGGCATTGTCTCCGGGTCGATCGCGCTGATCGCGGATGCATGGGATACGCTTACCGACTGCATTGCATCACTGTTGGTAGTGATTGGCGGAAAACTTGCGGGGAAACCCGCCGACAAGGAGCATCCTTTCGGTCACGGAAGGGCTGAGCACATCGCAGCAATCGTAATCGGCGTGCTTCTGGCCATTCTGGCTTTCAACTTCATTGTGAGTGCATACGAAAAATTCACTTCGCGGGAAGGCGGACAATTCGGCATCATAGCCATCGCCGTCACCATCACCTCGATCGTCGTGAAGGAGCTGCTGGCCCAGTATGGTTTCTGGGCTGCAAAAAAGACAGGATCGTCTGTACTGAAAGCGAACGCCTGGAATTTTCAGGCCGATGCGCTGGCATCGGGCATTATCCTGACCGGGATTTTACTGGGCAGGTACATCTGGTGGATCGATTCTGTACTGGGGCTCATCCTGGCGATCATGATTGCCCGTGCCAGTTACGAGATCCTTTCAAAAGAAATAAAAGCGCTTTTAGGGGAAGAAGTGGATCCGGAAGTGGCCAAATCCATCACCCGCGAAGTGACCGAACTTTTGGGCATGAACGTCTATATTCATCATTTTCACCTGCACAAGTACGGCTCCCATCAGGAATTAAGCTGCCACATCAAGCTTCCGGCAACCATGAGGCTGGATGAAGCCCATCTGATTTGCACCCGGATCGAGGACATGATCAAAGATCGCTTTGAAATGAATGCGACCATTCATCCTGAACCCCTTTAGGGCCAATCCTTTCCAAAAAACAGGACGAAATTTCAGGATCGACTTTAATTCCATGGGATAATCATTAACTTAGCAAGGCTAAAATTAAATTATCCACGAATGAATAAAAATTTGTTGGCCGGCCTGTTCCTTCTTGGCGTGGTTGCCTGTGAAGAGACTTTCGACCAGCCTCCCCGCGCGGAACTGGTAGCCAGGATCGCTTTTTCATCGGGCACGAAACAGGATAATCCCCTTATATCGGTTTATGGAACAGGACAAGACAGTGTCTGGATTTCACAGGTGCAGACCGACGTTTTCAATTTACCCCTGAGCACCGGGGAAAGCTCTGCCTTTGTAGTCCTGCTTGACTCCATTGCAGATACCCTGATGGTTTATCATGAGAATACCATTCATTACGAGTCGGTGGAATCGGGATTTTACTACGAACATAAAATCAAAGACATCCGTCACACCTTCAACAGAATAGATTCACTGACGGTGCTGGACAGTGCCGTAACCCAGAACTGGAATGAAAACATTAAACTCTATATTACTGATCTGCCTGCTGACGCTGAATAGTTTCGGACAGGAGATCCGGACAGACGAAGAGGAACAGAAAATAAAGCCAAAGCGGACCGACAACTTCATCCGCATGGACGGGATCCGTCTGGGAACGGACCTCACCCGGCCTTTCCAGTCATTGTGGACGAAAGGTGACCGGAAGGGAGCAGAGTTCAGCGCCGATTTTGAGCTAAAACCGAATATTTTCCCGGTGGCGGAAGCCGGATGGGAAAAGTATTCGCTGGACCATGATTTTGTCAGCTACAACAGCTCGGGGCCCTATTTGCGGCTTGGAGTGAATTACAATCTGCTGGCCGCTGAAGCGAAAGAAGAACGGGATATTCTCTATATCGGGTTCCGCTATGGGATCAGCTTTGCAAAACAGGAAGTCAGTTCATACCGGATCGATAACTACTGGGGGCCCGTGGAAGGCTCGTTCCCGTCACAGACCTACCAGTCACAGTGGATTGAACTGGTCTTCGGACTGACCGGCGAAGTGCTGAAAAATGTTTACCTGGGCTGGTCGCTCCGTGGAAAATTTAACCTTGTGCAGAAAGAGCTCGAATTGCCGCCTGCTTTCTTCAATCCGGGCTATGGGAAAGCCGAAAACGGCATGAATGTCGATATCTCCTACTCGCTGTTTTACACCTTGCCCTTTGAATTCGGAAGGAATAAGAAAGAAAAGAAGCAGTAAGTCGTAAGACCGTTTGAATCAAAAAAAACAGTGCAACCTCGCGATTGCACTGCCTGATTTATTTTTTGAAAGGTATATTGAGATAAGATTACATCATCCCACCCATTCCGCCGCCGCCCATCGGAGGCATCGGAGCTGCTTTTTCATCTTTCTGTTCTACCAGGACACATTCGGTTGTGAGGAACATCCCGGCAATTGAAGCGGCATTCTCAAGAGCGATGCGGGCAACTTTTGCAGGATCGATCACCCCGGCTTCCATCAGGTTTTGATATTCATCTGTACGGGCGTTGTATCCGAAATCATCTTTACCTTCCCGAACTTTCTGTACCACAACGGCGCCTTCTTTGCCTGCGTTGATAACGATCTGGCGAAGGGGTTCCTCAATAGCGCGTTTAACAATCTCGACCCCGGTTGTTTCATCTTCGTTTTCACCGGTCAAACCTTCCAGTGCTGCGATGGCACGGATGTAGGCCACGCCTCCGCCAGGTACGATCCCTTCTTCGACGGCAGCCCTGGTTGCGCTCAATGCGTCATCCACGCGATCTTTCTTTTCCTTCATTTCCACTTCAGAAGCAGCGCCCACGTAAAGAACAGCCACACCGCCGGCCAGCTTAGCCAAACGTTCCTGAAGTTTTTCGCGGTCATAATCAGAAGTTGTTGCTTCGATCTGACGCTTGATCATAGCCACGCGGCCCTTGATCTGGTCCGTGTCGCCCATTCCCGATACGATGGTGGTATTTTCCTTGTCAACGGTGATCTTCTCGCTTTGTCCCAGCATATCCATCGTTGCATCTTCCAGCTTCATACCTTTTTCTTCGGTAATTACGGTACCGCCTGTCAGGACAGCCAGGTCTTCAAGCATTTCCTTCCTGCGGTCGCCAAATCCGGGAGCTTTCACTGCACAAACTTTCAGTGAACCACGCAGGCGGTTTACAACCAGGGTAGCCAGCGCTTCACCATCCACATCTTCTGCAACGATCATCAACGGACGTCCGCTCTGGGCAACCTGCTCCAGAATCGGAAGAAGATCCTTCATCGTTGAAATTTTCTTGTCGTGGATCAGGATAAAAGGATGATCCAGTTCGGCAGCCATTTTTTCCGTGTTGGTCACAAAATACGGAGAAATGTAACCCCGGTCAAACTGCATTCCTTCGACCACGTCGACGTGGGTCTCTGTTCCTTTTGCTTCTTCGACTGTGATCACACCTTCCTTGTTCACTTTCTCCATGGCTTCAGCGATCAGATTACCGATCTCTTCGTCGCCGTTGGCAGATACTTTGGCGACCTGTTTGATCTTGTTATAATCGTCACCGACTACATGCGACTGAGATTTAATACTCTCAACGACTTTGATAACGGCTTTGTCAATACCGCGCTTCAGATCCATCGGATTAGCTCCGGCAGTGACGTTTTTCAGGCCGACACCAATAATTGACTGAGCGAGAACCGTTGCAGTGGTTGTACCATCACCTGCGTCGTCGCCGGTCTTGCTGGCTACTTCCTTCACCATCTGGGCACCGATATTTTCATATGCATCAGCCAGCTCAATTTCCTTTGCCACGGTTACGCCGTCCTTGGTGATCTGGGGTGCACCAAACTTCTTTTCAATAACCACGTTGCGGCCTTTGGGGCCCAGGGTTATTTTCACTGCATCAGCCAGCTTGTCAACTCCTTTTTTCAGAAGATCTCTCGCTTCGATATTAAATTTAATCTCTTTTGCCATTTTCTGCTTCTTTTAATTTTGTTTTTCAATATTATGCGATATACAACACGTCGGTCTGCGACATCAACAGATAATCAGCTCCATCGATATTCAACTCGGTACCGGAATACTTACCGTAGAACACGGTATCACCCACCTTGACTTCCATGGGTTCATCCTTTTTACCGGCCCCGACAAGGACAACAGTTCCTGCATGTGGTTTTTCCTTGGCTGAATCAGGAATAATAATTCCACTCGCTGTTTTCGTTTCTGCTTCCTTCGGTTGTACAAGAATTTTGCCCGCAAGGATCTTTCCTTTTAAATCTGCCATTTTTTCTAATTATTTTTAGTTAGACATTTTTTAAAATTGACAACCATCTTTATCGAAATGCATGCCAAAGCGAAAGTTTACCAAAATGACGTGCAAGAACGTCAGGATGAAGCACCGGATACTCCCTTCACCGCAACATGATCCAATCAATTAACTGAAAGACAAAGAAATAATAAAAATGACACGATTCTGACAGGCTGACATGCCGTCAGGTCTGTTTAAGGCAAAAAAAAACCTGCCTCAACAGGACAGGTTTTCTTTAAATCGTATCGAATAAAAAAGCTTATTTAGCAGAATCGGGGGCTGCACTCGGGAAATTCGGGACAGCATTTGGGTCGACAGCATTCTCGATCTGATCTTTCACAGACGATTGATTCACTTCTTCTGCAGAACGTGGAATGGCTGCACTACCGGCAATACAAAGAAACAATAAGGCGCCTGCCAAAAACCACGTTGCCTTTTCAAGGAAATCGGCCGTCTTTCTCACTCCCATGATTTGGGTAGACGCCTGGAAATTACTGGCCAAACCTCCTCCTTTTGAATTCTGCACCAGAACGATCAGGATCAAAAGAACGCAGACAATAAATAAGAGTACAGTGATCAAAGCATACATGATTTTCCGCTATTTAGTTTGTTAATTTTTTGATTTCTTCAATTTGCGTGGCAAAGTAAATACTTTTTTCCGGATATTTCAAACTTAATTTTTCATACGCCTGGATCGCTTCCTGATAAAGTCTCTGACGGGCATAGATCCGGGCAAGGGTTTCGGTAATGAACTCATTGGCGGTGGTTGCGGGCGCAGCTTCTGCAGGTGCAGGCCGTGGTTCAGGAGAGTCGTGTTTCCTGCGGATCGACCGTGCCAGGTCCGACAGTGATTCATCGGGATTTGCGGGCGCGCTGATGCGGTAGGCTTTCGGGCTGAGATATTCCCGCGTCAGGTAGTCCGTTTCGTCGGCCTGCCGGGAAAAATTCCCCTCTTCCAATCCGGTGAGCATCCGGTATAGTTTTCGGCGGTCAGCAACACGGATGGCTCCGTTTTGAAGCCAGGCCCTAAACCCGGGATCGTCCAGCACCCGCATATTTTTCAGCAGCAGCATCCATGCCGCCTGAAACGTCGGAAAGCGGGCCACCACCTCTTTCAGCACCGGCAACGTCTTTTCGTCCAGCTTATCCGGATTTCTGACAATCGTATGAAGTTCGTTGATGTCCATTACCAGTTGGCAATTGAAGCATTGAAGATATCTTCAGTCAGTTGCTCGATGATCTCGGTCGCCAATTCCTCTTCCACATCACTCAAAATGCGGGTACTTTCATAATCCGCATAAGCGGAGAATGTTTTTTCCCAGTCCTCGTCATGGTCTATATTGTTGACGTATTTCACCTTCACGGTCACCGTCAGACGTGTTTGGGCCGCATAATCTCCCTCCTGGATGTTCATCGGCCGGGTGTCATAGCCTGTGATTTGTCCGCTGAATTCAAGGTCACCCCTGTCATTTACCATGTTCAGCGAAGTTTGCCGGGTCAGTTTTTCCTGCAGTGCTTCGGTAAATTGCTGGCTCAGGTTGGGGTTGACCAACCGGGCTCTGTTCGCAAAATAGGCAACCGAGAAAGTCTTCAGCCTGGTCATATCGATCGATGTTCCGGTAAACGAATAGCCAAACTTACAGGCCTGCATCGATGGCAGAACGACCATCAGCAGCAACAGCAGGGGCTTTAAACGAAGGCGAAGCGGTTTATTCAATGTCATATTCTTTAATTTTCCGGTAAAGGGTGCGCTCTGAAATCCCCAGTTCCTGTGCGGCATATTTTCTTTTTCCTTTATGCTTTTCAAGCGCTTTCCGTATCAGTTCAATTTCCTTGTCCTCCAGCGACAGCGATTCTTCCACAAACTCTTCTGTATCCAGGATATCCTCCTTATTTACATGTTCAAACTGAACGGGACTGCTTTGGGGAGCTTCAGGCACATAATGTGGGGTATCTTTTTTATATAGATTATGGATGATCTGCGCGTTCTCCGCCTTGAAATCGGCCGTGTGGCTGCCGTCTCTCAGCAGGTCGAGTACCAGTTTTTTCAAGTCGTTCATATCTTTTTTCATATCGAAGAGGACCTGATAAAGGATTTCTCTTTCACTGGAGAAGGTCTTTTCATCCACGCCCTTATAGAGCGTGGGCAATTGGGAGGAGCTTCCGGCAGGCAAATAAGTCCGCATGGACTTTCCTGTAATCAGCCTTTCCTGTTCGATGACAGAGATCTGTTCGGTAATATTTTTCAGTTGCCTGACATTTCCTGGCCAGTGAAAAGCCTCCAGCACCATCCTGGCTTCATCGTCCAGGCGGACCGGCGGCATGCGGTACCGTTCGGCAAAATCCTGCGCAAACTTCCGGAAAAGCAGATAAATGTCCTCTTTCCTGTCACGCAGGGGAAGCACCCGGATCGGGACGGTATTGAGCCGGTAATACAGGTCCTCCCGAAATTTCCCATCTTCGATGGCTTTCGGAAGGTCGACGTTGGTCGCGGCCACCATCCGCACATTGGTCCTGAGAACTTTCGATGAGCCCACCTTGATAAATTCGCCGGCCTCGAGCACCCGGAGCAGCCTGACCTGCGTTGATAGCGGCAGTTCCCCGATTTCATCCAGAAAAATAGTTCCGCCGTCGGCTTCCTCAAAATACCCCTTCCGGTCGGATAAGGCACCGGTAAACGCCCCCTTTTCATGGCCGAAGAGCTCCGAGTCGATCGTGCCTTCCGGGATCGCACCGCAGTTTACAGCGATGTACTTCCCATGTTTTCGCGACGAAAAGTTATGAATAATCTGGGGGAAAACCTCCTTTCCGGTCCCGCTTTCCCCGCTGATCAGCACGGAAAGATCGGTTGGAGCCACCTGTACAGCCACTTCAATTGCACGGTTAAGCCCGGGCGCATTCCCAATGATCCCAAACCGCTGTTTTATTTCCTGAACATCCATCTTCTTGTGCTGCTTTCTGAATTAATGAGCAAAGTTAAAAAAAGTATCGGGAAGCATGTCTTTATTTAATACTTTTGCCTGACTAAATATTCTGTTATGAACTTCATTGCCATCATTCCTGCGCGTTACCAGTCGACCCGGTTTCCCGGCAAACCCCTTGCCCTTTTGGGAAACAAGCCCATTATCCGGCATGTTTATGAAAATGCCTGCGCCGTGCTGGAAGACGTTTGGGTTGCCACCGACGATGAGCGGATCGCAGAAGTGGTAAAGGGCTTTGGAGGAAAGGTGGTCATGACCCGCAATGATCATCAAAGCGGAACGGACCGTTGCGCTGAAGCGGCTTCGAAGATCCCGGTCAATTTTGATGTGGTCATCAACATCCAGGGCGATGAACCTTTTATCCGCCGCGAACAACTCGAAGCGCTGAAAGGCTGTTTTGCCGATCCGCAAACCCAGATTGCCACATTAATAAAAAAAGCCGAAAACGAAGCCGAACTTTTTAACCCCAACCGGCCGAAGGTGGTCGTCGATAAGCAGCAAAACGCACTTTTATTCAGCCGCTCACCCATTCCTTTTATCAGAGGCAGGGAACGGGAGGACTGGATCAGCTCTCATCCCTTTTACTGTCACCTTGGCATGTATGCTTACCGGGCAAACATTCTGGCGGAGATCACAAAACTACGCCCCTCAGCGCTCGAGCTGGCAGAATCGCTGGAGCAACTGCGCTGGATCGAAAACGGATATAAGATCAAAACAGCCATCACCATTTTTGAGAGCATCGGCATCGATACCCCGGAAGACCTGGAAGCAGCCAGGAGACTCACTGTCAAATAACTCTTTTCAGCGGATGCTTGTCTGAGACGGAACGGGCCGAAGGTTTTTTTTCCCTTTTTGTTCAGAATCCGGCAAAAAATCTGAACAAAATCGGTTTGTCCCGTGTATAAGCTTTAAATCTTAAATATCAGGCATATGGCAGACAGGCGTATATTTCTCAAATCTCTGGCAGCATTAACGGCGGGGCTCACTGTTCCTGCGGGCGTTTCGGCCGGAGAAAAAAAAAGCGATCAGGACAGGCTGGGGAAAATTCTTCCGAAAAGGAAACTGGGCAGAACCAATGAATGGGTAACGATGCTGGGGGTGGGTGGATTCCATATCGGTTGGACCACCGAGCATGATGCCCGGGAAGTAATCGATGCCGCCCTCGAGGGGGGTGTTCGCTTTTTCGACACCGCGGAAAGCTACGATGCGGGCAGAAGCGAAGAACGGTACGGCAAATACCTGACACCACAATACCGGGATCTGGTATTTCTGACCAGCAAATCGACGGGCAAAGATGCCAAAACAGTCCGGGAGCATCTGGAAGGTACGCTCAGGCGGATGAAAACCGATCATCTCGACCTCTACCAGGTTCATGCGCTCGGCACACCCGACGATGTGGACGGCAGGATCAGGGAAGGCGTTCTGGAAGTGATGCAAAAGGCGAGGGATGAAGGTAAAACGCGCTACATTGGTTTTACAGGGCATCAGAATCCCCACGCACATGCCCGGATGCTGGAACAAACAAAAGCAAATGACATCTTCGATGTGGTCCTGATGCCCGTCAATGTGCTCGATCAGTCATACTTCAGCTTCATTCAGCATGTCATGCCGGTTGCCCTGGAGAGAAACATGGGGATCACTTCGATCAAATCGCTGGCTGACGGCCGCTTTTTTGGCAGCAAAGCGCAGGCGAACTGGACTACCGATGATCCGGTCATACCAAATTACCTGAGCATTAAAGAAGCCATGTATTTTGTCTGGTCATTGCCTGTATCGGTTCTGATCTCCGGGAATGAGAACGCCACCATGATGCGGGAGAAGATTGAGCTGGCAAGGAATTTCAAGGCTCTGAGCGAAGCGCAGCGGACTGCTCTTGTTGAAAAGGTAAAAAACATCGCCATGAAGGGCAATGTTGAATATTTCAAACAGAAACAAGCCTGAAAGAAAAGATCCGGCCCCAAAAGAAGCCGGATCTTTTTTTCTGTGAGCTCCTGAAAAAGATCATTGTTGTTTTCTTGCCATTTCCAGAGCCTGGGTTGTCGTGTAATACTTGGTGATCATGTTTGGCACCTCCCAATCGGGCAGCTTGCCGTCGACCAGGCATTCCAGGTATTTTTCCGTGACTTGTCCAAAATGGGCTTCATGCCCGACCTTGTAAGTATCGGGAATCCCGATGGTCCACATTTTTTCTTTCAGCTTCACCACTTTCAGCCCCGGGTAGGCGGCTGCCAGGTCCTGCTCCACGGCTTTCTTTAAGGTATCTTCGAAACCGGCCACGCTTTCGGTACCGGTATGCAGGACATAAACCGTGGGCTTATAGTTTTCCTCTTTGCCTTGTCTGATGATCAGGTCGCTCAGGGTGCCGTGCATCACGCTGTAATGCGTGTCGCCGGTTCCCTGTGGTGCCTCGAAGTTCCAGATCACCGACGCCTTCGCATATTTACCTTTCAGTTTATAAAGTATTTCGCCGTTTGAATATACCTGAAGTTTACCTTCTTTCACATCCTTCTGAAGGAAATCGGGGAAGGACTCCATGCGCGTCACTTTGCTGAACTGCTCAGGGGTGAGCTCCGTAAACCAACGCTTCGCCTGCAACAGTTCGACATCACTCTTCTGCAGGGCCTGTTCAGGAAATGCTTCCCACTGGATCAGGTCGACCAGGTGGGTCGTTACGTCGACAATCCCTTCTCCTTGTTGTTCGGTGTCAAAAAACCAGGCCGGGCGCTTGATTGATTTTCCTGCCACATCCTTGAAAAAATGATGCACACTCTCCTTGGTAATCGCCGGATCTTCGGCCGTTCCATCCTTCAGCGTTCCAAACACGGCATTCATCTTTGAGAGTTCGCGCTGAACGATGCTGGTGATCTCGAAGCGTTCAGTCATAATGTCATAAAGCAGCACCCCGTTTTTCCCTGCCGAACGGAAAGCCTCTTCCAGAATGGCGAAGCCCTCTGCGTTAATGGCCATCGGCTTATCGGAGAAAATGTTGATGCCCGAGTCGGCCGCCGCCTTAATATAGGAGATCTTCTTTGCGTTGTTCCCTGCCAAAACCAATACATTCCCGGGTTTTTCAGCAAGCATTTTCTGCAGGTAATCGTCGCCCGTATAAACCTTCTCCACCCAGGCGGTGGGACTTTCGGGACGACTGTTGAAACTTTCGATCTGAGCCAGGTGAGCGCTCACGTCAGGACCTTCGGGGGCATAAACATATACCGTCGGATCGACCTGCCCATACATTTTCTTTTGCACAAGCTCTGCATGAAAATGTCCCGGATCGAGGATCATCAGCTTGACCTCACCCTCCGCGCCGGTAAACTTCGCCGGCGTTTTTTCCGGTGCGGCCTTTTGTCCCCCGCCCGAACAGGCGCTCATAAAAACTGCCGAGAGGACCAGGAGATAACGCGATTGTTGCATCATATATCTTTTAGATTTAGTATTGATCACAAAGGTAAAGATTTAACTTTAAAATTTCAGCATGACCTTTTCCCGTCGATATCCTGGAAATCGATCTCGTACTCTTCGCCGTTGTTCAGGGTGATAAAAGCGCCCAAAGGGGAGCCTGAGGGCATCACCTCGTGCACTTGAATCGCTTTCACCGGGGCCAGTTCATCGGCAGTCCATTCCGAGTCGTCCCGTTTATGAAGCATGACAGCGACCATGAGTTCCATTGGTGGATTTTTTTCCAGCCGTTTTTTCCGGGCATAGATCACCGTACTTTCATCTGCCTCCGCGTTGCAGTCGCGATGTACACGCACGTCTGCAGCGTCCCAGCCCCGGTACAGGATGAGTGCAAGCCGGCGCCCCGGGATCGATGCGGTAATGACTTCCCGGTCTGCGTATTTTTTCCGGGTGGTGACGGCCGGCTTTCCACCGAGGTGAGGCAGCCCGAAATGACCCAGTGTCAGTTCATATTCAAAAGCCATGCGGGCACGGTCAACGCGGATCATACCTCCGGGAACGGTAATCTCGGCCAGGTCGATGATGTAGCCCACGCCGTTGTTGGGTGGCCTGCGCATGATCGCCTGCCGGTACAAAACATCCTTCCTGACGCCATTAAACATCATGCTTTGTGAAATCGAGAAATAGCTGTTTTTCTCCGAATCGTTGCTCACTGTTTTCCCTGTCAGATAAAAATTGACATCGTCACCGCGGGTATCGCGGGGATCATGGCTGCGGTAACTGTACTCCATCGCGGTACCACCCTGCGGATCATGATCTTCCCATGGGAAATGGGTGTTGTAAACCAGCTTTGAATAATTGGGATCATCGTAATAAACTTTCCCCGGGATAATCTCGGAAGCCCCTGTTTTTCCGTGATTCACCAGCACAAGTCCGGGATTTTCCAAAATGATTTTGTTCGATCGATCACCCAGGCTTTCCCACATGCCTTCATTTTCGGTGGCCGTCCAGAAAGGCGAGTCATCGGGCAGTGCCAGGCAGATAAAAGGCAGGAACATCAGGAAGGGACTGCCTGCACAACTGTAATTCTGTACCATATATTCCTTTTGTCCATAGAACCCAAGACTGGGGATATCGTTACAGAAGAATTCCTCGCGGCTTACGAACTGAAGCAGGGATCCGGAACAAAGCCGTCTCGCCCATCCCGGGTCGAGCAGTGTCGGATTCTTCAGCATAAACGAAACCGGGAAAGCGCCTGAAACCCAGGTCCGGTAACAAATACTTCGCGACCACATGTTGATATAGCCGTCCCGGCCGAAAAAGCTGGTGATCGACTCCATCAGTTTCTGAGCCGACTGCTCGATCACAGCCGAAATTTCCGGGTAATACTCATCGCCGAAAGCCCGGTTCCAGATGGTGGTATAGACAATGAACAGACTGATCGAATAGTAGTTATATGTCTGTTCCAGGTACCAGCCGTTGCCGGAGTGATAAGAAACGACCCACAGGAGGTGGCTTTTCAGCAGTTCATCGTCGATCGGATAGCCGTATTTCTTCAGGAATGAAAGGGCGATGATGTTGAAGATCCTCCAGTTATTCTGCGTGGTCCGGTGATGTGCCCATTTCGAAATGGTCACGACCATCTCGTCCTTTTGTTTTTCGGTGAAACAAGGCCAGATCGTATCGGGCAATAGAAAAAGGGTCTTGAACAGACCCCCGAATTCACAGGTAAACTGATAATTCGAATCGGGCAATTCTTCCGGTAGCGGAAGTGAATTCGGATGTCCGGGTGTAAAACTGTTATAGAACTGCTTACAGTAGTAATCCCTGAGCCTGATCCCTTTTATGCTGACCTGCGGATCGACATGGATCAGCGGTCCGGCCAGCGTAAAGGTACGCTCCAGCGCCTCGAACTCAGCCGCCCGGTAACGCCAGTCCGGTGCTCCGGGCTGCGGATAGGTTTTACCCGGGACAATGGGAAAGGTCAGGGGCGTATCGATCGAATCAACATACTTAAAGGCTCGTTCCAGTAAGTACTTTGCCAGTTCGATGTAATGCCGTTTCGACATACCCGTGTATGGGCTAAGCTCAAAATCAGGGTTTTCAACTTCAAAAGCTTCTTTCATACGTTAATAATTTGTTTTTCAATGGTCGTATGGAACTCCCATGTTGCCGCGAATTATTATCATCAACTCGGGCGTTGGTGGCGCAACATGCTCGTTTCATATGTTTATCGTTTCAAATAACTGTACATAATTTGCGTACTAAACTTCATTGCTTTTTTCGAGGACATCGACCTACGGAACTCGCATATAACATTGGCTCGGGCGGATGCCGCGGCTCCCATGCTCGTTTCATAGTTAATAATTTGGTTTTTAGTGGCTGCGTGGAACTACATATTCCCGGAATGAATGCTGTAACTCCGGATACTGCAGCACAACCTGTTCATTTGTGATTTTTTTTGCCATGTAAAAAAACCATGACCGGAACCTGATATACCGCCCGGCATTCGTCCGGTCATGGCCATTTAGAATTTATGCATTTTTCAGAACGTAATTGGTTCCGTAAGGTGCTCTTTGTGGCCTGCTGAGGAAGGTATTGGCCTCGTCATCATTTTTAAACCGTTCGGTTTTGGGATCCCAGTTCAGTTTTCTTGAAAGCTTCATGGCAACATGGCTGATCAGGCAAACGGAACAGGCGCGGTGACCGATTTCGACCGGAGAGATCGGTTCTTTCCGGCTTTGGATGCAATCCAGCCAGTTTCCGTGTTGCTCGTCACTTTTATAGAGGTGGATCTCATTGGGTCCGATCACCGACTGGAGGATTTTCGGGTTGCTGGCATCGAGGGCCTTGGCGCTTTTTGCCTTCGAAACCGGATCGCTGGCCGACGCGACATAGTCGCCGCGGGAAACGAAGATCCAGCCTTCGGTCCCTTCGTAGCGGATGCCATTGGTGTATCCCCCGGTTGTATACATGGTGATCCCGTTTTCATACTCCGCCTTCACCATGAAGTCGCCATGCACATCCCACAGTCCTGATTTCGGGAATTCAGCAACTGCCTCGACCGATATCGGGCCAGTATATTCGGTATCCATTCCCCAGGCTGCCGAGTCGAAGTGATGCTGTCCCCAACCGGTGATCATGCCTGCACCGAACTGTTCGCGGCGCAGCCATCCGGGACGGCCATAGCCCTTCTGCGGATGAACGCCGATCTCGGTATAGGGCACCATCGGGGTAGAGCCGAGCCACATATCGTAGTTTAAGCCTGCGGGTACCGGCATTTCCGGTGCTTCCGGGCCGGCCGGATCACCCGGCAGACCGATCTTCACCGTATGCAGTTTGCCGATCCGCCCGTTGCGCACAAGCTCTGCAGCAATGCGAAACTGGGACGAGGAACGCTGCTGGGTCCCCACCTGCAGGATTACTTTCTTCTTTTGAACGATGTCGCTGAGCTGACGCCCCTCTTCAATTGTCAGGGAAGTCGGCTTTTGAAGATAAATGTCTTTGCCGGCAAGCGCAGCTTCAATGGCGGGTTGGGAATGCCAGTGGTCGGGCGTGCTGATGATCACGGCATCAATATCTTTATTGTGCAGCATTTCCCGGTAGTCATCATACATTTTTACATCAATGTATTTCTTGCCCAGCTTTTTGGCGTAGTAATCCTCAACCAGCTTCTTGCCATCGGCCATCCGGTTTTTGTCCAGATCACACACGGCAATCATGCGGGCCACATCATGCTGCATGGTACCGGGCATATCGTGTTCGCGCGCGATCCGCCCACACCCGATTTGCGCGATATTGATCTTGTTACTGGGTGCATTCTTGCCCAGCACCGATGAGGGCACAATCGTTGGAACAACAACCAGTCCTGTTGCTCCGGCTATTGTGTTCTTTAAAAAATGACGTCTTTCCATATTATCAAGATTTTCAGATTATTAGATTATTAGATTTTCAGACACGAGAACGGATGAGCTGTCAGTAAGAAGGAAGGATCCTATCCTTTGCTCTTTGTTAGCTTTTTACCTTGCAACCTTGTCACCTTGCTACCTTTCCCGGTCTCCCTTCCCCTGTTTTATTTTCCGTTTCCCAGGATCCAGAGCACCCCGCCCCTCAGGTGTTTCCGGAAGGTTTCATCTTTATAGAACCCGGGGTTATGACCCAGGGCGGTATACCATTGGCGGCCGCCTTCAAATTCATGGCACCAGCAAAGGGGAAAATACTGACCGAAGGTTTCTCCGGGATAAGTGGCTTTCCCTTTGTCCTCGACTGTCGTCATATCGGCAGCGAGCAGGACGTGAATATCAGGGTTTAACTGGAACGAATAATAGCATTCATCTTCAATAGTCCAGCGCTTCGGCAAAACGGAAGTGGAAGGATGCTCCGGATCGATCACGACCACATCGAACGACTGATAAGGTGCATGACGGATGAATTTGCCGCCCACCAGCGCCCAGTACCAGGGCCACTGGCGTTCGGTGGCGTTGGCCGAATGGATCGCTGCGAATCCTTTTCCGCTGCGGATGAACGACTGAAAGGCATCTTTCTGAGCCTGGGTATCAAAACCTTCATTATTACTGTTCGAGAAAATAATGGCATCGTACTTTGCCAGATTTTCAGGGGTAAACACGGCCGGATCGTCCGAAACATCGGTCTTTATTTTTTCCGCGCTGCAAATTTCCTGCAATGCCTGCACGCTCGACGCAATGTTCTCATGGACATAGCCTTTCCCGTTTTTGGTATAGATCAGGACCTGTTTGCCGGCCATCTTCTGTTTGGCGAAGCCGGGAATGACAAGCAGCAAAATCCCCAAAGTGAATAAAAGTCTCTTCATCGTTAAAAAATTAATTGGTTAAATAGTTATATACATAAAGCTGCCAGCTAATAGCTTATCACGACCCCTGGCGGTTTGGCGAAGGCGGTCCAATACTGTTCGGCCTCTGCTTCAGCGAGCTCGCCATCGAAGACCACCAGCCTGTATTTCTGGGAATAATCTTTCCCTTTATCCAGTTTCCAATCCTGATGGCGGATGGGGCAGAATTCAAAATAGAGATCGCCGCGGCCGTTCGAATCTTCAGGCCAAACCCGCATCGGTTCCGGGAAAGCGCGGTTGGAGGGATGGCTCATGAACAGGATCCCGCTCCGGCCTGTTTCTGATTCCCCTTCAACACGGCACCAGCGGGCATTGGTCCCGTCGGCTTTTGCCCGGTTGTTCCCCTCAGAGGTCAGCACGCTGCTGTTATTCTTATTCCATTTTTCGGTCGCCCTGAAGCCGATCCCCCCACCGTACCGGTATGCGTCGAGCAGGATTCCCGAGTCGAGCGGACAGTTCATGATGCTCGTGTAGTCAATCAGCCAGACTTTCTTTCCGGGATCAAGGTTCCAGGCCCGCACGTTCAGCAACTCATGAATAACAGTCTGATCAGGCCCTTTTGCGCCAAAGTCGACATGCTCCTGAAGCGCACTGAATCCGCTGTAGACAGGGCCTTCCACCTGCGACAGAAAGCCGGCAAACCGGACGGTGCCCTGCCCCTTTGCCAGGTTCCAGAAATCAACTTCGCGCCCCTGAATATGGGTTTTGGTCCACGGCCCCCAAATCCCGTAGTGGTGATAATGATCGGGCGCCTGGATCCGGCTGAGGACTTCTCCGGCCGGTGACCAGAGCGGATGAATGAAACCGGAACGTTTAAACAGCGGATCAACTCCTTCGGGAGGATAAACTTCATTAAACTGATAATTCAGGAGCGGATTTCCACCCCGAACCAGTTTCAGTCCGGCATGCCCTTTTTCAAGGACGATCCCCTGAACGGGGCTGACAGCCTCACTTTCACGGAGTACATACTTCCGGCTCCCGCCTTCTTTCAGTGCACCGCTCATGATAAACCATAAGCGGGGATTTTTCCCCTCCTCTAACTGGGCCGGAACGGAAACCTCTTTCTTCCCTTCAATCTGATAAAGCGTATAATGCCTGTTGTTCAACTCCAGTCCTGAAGAAGACAGATCAACGCCTACAGGACAATTCACCCGGTTGTATTCGCCCGCGAAAACGGTAAATTCCAATTTTTCCTGTGCAAAGCCGGCAACCGGAAAAAGGCTCGTCAGGATTATCCACATAAACTTTCTCATCATATCGTATCGTCGGTATTACTGTTTTATGTTCTTGCTTCTATCCCAAAGTTAATGCGATTCGGCTCCTAATACCAGTACTATTTTTGCGTGTTTCAATATTATAAATGCAAACTCCAAAGTCTTTTTTTTCGGTTGCAGGGTTAAAAAAGCCTGACTGATTACATGACCAGTCAGGCTTCAGCCGGTTTAGAAGGTTTAGAAGGTTTACTGAGCGGCTACCGCATCGTCAATATTGTCGAACGGTGTCACATTCAAATCATAGCCATCGTACCCATAGTTTTGGTTAATACGTCCTCTTGTATTAGAGTCGATTGCACCCTGCGGTACCGGCCAAAGAATATGAAGAGAACTCATGGTATACTCATCTCCGTGAACCGTTTTTACTCCTTTGTTATAGAAATCTGTTTTGTCCATAATCCGGTTGTACCAGTAGTTCTCGGTTGAGAATTTATCAAATGTATAGGTCTTTCCGTATTCGTCTGCTTTTCCTGTTTTGGTGAACAGGTAGGAGACCCTGACCATTTCCACGTGTCTGAATTCTTCCCAGTAGAGTTCGCGCGCCCTTTCATCAAGGATGGTTCCGATATTGATATCGTCAGCCGTGTAAGGGGCCGCGCCCGCACGGGTACGGACTGCGTTCAGGTTGTTGGCGGCATTTCCCAGATCGCCTTTCCAGAAATATGCTTCGGCGCGGATCAGGTAGGTCTCGGCCAAACGGTACACGTACATGTCGGAAGCACCTCCGTTATAGCTTTCGCTGACATCTTTTTTCGGATCTTCAATATATACTTTGTAGTGGGGCCAGTCATACCAGTTACGGATTGTATCGCTTGTCAGCATCTTCCCGGTTTCGTCACGCATCTGCAGTGGTTTACCATAGTAAGGGTCGTTCGATTTTTTAAGGTCGGGATTATTGTATACCAGGTCCTCCATCCGCATCCAGTTGCCTGGCGCATGTCTGAGGTCGTTTGCATCATCCCAGATCATATGCGTATGATACCAGGTATTTCGTGCACGACCAATTCCTCGTCCGTACATTTTCCTCAGGTCCGGTTCAGCGGCAAGCTTGTTCGACATCCCTGTTTTTCCTGTAGGCGTATAGATGCGGTTCGCGTTGCTGGCAAGAAAGAACGGCACTGTCTGCCGCATCAGTTCGGTTGTAAGCCTGCTGTTTTCAAGATCTTCGCGGCTGATCACGTTAAAGATCATTTCCTTGTTTGCTGCTGCCGATTTGTTAGCCGGACGGTGGAGGTCCCAAATCACATTGCGGGCCGTATTGGCCTTATCCACTCCGAAGCGGCTTGTCATCAGCGCATAATTTCCGCCATCGATCACACTCGAAGCCACCGCGATTGCTTTATCAAACTGCCCCGTTGCAAGATAAAGTTTTGCAAGCAGATGCTGACAGGCGCCTTTTGTAATGTGTCCGGCATCCTTCACTGCTCCCACGTGTTCGACCGCGAACTCCATATCGCGGATCATCTGATCGAGGATCACGTCAAACCGGGTAGATTTAAAATCGAGTTTGGGTGTGGTCACTTCCTTACTGATATAAGGGATATCGCCAAACTGAAAACAAAGGTGATAATATTTCCAGGCGCGGTGAAAATACGCTTGTCCCAACATATCATCGCGAACTTCAGGATCCAATCCTTCGATCGACCCGACCCTCGAAATCACCGTATTGGCATATTTAATTCCCTTATAGCCTTCATACCAAAACCAGCCGATTTTATTGGCGTCGGCGCTGTTCAGGTTCGCAGTCGGTGTAATCAGCTTATTCAGGTCCTGCGCCGGACCTGTTTTATCGGTAGTCCCTTCTACCGCCACATCCGAAAATATCAGTTCCGTAATAATCGGAGCACCGTCGCCGTACCAGCAATACCGGATATTTCGCTCGCAGGTAGTTAAAGCAGCCTGTAATCCTTCGGGTGTCGTGAAGGTATTTCCAGGCTCAAAAAAAGACAGAGGATCGGGTTCCAGCCAACTTTCCTTGCATCCGGCAACAACAAGGACAAAAGCTATAACTGCAATATTAATTTTATGACGCATAATTTTTGAATTTAACGGTTATCATCTTATAAGGTGAGATTTACACCAATGGTAAAGATCCGCGGACTCGGGCCGCTGGTCCAGTTATTATCGTTATACATGTCCTGGTACTGTTCCACGTCCCAAAAATCCCAGTCCGGAGCCCATACGGCAACGTTCCTGACCGATCCATAGACCCGCAGTCCTTCGATCTGATAAGGTTTGAGCAGCCGTTCAGGCACGGTATAGGCAAAAGAAATATTATCCAGGCGGATAAATGACTTTTCCCGGATAAACTTTGCACCCAGATTCTTGTCGTCTGAATACAGGCGTGCGTAATCATTCGTTGGATTTTCCGGCGTCCAGAAACCGATCACATAAGAACTTGTCCGGTCGATAAAGCCGTTTTTATTCAAAGGCCTGTCGTAAGTTGACTTTTGTCCCCAGTAAGAATACATCATAAAGGAGATATCAAAATTTTTAAACAAGGTGAACTCATTTCTCATTGTCCAGCGAAATTTCGGAGTGGTCGTTCCAAGGAAAACTTTGTCATCGTTGTTGAACTTGTAGTCACCGTTCACGTCTCTGATCTTCACATCACCCGGACGCACGCCATATTTGGCAGCCTCTTCTTCTTCTCCAAGTTGCCATACACCCAGCACCTCATAATCCCAAATCGAAGCAATATCGTGTCCGATAAACCACTTGTTTGAAATATCATCCGTCTCCTGCTGACCGATCACATTACCTTCTGCATCCAGCACATCGGTATAATCACCATATAAGTGAATGATTTTATTCCGGTTGAGAGAGAAGCTAAAAGAGGTATTCCACTCAAAATCCGGTTTGTCAATATTTCGGGTATTCAGTGAAAATTCGAAACCTTTATTCTGTACTTCACCAAGATTGGTTGCAACCGAATTGAATCCCAGGAAGTCAGGCAATTTGCGGTCTACCAGCAAATCGGTTGTTTCCATTTTATAGACATCCAGGCTGCCACTAATCCGGTTATCCAGGAAGCCAAAGTCAAGCCCCGCGTTGTAAGACGTGGTTGTCTCCCATTTGATATTGGGGTTAGCCATCCGGTCCACGTACAATTGCGACATTTCATAAGCCTGGCCCACGCTGTTGATGTACGGGTACTTGCCCGATCCGGTGGTCATATTCGAGAGCGCATCGTACATACCGATATCCCTGTTCCCGTTTTCACCCCATGAAAGACGAAGTTTTCCATAATTCATCGGCTCAAATCTGAAAAAAGATTCTTCGGAGAAAACCCATCCCAGGGCAACCGACGGGAAAGTCGCTCTTGGATTGCTCTGTCCGAATGCAGAGTAGCCGTCCCTCCGGACCGAGGCTGTAAGCATATATTTATCTTCGAAAGAATAGAAGAACCGGCCCATCAAAGCATCGGCAGTGCTGTGATAATCATATGAAGAGATTTCGCTTTTCAGCATGTTGGCTCCCTTCATGTAATGGTATCCCAATGCATCGGTCGGTGAAAAATCGCGTCCGGTCATCGTTTCTTCCCATTGCTGCTTTTCTTCGGCATTCTGCAGCAGCGTCACTTCGAACCGGTGTTTGTCATTAAAAGTTTGCTCCCACTTCAGGATATTATCGACCTGCCAGTCAAAATTTTTCCGTGACTGCCTTTCGGCCAGACCATTATGAGAAGTCTTCCAGTAAGGGTTCTGTGATGATTCGTGCCGCTGGTAATTGTGGAAAACCCAGCGGGGAGAATAATTGACCTGATAAGTGATATTGAATGGCAGTTTAATCTTCGCGTGCAGAACGGTATTCAAGGTGGTCCAGACGTTATTCTTCGTCCGGTAACTGATATCGAACAAGCTGTTGATCGATCCGCCGGTATTGGTTCCCATCGGATAAATGACCATATTGCCATTCTCATCATAGGGAAGCGAATAGGGTGAGTTATTAATAATTTGTGCCGCCCAGTTCACCGCCTGACCATTTTCCTTACGGTCCTGGAAATTGGCGTTGATCCCGATCGACATCCAGTCATTGACTTCCGCATCCAGTTTCAGGTTGGACCGATAGGCTCCGTACTCGTCGCCGGTAATAATCCCCTCATTGTTGACGTAACCTAAAGACCAATAGTAATTAAATCCCTGGCCTTTCCCGGAAATACTTGCATTGTAATCCTGGCGGAGGCCGTTTTGAAAGGAAGCATCATACCAATCGTAGGTTCGTCCTGCGAAATAATTTTCCATTTCTGTTTCAAACAGGCCCAACCGCCCGAGCCAATCCCGTTCGGCTTCGCCCGAACTGGCCCGGTAAGCCAGCCATTGATCGAGCGTGATCCCGTATTTGGCCAGATTTTCTTCAGTGGGTTTTGCGAATTCCCCCGGTCGTACAGTGGCTGTGATGCTTTCCTGCACCTTCTGCCGCCAGTCGAGGTAACCTTTCGCATCGTAAACATCCATGTTGACACCCATGGTTGCCAGCCCGATGCTGGCATCGAAACGAACCGTAGGTTTGTCTTCTTTCCCTTTTTTTGTAGTAATCAGCACCACTCCGGAAGCCGATTTCGCACCATAAACAGCGGCGGCCGAAGCGTCTTTCAGCACATCGATCTGTTCAATATCGTTCGGATTGATTTCAGAGAGTTCGCCAAAAAAGATCACACCGTCCATGACGATCAATGGTGAATTGCTGGCCTTTAAAGAGCGGCGGCCCCTGACTTCCAGCGAACCTCCCCCTTTGGCGTTGGTCGATACGCCTACGTTCAGGCCGGGAATATTGGCGCGCAAAATGTCCTGCACGGATCCGGGATTTTCCTTTTTGAGTTTGTCTGCCTTCACCTGGGCAATCGCTCCTGTCAGGTCATTCTTTTTCATGGTTCCGTAACCCACAGCAACCACCTCCTCGATGCTGATCGACTCTTCTTCCATCAGGATATCCAGGGTAGTTCGTCCATCCAGCGCCTGTTCAACGGTTCTCATCCCGACAAATGAAAAAACAAGCTGCGTTCCGCCTGCCGGAACGTCCAGCGTATAGTTCCCGTTCACATCCGTTATCGTTCCGGCAGTGGTCCCTTTAACTACGACCGTAACACCGGGAAGCGGCAAACCTGCCGCATCACTAACTCTTCCGCTTATTTTCCTCCTTTGCTGCGATAATGAGAAATCGGTTCCCTGATCCCCGGCTGTCAGGACAATTTGCCGGTCGCTGATCACATATTTTATATCCGTCCCCGCAAAAACAGCATCCAGCACGCGGGCAATGTTCTGTCCCTTCACAGAGACGCTTACAAGCCTGCTCAGGTCAATCTGCTGTTGATTAAACAAGAAATAGTACTCAGACTGATTTTCAATTTCATCCAGTACACTCCCCAGGCGGGTATTCGACATGGAAAGATTCAGTTTTGTTTGCTGGGAATAGAGGTTTGTCGCAAAAATTTGCGATAAACAAACCATCATGAGCAATAGTGTGTAACGCATAATTCGAAATTTTTTCCACAGACTAAGCGCAATAGCCTTGTAGTTTGAGTTTTTTTTCATAAATTCAAATCGTTTAACTGAATTAGACAACAGTTTACATGTTAAGCATTAACGGGACAGTGGTACCAGCACTGTCTCGTTTTAATTTTTAGACCGGATCGTCACCTTTTGTTTTTCATAAGTTCCATCTTTATTGGTTATTGACTCATTGATCTGATAGCTTATCGGTGTGGAGATCGCCAGCAGGGAAAGCACTCTTTCAAGCGATTCATTTCTGAACGTTGCCCGGAAAGGCACTGACTTTAGCCTGCTGTCCTGAATGCTGATCTCCGAGTTGTACCAGCGGGAAAGGCGGACCGCCACCTCCTCCAGGGAAACATTCCGGAAGACCAGGTAACCGTCCTTCCAGGAAGTGAAATAGCCGGTATCTCCCGTATTCACCGTAACTGTTCCTCCGGTCCTGGAAAATACCAGCCGCTGATTGGGAACCAGGATCTCATTCAGGTTCGTTCCGGCCTTCGACACCTTCACAGAACCTTCCTCGAGCGAAACCTCCGTACGCGGGCAATCGGGATAAGCCATCACATTGAACTGGGTGCCAAGCGCCTCCACCTGCATGCCTTCCGCATGCACCCGAAACGGGCTGTTCCGGCTTTTTGCCACATCAAAGAAAGCCTCGCCCGACAGCTCGACGTTACGGTTTTCCCGAAAACGAACAGGATATTTCAGGTAAGAATCACTGTTCAGCCAGCCCGTGGAACCATCGGGCAAATTAAACCGGGAGCGGGTTCCCGGCGGACAGTAAATTTCGGCATAAACTTCTTCCTGCAAGTCTTTCTTTTGCCACTGGATATAAAAATAAATTCCTGCCAACAACACCGGAATAATCAGGACAGCTGCAATTTTGCTGAAGTAAAGCGTCAATTTTCTGCTTGTTCCCTGATGCTTTTTTAGTGCCTGTTTCAGCATCTGCTGTTGGACCTTTAGCAGGATCTGCGGGTCTTCGGATTGTATAACAGGATTTGTATGCTGTTCCTCCTCCCAGTATTTCTCCAGGTAAGCTTTCAGTTCTTCAAAAGAATCATCTTTTTCAAACTGGCTGATTACCTCCAGATAATCTTTTTTTGAATACCGGTCAGTCAAAAAATTCCGTATGGCGTCAGATCCCTTTTTCACGATACTGTCTTTGTTCCTTAGTATCCGGAATCGTTCATACCCCCCTATCGAAGACTGATTTTTTTTATTCTTTTTTCATGATGATGCCCTTACCGAGAAGCATTGTCAGAAAATACATGCCTTTGATGTTTTTGGACAGTAAACCATCGCGGATTGCCTTAATGGCAGCAGTGATTTGATTTTCAATAGTTTTGGGAGACAAATTCAGATATGCAGCCACCTCGTCGACCGTCAGTCCCTCTTTTTTATGCAGGATAATTATTTCTTTACGCTTTTCAGGAAGGCGCAGAATCTCCTCCTCAACAAAACGCATGTAATCCGAAAAATTCCTGTCGGCCGTTTCTTCGGCTGAAGCCAGGAGCAATTCGTCGTAGAGCCCGATTTTAAACTTATCTTCGCGGGCCTTCGCCAGGAACCTTTTCCTGATGATGTTCAGGGCAATGGTAAAAAGGTAAGAGCGAAAAGGCTGGTCAGGAGATATCCGGTACCGTTTTTCCCATATTTTAAGAAAGGTATCCTGTACCACCTCATCCGCATCATGGCCGGATTTCAGGATTTTCTTCGAAAAACGATTCAATACCCCGGAGTATCTTTCAAAAAGTCGCTCAAAAGCAGCGATATCACCTGCTTTCAGAAGCGCGATATCCCGGATTTCCTCCCTGTCATTCTCCCATTTCACAATACTCGAGCGATTATGCCCCCAAAAATAGCTTTATGACTGTTAATATCAATATGTTTAAAAACAATCTTTATCTTTACCCGTGATGAAGATCATGCATGAACAGTTGAACCTGAAGGGGAAGGATGCCATCACCGTGAAGTGGGATGAGTTTCCGCATTTTACCTTTCCCTGGCATTTCCATCCGGAGTTTGAGCTGGTGTATATTCTGAAGAGTTTCGGTAAAAGGTTTGTTGCCGACCATGTCGAAAACTTCGGCGAAGGCGACCTTGTGCTGCTGGGCCCCAACCTGCCCCACTTTTGGAAAAATGATGAAATCTTCTTTTCCGGCGACCCCCGGTATATGGTCAATGCCGTTGTGGTCCATTTCCCGTCCGACTTTTTCAATCACCAGTTGAAAGAATACCCGGAATTTTATCAGATCCGCAGGTTGCTGGACGTTGCTGCGCGCGGTATCAGCTTTTCAACAAAAGTATCCGGGGAACGGAGCAAAGATTTGAAAGCCCTGCTAAAACAAAAGGGGCTTGACCGGACGCTGTTGTTTATCAAAATACTTGACCGGCTGGCGCGTTGCGACGACTTTAGACTTCTGGCGAGCGAGAATTACAGGCCCGATTACCAGGATTGGTCGAGCAACCGCATCGATAAGGTCCTGCGCATCATCAACTCAACCTACCGGGAAACGGTCAGGCTGGAGACCGTTGCCGGGCATATTGGCATGAATCCTTCGGCCTTCAGCCGGTATTTCCATGAAAAAACGGGAAAGTCGTTCACCAGTTTCGTGACGGGAATGCGCATCGGTTATGCCTGCAAACTTTTAATCGAAGGAAACCACAGCATTTCACAGATCGGATTTGAAGCCGGCTTCAATAATCTGTCGAACTTCAATCGTTGTTTCAAAAAAGCCACAGCGCTCACCCCAATCGAATACCGGAACCGCTTTCATCAGGCAAATTTTCAGGTTGCCAGGCTGGACGATAAAAAATCCGATATAACATAATTCCTGCCATTCCAAATACATCTTCCCGCAAACAAACAGTCTACCTGTCTGTTATCTTTTTCTGAAGAGAATTACAAGCAAAAAAGCGCAGTATTATACATGAATGAGATCATCTTAAACAACAACCATTCGGAAAATCATTCTTCCGCGATGGTCAGGCCTGTTCACCTCACTGAACCGATTCATCAGTTTTTGGATAAGCTGAAAGACAAAATGTTCCAGGTCTATCACCTGAGAGGCGATGTGAATCAATATGCCACACAGAGGGGACTCCCTCCGTTTGTGCTCAGAGAAATTATGGAAGTCAATCCGCTGGTGATCGGTATTCCAAAAGAATACGGAGGGCGTGGTTCACTGATGCATGAAAACCTCGCCCTGCTGGAAGCCGCATCATACGAATCGCTGGCCTTGTCGCTGACCTTCGGCATTAATTCCGCCCTGTTTCTTCAGCCGGTTGCCAAGTATGCCTCTGAAGAAGCCAAAGCAACAGTTTTTAAACGTTTTATCGAAGACAGGAACATGGGCGGGCTGATGATCACCGAACCGGACTATGGCAGCGATGCACTCAACATGCAGACCTTTTACACAGAAGATGCGCGCCATTTTCATTTGAGCGGGAAGAAACACTGGGCCGGTCTGACAGGCTGGGCTGAATACTGGCTGCTGACCGCCCGGAAAAAATCGCCCGACGGCGAGTTGCAAAGGGATATCGATTTTTTCATTTGCGATGTCACCCAGCCGGACCAGGGAATAAAGGTGGAAGAGTATTATGATAATCTTGGATTATACCAGATTCCCTACGGCCGCAACCATATCGACGTAAGAATACCCAAAAGCCATAAGTTACAGCCACACACAACGGGTGTAAAAATGATGATCGACCTGCTTCATCGCAGCCGGATGCAGTTTCCCGGGATGGGAATGGGCTTTATTAACCGGATGCTGGATGAAGGACTGAAACATTGCAAGGAACGCCTTGTGGGCGGAAAAAGTCTGTTCAGTTACGACCAGGTCCAGGAACGGCTTTCAAAGCTTCAGGCGTCCTTCACCGTTTGCTCGGCCATGTGTGCCAACAGCGCGAAAAAAGCCGGTCTGGAAAATGATTTGACCGGCATTGGTATCGAAGCCAATTCGGTGAAATCGGTTGTCACTGACCTGATGCAGCAGGCCGCCCAGTCGGTCACGCAATTAGTGGGGGCGAAAGCTTACCGCAACAGCCACATCGCCGGACGAGGCATTACCGACAGCCGTCCTTTCCAGATATTCGAAGGCTCGAACGACATGCTCTACGCCCAAATATCAGAGAACTTTCTCCGGCAAATGAAAAAACTGAAGGAAAAGAACCTTTTCAGTTTCATGAAGATGCATGAACTGACCAGCCGTTCGGCCGAACAGATGAAGGATCTTTTTAATTTTAACCTCGACACGGAACTTCCTCAGCGAAAGCTCGTAGCGCTGGGGCAGGCTATCGGAAGGGTTGTTTCGATGGACATGGTTCACAAACTTGGAGACGAGGGATTCAGAAAAGACCTCGTTCAAAATGGCATCGACATGCTGCAACAGGAAATCCATCAACTGATGGGAACATTCAACCTTCAAACGCATGCCCTTGTCGTGGAAGATTACCGGGAAAACAGTTCCTGGATAAAAACCTGCCTGAAGAGATAAAATACTTTGTTTTGCGTAAATAATCGCGTTTCTGCAGTTCCTGATACTGCGGAAACGCTTTTTTTCGGCAACCGGCTGCAAAGTATTTGTTATCTTCGTTTTTCCCAAGCAGATCGTTATGAGCAAACAGCAGGACAGTTCCCCTTCACCCTTACGGGTCGGTACTCAAATCCGCTCGTGGCCCGGATCACTCAGAAAGGCAATCGGCAGAGAACCTGACCGGCTGATGGCGTTGCGGGCCACGCTTGCAATGGCTGTCCTGGCAATTCCCCTCCTGTGGGCCGGCCTGCCCTTTTTTGCGGTGACCCTTGCGCTGGGCGTTCTGGCAGGAGCTCTTTCCGAGACAGACGACCATCCAAAAGGGCGGATCAAGTCGCTGGGGTTAAAGGTGATCAGCTTCGGTCTTTCAAGCCTGTCGGTCGGACTTCTCCGTCCCTGGCCGGTCATCCTCGCTGCGGGATTAGCCTTCTCAACTGTCTTTCTCCTGCTGGTTGGCGGCTTAAGCGAGCGGTATCGCGGCGTCACCTTTGGCTCCATCCTGACCGGCATTTATACGATGATCGGGTCTCAGATCAGTCCGGACTGGTACTGGCAACCCATCCTGCTTTCCGCCGGGGCGCTCTTCTATGGGTTACTGTCGCTGGGTATCCTGTATGCGCACCCCTGGAGACCCGTAGAAGAGCACCTGGCCAAAGGCTTTCTCGCCCTCTCCCGCTATATGGAGGAAAAATCCCGGGTTTTCCCCAGTGATGAAAGTATTCAGCAGGAGGTCAGGAACAAACTTGCCCTGCTGAACATCGGACTGGTTAATGAGTTGGAGCGGTGCAAGGAAGTTCTGAACAGCTATTCGGGCATTCCCGGAAACGAGCATGATTTGAGAAAATACCTGCAATATTTCATGCTTCTGCAAAGCCTTCACGAACGGGCGGCATCAACCCATGAACGGTATGATCTCTTAAGCGGTGATCCAAAAAACAGGGAGTTGATGGAAGGGATAGGACAGCTTCTCCGCGAGCTGGCACGGGCGAGAGGGAAGCTGTCACAAAGTCTGCTTACCGGCGCTCCGTACAGGCATCCTGCGGCACCCGGGTGGGCAGTGAGC
>JBFXKJ010000016.1:0-32214 GCA_050173895.1 Mangrovibacterium sp. | reverse complement strand
CCGCTCAAGCTGAAGCGGGAACTGAAACTGCGGAACAAGGCGATCAACGAACACTGGTGTGCCGTGATCGCCCCGAAACAGGACTGGGAAAGCGACGAAGACTTCGAAGAGCCCCAATTCCTTCCTGTGGAAAAATTCACCAGAGCATACGAACCGCTGCCGTTCGAAGCGTTCAGACAACTCTACGAAACCGATAAGACGCTTCTTCTTTTCAACGAAAGCATCTGGAAAAACACCCTCGGGAAGCTGATGACAGAGGAACGGGTCCGGGAACTGCTGAATCGCTGCGAAGCGGAATCATTCAATCAGCCGGTATAAACCATCGGATGATTTCGCCGGCAATCAGTTCATGCCCTTTCCGGTTGGGATGATTGACATGCGACATATAAGCTTTTACCGATCCTTCCTTACGCGCAATCTCCTGGAATTTTGCAAAGGGGTCAGCCAGCCCGACGTGGTATTCGGCGGCCAGTTCCCGGATCTGGGCAGCATGTCGAACCAGGGGATTATCCGGATCCAGTATATTCTGCCGCTGATCAGGCGAAGGAGTCAGCAGGATAACCGGGATGTCTTTTTTTAGTGCCGCTTCGATCATCTTCTGCCAGGCCAGGCGCGAACGTTCCAGTCCCGTGCCCAGATCGTTCAGCGCATAATCAATGAAAAGCACATCGGGCTTACAGGGCAGAACATCCGATTCGAAGCGGGTTTGTCCTTTCTCTGCATATTCACCGCCTATGGCTGTCACAATCACGTTGATCACGGCATAGGAATAGATTTCCTTTAAATGTGCAAGGATCAGATTCGGATAAGAATCCAGCGTATGCACCTCCGAGTTGTGCCAGTAACCGGCCGGCACGGAATGGCCGTGAAACACCAGATTGATCGTCCTGTTTTCCGGCCACTTCTTCTTCATCTCCCCTTTGACTGCCGAAAGATAGTCCGACCGGCAGGCCTGAGAGGAGTCCTGTGCCGCCGACCGTCGCGGATAAAGCAACAGCCCCGGGAAGAAGCACAGGAATATCAACCATGAAATATTCTTTTGCATGTCTTTTTTTTAAATCAACCTTACCTGCAAGCGCCTGTATGGTACGTTTTTTACCATCCCTACCAGGCTACCACCAGCGTGCCACTCACTCTTTCCACCTTGTAGTTGTTACCAAAAGTCTGTTCTCCCCGCTTAAAATCCAGTTGTCCCTTTTTCCAGGGATAACCGGCATTCAAATAAAAACGGATCCTTTCTTTAGTGATCTCTTCGTCGGGGAAGATGCGCACGGTAGCGTTATTCAGTCCCGAAACCTGCAGACGCCGCGAAACTCCTGTTTCGCCCGAATGCATCTCCCTGCATGAAACAATCCCGTTCTCCTGCTCCACGAAAACACGGCATTCCCGGTTCCACGAGAGTGGAAAGTAATAGCTTGAAAATCCGTTCTCCAACCAGGTGTCGTAACCCAGCAGAACAGGGGCGCCGGGCGGAAGCTTCAGCCGGTGCCTGACCGTCGTATTGGGAACGTAGCCGGCGAAGTAATAGCCATTGTTGCTGCGGGAAATACTCAATACAGGGCTTTTGACCGATGGTTCGATTTTATCGGTGGCATAAGCCAGTCCCAACTCGCTCAGCGCATACCGCAGATAGTTGGGACTTATGAAGTACCGGTCCGGATCGTCCGGTTCAAGCAGGCGTCCTCCTGTAAAGTGTGAGGAATTCGTCCCCCGCACATAGGCTATTTTCCCTCCTGCCCAGGCCGGATCTGCGCGGATCCAGGCGATATCGCGAACGGCCGGACCTTGTTTTGCCCGGGCAATAACCTTCGTGTACCGGTCCCGCCGGTCTTTTACAGTTGAACGAAGGCCTCCTCCCGAAAAAAGCGCCTCATGTCTCACGGCAACAGGATATTCCTGCCTCAGCTCATCCAGTCCGAAGTGTTCTGAAAGCGTGAACTCGCCCGACAACGGCGACACGTTCTCCATGTTCAGCATCGCCAGGAATTCTTCACTTCCGTGGTCGGCCGGACCGTAAATGATGGCCTGTCCGCCGTTCCGGATGAAACGGATCAGATCTTTCTCATAAGCTGATCCGGCATCAGGGACGATCGAAAGCACCACCGATTGACCAAATAACTCCGGTTTAGCCAAAAGCGCGTTCCCGAAGTTGCCGGTGGAAATCACGGTATTCAGCGGTAATCCGTTGTTGATAGCCTGACGGATCAGCCAGTCGCCGTAATAGATTTCCGGCAGCCGCTCCTGCTGCCGCTCGGCCCAGCCGTGATATTCGTCGAAAGGGTAAACCCACACCAGGGGTCCCGGTGCAGTCGGGGAATCATATCGGGCTTTCAGAATATGGGGGATGACCTCATCGGGAACCTGAGTGGGCATATTCCCGAACGAATCGTCAATAGTCAGGAAATTCAGGTGTGTGGGCAGGGTGACCTCCCCCCTTTCATTGATCCGCGACACGGCCATGGGAAGGTAAATATCGTGTGGCTCCCTACCATAGCGGTCCAGCCAGGGACTGTTCAGCCACCACGGATCGTGCGTGTAATAGCGAAAAATATACCGGTAATCGGGGAGTTCGGAAATGCGCGACATATAGCCGGCCAGTTCGAGCCCAAAGTCGCCGTCGAGCGCTGCCCAGGGCGAATTGGGAGGAGGCAGGATATTGAATCCCCCGTTGTAAATTGCCTTCAGGTCAACGCCGTCTTTGGCCAGATCGATCCCTGCCGATAGATTTGTTCCCCTTGTTTCGATCCGGAAGTCCGGGCATTCGGCCCGGAACAGGCTCCAGAAATTACTGATCTTCTCTTTCGTCTCCGGCAGCTTTGACGCGTCAAAGCCAGTTCCGGTAAAGATCGTCCCCGTGCTCGACCAGGGTTCCATGCCAAAGCCAAAACCGTTGCTGAACCAGATGTAATCAAAGCCCATGTCAGAGAGGAAATGCTGGCTCTGACGGCCAAAGAAGGTTCCAAAGGGCGTATTCCCGGGAATACCGTCCGGATAACCGGCATAAGCTTCCGTGTCGGCCTTCAGTGTGGCGTAGCTGAAAACGAATGACTTCTCCCCCATCGCACTGCCCTGGAGGATTTCCGGATGCTTTTCATATTTGAAGGGTGATTTTGCAAATTCCGGTCCGGGATCAAAAGTAGCGCCGATGCGTACCGGCTTGCCGGTTACCGTCTCACCGGTTTCCCTCAGGATCTTCACGATTTTCTTCAGGTCGCGGTAGGTGAAGTCGGGCGGGTTGTCCAGGTACAGGTATGCCCGCTCATGCAACGACAGTTCCCTGGGTCCCGAGCCCACTTCATGCCTGGTATTTGGATTCCCGATGTATTTCGCCCATTCGAGTGGTTGATCCGGATTCCCTGAATAGTCCAGGATCTCTGATCCGTCGCTGGTCCACAGCATGACGGAAACGGTGTCGGCATGGCGCAACAGCGAATGCCACTGGGTAAACATTTCGGCAGCCACCCTCCGGTAATAGCTTTCATTCTTTTCCTTAAAAGGCTTCAGGGAAGCTTCCAGGGTGATATTTTGAAAGGGTTTCCCTTTTAAAGAAGCGTCGATCAGGGAAAGCGGTTGGTTTTGTTCTGTTCCCGTCCGGCAGCCTGCCAGGATCAGGAACAGAACGCAACAATATCGTTTCAGTCGGTTAACCATTGAGAATTCATTTGTTTGGTTTAAAACTGCCCGAAAGGCCAATATGCGGCCCTCCCTTCCGGAAAGCCGGATCCTTTTCGCGACAGCTCTAATTTAACTAATAACCCGGGTTTTGCGTCAGATTTGGGTCAATATCGCGTTCACTCTGGGGAACCGGCATGAGAAGCTCATGATCTTCAAGCCTGAAACTCAGTCCCCGGGCAATAAAATAATCATTTACGATGGCCTGGGCTCTGCCCGTTCTCACCAAATCGAACCAGCGATGTCCTTCAGCCAGAAATTCCACGCGACGTTCCTGTTCAAGTGCCAATGCAAAGGCTGCCTTGCTTAGTCCATTGATATCGCCGAGTCCGGCCCGTTCACGCACCTGGTTCAAAAACGCAAGAGCTTCTGTTGTTTTCCCGGTTTCATTCAGGGCTTCGGCATACATCAGCAACACATCTGCATAACGCAGGGGTAACACATTGATCCCCCCATCGAACTGAAGCTCGGCTGTCGGATCATAGAACTTGCGGACATATTTCTCCTCATAAGTGGCGTAATTGCCATCGGCTGCCAGCAATGAATCGGCCAGCGATGCATCCTTCCTCAGATCGTCAGCCTCGTAAGCGTTGATCATGTCAGAAGTCGGCACAATGGTATGTCCGTACGAGAAATTTGTGGTCAGTGAGTTTCCTTCACCTACGTTCCCGGTCAGGTATTTCACTTCAAAAATGGACTCGGGCAATTCATCGTTCCCCACCGAAAACAGTTGCCCGTAATCCTCAGCAAGGGTATACCGGTTGAGTTGCTGTACTTCCAGCAGGGCAGCGGCAGCCGGCTCATACTGCTTCAGGGTCAGGTACACCTTTCCCTGCAGGGTTTTCACTGCACCCAGCGACGCCCGCGACTTGCTCAGGCCGGTTACTCCCGTGAGCAGGCCCGCCGATTGCTCCAGGTCTTTCCGGATCAGCTCATAAACCTCCGAAACCGGCTTCCGGCTCATGTCGTAGGCAGCCACCTCCTCGGGACTGCGGAAAGCCACGGTCACGACCGGAACCTCTCCAAACAGGCGCACCATATAAAAATAGGCATAGGCCCTCAGGAACAGCGACTCCCCTTTATACTGATCTTTCCTGCTTTGATCGAATCCGGCATCGTCGATCCGCGAAAGGATGTTGTTGCTCCGCGCTATGGTCTTCATACAGGAGCCCCAAATGGTATTGACAAAACCATTGGTCGAAGTCAGGCCGGCTTCGTCGCATTCGATCCGGTCTACCGGCGGGTTTGACAACTGGTCGGTAATCCGCATGTTATCGGTGGTCACTTCCGTCAGGAACAGATTCGAAATATCGTGAAGGACCTGCAGTTCACCATACATACCGATCATAGCTGTTTCAAAGTCAGCCTCGGTCTTGTAAAAGCTGTTTTCGCTGATCTTATTTTCAGGTTCCAGAACCAGAAAACCCTCGCACGACGCCAGGACAAAAACTAAAATAATGGACAGATACTTTAACATGGTCTGACTGATTTAAAAAGTTAATTGGACACCAAATGTATACGTCCGCGGGAGCGGGTAAGTCAGGTAATCGATGCCGGCGTTCACCACATTATCGCCCGAGGTGCTTGATTCAGGATCATAGCCGGGGTAATTGGTGAAGGTGTGCAGGTTATTGACATCGATGTACACAGCGGCGCTCACCAGCGACAGTTTCGACACCAGTGATCCGGGAAGCTTATAGGAAAGATTCACATTTTTGATGCGGGTAAACGACGAGTCGAACAGAAAATGTGAGGAAGAACTGAAAGCATAGGCATGGTTGCTCCGGATGGCACGGGGCATGAAGCCATCACCCGGATCCTGCGCCGATTTCCACCGGCGGTCGACGATGGCCAGCTGATTTTGCACTCCTGCCGAGTTGAGCACAATTTCGCCGGCCTGGAAATAGGTGTCTGCACCATGCGATCCATTTAGCGTCACACTTAGGGCAAGGTTGCCGTAACTGAATTTATTGGTGAATCCCCAGGTGAAATCAGGCCAGGGATCACCGACGATTTTCTTGTCGTCGGCATTGATCTTATTGTCAATCACCACGTCTTCGAATTTCAGGTCACCGGGCTGCACCCGCGGATGCTGAAGCGCACTGTTCTGCACCTCTTCGTCCGTTTGGAAGACCCCCGTTGCGTGCATCAGATAAAAACTGGAGACCGGATAGCCGACCTGGGTCACCTGATAGGCCGAGTTCACCATCCTCTCCGATACGGCGGTCAGCTTCATAACCTTGTTTTTATTCGAACTGAAGGTGGCACTGCTGGTCCAGTTGAACTTCCGCGATTTGACATTCATTGTCTGAAGGCCCACTTCGATCCCCTTGTTTTCAATGTCGCCAATGTTCTGGGTAGAAGAACCAAAACCGGAAGCAGCAGGCAGGTTAACAGCCAGCAGCAGATCCGTTTTCCGGTCCCTGTATATGTCGGCCGTCAGGGAGATACGTTCTTTAAGCAGGGTCAAATCCAGACCGATGTTGAGTTGCTTTGACTTTTCCCATGTCAGGTTGTCATTCGACAGGCTGCTGGGGACCAGGCCCAGGCGTTTGGTATTATTCTCCACATAACCCAATGTCGAAAGCAGCCCGATATGCGTGTAGTTCCCGATCTGGTTATTCCCCGATATCCCGTAGCTGGCCCTTAGTTTCAGGTTGTCGATCCAGGTGAGCGGTTCCATAAACGGCTCTTCCGAAACATTGTAGCCGATCGAAAAGGAAGGGAAATTTCCCCATTTATTCCGGACACCGAACCGGGAGCTGCCGTCACGACGGAGAGTAGCCGTAAACAGGTATTTACCGGCATACGAATAGTTGATCCTCGACATCAGCGACATCATCGACCATTCGGATACAAAATGGGAACCGGTGTTGACAATCCCCTCCGAGAGATAAGTCACATATTCGGTGGGAAAGTTCGCTGCTCCGGCCGACAACTGGTCATAACTATCTTTCTGCAAGGTAAAACCCACAAGGGCATCGATCTGGTGCTTCCCACCGATACTGCGTTTGTAACTGAGCGTATTTTCATTCAGCCAGTTGAGCGATTCCGATTTGATCACAGCGGCAGTTGCCTCATAGTTCCGGTTACCATATAAGGGCACTTCTGAGGAGCGCCACAGCTTGATCACGTTGGTTCCGTATTTAGTCCCGACCGACGTTTTGAAGCTCAGCCCGTCCATCAGACGGTACTCCAGGAAGTTGTTGACCAGGATGTCGGCCACTTTGCGCTTATCGGAATAGCCGTCCAGAACGGCCAGCGGATTGGACAGCCAGCCCAGCCCGTAGTCGACATCTTCCTGATTAAAGTAATAGCTGCCATCTTCATGATACGCAGGGATGGTCGGTGAGGCAGCCAGGGCCATGCTCAGAATGCCGCCCGTACCATAATGCCCTTCCGTATTCGGGAAGCGCCCGTAGCCATACGATCCGGAAATAGAAGATCCCAGCTTCAGCCGTTCCGTTAGTTGGGCGTCCACATTGGTCCTCAGGTTAAAGCGTTCATACGACGAAGTAAGGACGATCCCTTCCTGATTGAAATAGCCGGCAGAGATGAAAAAGCGATTCTTCTCGTTCCCGGAAGTGGATGATACCTGATAATTCTGAACCGGCGCAATCCGGAAGATCGCATCCTGCCAGTCGGTGTCGGTGGTGATCGATGCCGGATCACGGAATGCCGTCGGCACCCGGTGCCCTCCGGCCCGGATCTCATTGGGATCGCTGGCCAGGCCCCCGGCATAGATGCGGGCATTGTCACGGCCTTCCGCCACAAATTCAGCATATTGCCGTGTATTCATCATATCGAGCTTATGCGCAACTTCCTGCACACCATACGACACATCGACGTTTATCTGCGATTTACCGGTTGCCCCCCGTTTGGTGGTGATGATGATCACACCGTTGGCCCCGCGCGAGCCGTAAATAGCTGTTGCCGATGCATCTTTCAGGATCTCGATCGATTCAATATCGGAAGGATTGATGGAACTCAGCGGGTTAATGCGGTTTTGAGTGTTGCGGGCCATCCCTTCGGATGTGAAATTTCCGCCGCCGAAGTTGGACATATCCGAACCACCTCCGCCTGTGCCGACCGGAAAGCCATCGACCACATACAGGGGCTGGTTGCCTCCGGTGATGGAGCTGACGCCCCTGACGAGCACATTCACGTTTCCTCCCGGGGCACCCGACGTCTGGCTGATCTGAACCCCGGCCACTTTTCCCTGCAGCATCTGATCGAAGCTTCCGGTTGATGCCTGGATCATATCCTCGCCTTTGACACGGGCAATCGAGCCGGTCAGATCTTTCCTCCGCTGGGAGCCGTAACCCACGGCCACGATCTCCTCCAGGCCGACGGTTTCTTCTTCGAGGGTAACATTGACCACATTCCGCCCTGCTACCTCCATCTCCCTGCTTTTCATACCTACGAACGAAAATAACAGGGTCGCCTGGCCCGGGACGTTTGAAAGCGTGTAGTTTCCGTTGGCATCAGTAATTGTACCCTGGTTGGTATTTTTTATCACAACCGTAACCCCCGGCAGCGGACTGCCCCCGCTGTCAAGAACCTGTCCCCTGACAGGCTGGCCCTGCAGGATCAGCATCCCGGCGGCACGCTGGCCGGCGCTGCCATCAATAACAAAGCAAGCCGCAAAAACAAACAGGAGAAAGAACGTTTTGCAGTTCACTCCAAACGAATAATCCGTGTGCTTCATAGTTATTCCATTTTTACTTGTTAATTCATCTTATTCAAATCCGTCCTGAAAAACTCATTTCTGTTTTGTTTGCGTATACTTTTCCAGCACCTTCATCTGAGGTCTGTCGGTCGTATAGTTATTACCGGGCTGAACCGCCAGTTTATAGTTTCCCCAACGGGGTCCGGCCGACCAATAAGTACCCGGGACATTCTGATCGCGCATGTAGATCAGCATATTCTCCAGCACCACCAGCCACCGGGGGTCATTGTCCGGTACGCCGTATTCACCGATCAGTCCTTGTTTGTTATATTTTTTGAGCCACTCCACGAAGGGCTTGATCCGGTTCACTCCGGTTTCGGGAGTAGCCTGTTCCTCCTCATAGCTGCCTGCATAAGTGCCTGAAACATTTTTGTCGAAGTAGACGTGCGCCTGGAAAATAAGGTTATCGGAGGGATCCTTCAGATTACGGAGGTTATCGCTGAACTGCACCCAGTGAAGAGCCGAACTGTAACGGTCGCCGCTAATAATGATGGGTGTGTTCATATCAACCAGCCTGATCTTGTCGATGACAGTCTGCGCAATGGTAAACCAGCTATCGGACGAAGGCATTGCGTAGGGCTCGTTCATAATATCATAGCCCCAGATATTCGTGTATGATTTAAATTCGTTGGCCAGCTTCATCCAGGCATCGGCTAAATGTTCGCGCGTCAGCTCCGCCCCGGCATCGATCGTTACCAGGGTGGCACCTCCGTCGAATGAGCGCCGGGCAAAGTTGTGCATATCCAGGATTACCGGCATTTGGCGGTCTTCGGCAGCTTTCACAAACGCTTTCATCTTGCCCAGATCGACCGGGTAAAGCGCTCCGTTCAATTCATGCTGCACGCGCTCCCAACGGAAGGGAAACCGGATCAATTCCAGCCCCTTTGCTTTAAAATAGTCGAGGTCCTTCTCCCCGGGATACCCATAGTGCGTCCCGTCGGTTCCCGGGTAAACTCCGCCGAATTCAGCCCCGGAAAGATTGACACCAAAAGGTTTTGGCGCGATTACCGGATCCGGGACAGGATCCGGTTCGTTCGCTTCGTTGATCCCGTTCCCGTCTGAACAGGATAAAAAAAGAAATAAACAAACGAAATACCTTAAAAAATCAATTGTCATCGTAATCTTCGATTTGAATAAAACAAAAGTCACTTCACGACTCCGGTGAGCAGATCATATTTTCACCGGGGTTCAGAACGGCCGGAATCTCAGATAAACAGCCGTATAAACAGATCCACCTCCGGCGCAAGGTCCCGGCTGATCCCCGGGATCCTTCGCCGGAAGCGTGGTTTATTCGATAATGGTCAGTTCGAACTGCACGGCCTTCTCCTTGTGCCGGTCGACCGAATAATTCGAGGCCAGAAAAGTCACCGTATAGGTTCCCGGCTGCGTGTACACGACATCATAACCAGTGAGTTTGCTGGTCCCGATGTTCTGGATCGGGACGCCTGTATCAGGGGGAACTTTTGTGAAAAAGAGCGGTTTGGTCACAAACCAGTCTTCGCTTTCCGGCGCATTCTTACCACCCCCGATGATGACCATATCGACGATGGGTGTCCCCCGCGAATACCATGCATTGGCGTTGTTCCTGATGCTGAAGGGCTGCCAGCCGGCATTCTGCATCGTTGCCACGGGAATTGCCAGCCCTTCAGAAGTGAGGGTCGTGGCGTTGAAGCCGCGGATGATCCAGTTGCCGGCGGCCCGGTTCGCGTCGGTCTGACCCACAAATTTGAAGGCAAAGAAAAATGGACTATCCGGATCGGCCAGATCGGACACATCGATCGTTCCTGAAGGGGTAATGGCCGTATTGGGGGCGATAGACCCGCGGTCGGTGATATCCGTCCAGCTTGCAGCCAGAATACCTTCGTTGGTCATCGCGGTCAGATCGGTCGAGACCATCAGTCTAAGCGATTCCGTTTGCGTTCCCCCTCCGCCGTACTGGGTGATCAGGTCGATTTGGGGCACACCTCCCTCGAGCACGGTACGGTCACGAAAATTGTAATCCGCCCCCGGCAGTCCGGAGTAAAAGGTGATATTCCCGGCATTTCCCGAGAAGCGAAACCGAACAGTATCGCCGGCTTCCCAACTCAGTTTTTCAACCTGAACGTCAAAGTCAGGGGAGTCAACGTCAATGATGTCTTCGCACGAAGCCAGGGAAACCACTAATAACAAGATACTTAAATGTCGTTTCATCTGTGAATGATTTATTTTTTTATTGCCAATGGAATTGAGTTTACGAATTGGAGCGCAGCGAAAATCCACCTGGTGAGATCCGCGAAGCGAATAGCAGTGACCGGATATTCATGTTCATATTCATTTTCTGTTGTTGTTATCTTGTCAGGGCTATTTCATCCTGTTCGTTTTTTTCGTCAGTAGCCTGGGTTTTGTGTCATAGCCTTGTTCAGCGACAACTCGTAAGTCGGGATGGGTAACAGCAGGTTCCGGTCGGAGATGTTATCCTGGGCCAGCACGTGTCCGGCAGCAGCTCCGTTTGCCAGCGCCCAGCCTTTATACTCTTTCATCCGGTTGATGAAATTTCCCCAGCGGATGTAATCGGGCCGGCGCATGGCCTCAAAACAAAACTCGCGGGCCCGTTCATTGATGATCTCCCTGAAGAATTCATCTTTCGACAGTCCTTCGGGCAGGTCGGCATTCACATCCGGATCGGGAGGAGTGGGCAGCATCAGTCCGTAGGCTCTTCTGCGCACCTGGTTTATGGCCTCGTAAGCTTCACTTGTGGGGCCTTCATGGATTGCATTCTCCGCTTCGGCGATCATCAGCAGCACATCGGAATAGCGAAGTACAGGAAAGTTCTGTGGTGAAACGACGCGGTCCTTTGGGGTCTGCACTTCGTATTCGCGTCTCCATTTACCCATGGTCCTCCTCCAAAGGTCCGGGTTCGGAGTCGCCACCCCGGGAACCCCGGCGTAGGTGAAGGGCGCAATATTCCAGTCCCGCCGCAGATCGGGCGATGCCAATGGCGTTGTTGTGCTGGTTTCATCCTTTTCATACAGGTCGAATAACCATTTCGTGGCCAGCACTGCCCCGCTGCTGGCCCCAAGTTCGACGTCACTGCTGCGGATTCCGCCTCTTGCACCAATGTAATAGGTATATTCAGATGATCCGTCCGACAAGAGGCCGTAGAATTCCACTTCCCAGATACTTTCCTTGATATCGTACTGATCCCTGGCATAGTTGATAAAAATATCAGAATAATCAGGATTCAGCTCGTGCATGCCTGATTCGCGGACTTTTGTCGCCCAGTTTTTGGCCTCTTCATATTTCGATGTATCATTCAAGGGGTAACCGGCCATGGTCAGGCACACACGCGCCAGAATCCCCTGGACGGCAGAGCGGGAGATCCGGCCTCCGCCACTCAGCGATGAAGCCTCAGCAACCAGCGGTTCCGCCTGGGTCATGTCGCTGAGGATCTGATCATAGACTTCACGGAGCCCCGACCTTGGCACATTCACATTATTAATATCCGGTGCATCGGTTAACAACAAGGGTACACCGCCATAGTTGCTTGCAAGCAGAAAATAATAATAGCCCCTCAGAAACAGCGCCTGCCCTTTGATCTTATTCCTGGCAGCTTCATCCAGATCAGGGTTGTCGGCCCTTGCCAGTACCAGATTGGCCCGGTAGATCCCCTGGTAAAGGGTCTTCCAGAAATTGGTCACCTGCACATCAGCAGGCGTATAAATGTACACCGTCGTGTTCAACTGCCCCGTATTGGTATATTCAATGTCGGTACTCACATTGAGCCAGTAGGGAATCACGTCACCATACATAGCCTGGCTTCCAAGTACATCATAAACACCTGCCAGACCGGTTTCGAGTTCGGCCAGAGTGGAGTAGGTCGGTGCAATAAAATTGGTCGGTTTCGTATTCAGAAACTCTTCGCATGAAGAGCCCGCCAGTCCGATCCCGATTGCTAATATAATATATTTCAGTCTCATAGTTTGATTTATTAGAATGAAGCTTTGATGCCGAATGTAAGGGTTGTCGCCAGCGGATAAGCAGCAAAATCAAAACCGGGTGTCAGGGCAGAGTGCCGGGTGGACACATCAGGATTCTGTCCGGAGTATGCGGTCCATGTGTACAGGTTCTGTGCAGAAGCATACACCCGCAGACCTTTGAGCCTTAACTTTTCAGTGAAAGACCGGCCGAAATCATAACCCAGAGAAACAGTCTTGAGCCGAAGGAAAGATCCGTCTTCAACCTCACGGCTGCTATAATAGGTGTCACGTTTCCCCGCGGTGCGGAAGTATTCATTGCTTGGATTATCGGGGGTCCAGCGGTTCTCGTAGGTAGCGAACTGATTCAGCGCAACCACCCGTTTGGCGTTTCCTTCAAAAAACAGTCGGTTGGCATTGATCAGATCATTTCCGTAAGACCACTGAAAGAATATATTTAAATCGAATCCTTTATAACGGAAGGTATTGCTGAACCCGCCCGTATGGATCGGATAACCGCGTCCGATCACTGTAAAGTCCATTTCATTGACCACCAGGTCGCCATTGATATCCTTGTATTTAATATCTCCGGGCTGTACGTTTGCCCTGGCCTGCCCGTTTGAAGGTATACTTCCTTTCAGCACATAATTCCCGAGGATCTGGTCGAAATCGTCGTATTGGTAAACCCCGTCCCAGATAAGACCGTACATCTGGCCAATTGGTTTGCCTACCTGCGCAATATAAGGACTGGTATTCCGAAAGTCGGTATCAAAATTCACATTCTGAAGCAGGGCGTTTTGCCCCTCGTTCAGTTCCATCACCTTGTTTTGATTGAAACTGATGTTGAAATTGGTACTCCATTCAAAATCTTTTTTCCGGATGTTCACCGTGTTAACGGTGATCTCGAGTCCCTGATTCCTGATCTTCCCGATGTTTTTGTAGGCTGTGGCCACGTTATAGATCGTGGTCAGGCCGGTCGAATAGGGCAGGTTGGCGTTCAGCAAAACGTCTTCCGTAGTTTTTCGGTACAGGTCTGCAGAAATGTCGACCCGGTTGTCAAAAAGTGCAAGGTCATAACCGATATTGGCCTGATAGGTTGTTTCCCACTTCAGCCTGGGGTTGCCGAAGTTCTCCAGCAAAGCGCCCCTGTTGGGTTCGCCGTTGTTGAACGAATAGCCGCCATTCCTGGGAATGGACATGGTCGAAAGGTAAGCGAAATCGGAAATCCGGTTGTTTCCGGTTGCCCCGTAACTCAGGCGGAGTTTCGCGTTCGTGAGGAAGGTCATTTTTTTCATGAAACTTTCTTCCGACATTCTCCAGGCCAAAGCCCCGGAAGGGAAAAAGCCCCATCGGTTTCCCGGAGCAAATTTCGAGGAGCCGTCGTAACGAGCCGAACCGGTCAGAATATATTTCGACCGGTAGCTGTAATTGGCCCTTCCCAGGAAGGAGGCCAATGACCAGCGCGAGCTGCCGGATAGACCAAAATTGGCCGACGCTTCATCCAGGCCATCCACCCCGGTTCCTTCGTTCAGCACCTGAATTGCTGAAAAGCCGTAGTCCCCGTCTTTTTGTTTCTGAATGACATTTCCGACCACAATGTTGAGATGATGGAGTTTATTGAAGCTTTTATTATAGGTCAGCGTATTGGTGTTATTCCAGTTGGTGACCGGCCTGAAATAAATAAATCCGTTTTGCTTTTGGTCTCTTCGCTCATTTCCGGCAGTTGTCTGAGAGTTGAAGAACCCCCGGCGTTCAACCATGATATTGGCCACCCCGCCGGCCAGTTTCAGGGTCAGCGCCGGAGTCAGCTTATATTCCACGTAAGCATTTGCCCGCAGGTTGTCCACTTTGGTCCGCCGAAGCTCGTTTTTAGCCGAAAGAATCGGGTTGACCCGAAAATCGGTAGCCGGCATTGCCGGATCGAAGAGCTCGTCCAGGAGGCTTTCGTTGTCTCCCAGCACAGGCCGGAAACCCCATACTGAATACAACAAGCTGAGGTTGGCGTAGGTATAGGAATCGGACGACTGGGTGAGTACGGCACCATGGGAAATCTCACTGGTGTAAGCAGCATCAATTCCTGCTTTCAGCTTCCTGTTGAATTGCTGGTCGAGCGTGATCCTCCCCTGATACCGTTTGAAGCCTGAATTAATGGCAATCCCGTCCTGATCAAGCACATTTCCCGATACAGAGTAGGATGTATTTTCAGAACCGCCACGCAACGAAAGTTCATGATTATGGACCGGCGAGCGCTGGAACATCTCCTTTTGCAGGTCAATACTCTTCGTATCCCGGTAATCTTCCAGCGTCTTGCCGTTTATAAAATAGACGTTTTGGGCATAAGTAGGATTCAGCTCAGACTGGTACTTCACAAACTCATAAGCTCCCATGAGATCGAGAGTTTTGGGCGGCACCGAAAAACCGTAATACGCGTTGTAGGTCACCACCGGAGCTCCTTTGACCCCGCGTTTTGTTGTAATCAGCACCACTCCGTTGGCCCCGCGGGCACCGTAAATAGCCGTTGCCGAAGCGTCTTTGAGGATATTGATCGACTCAATATCGCCGGGGTTCAGGGTATTTGCAAATGAATCCTCCATCGGTGCCCCGTCAATGACATACAAGGGGGCTGTTGATCCGGTGATCGATCCCACTCCGCGAATCACAATGTTGTTGTTGGTCCCGGGCTGCCCGTCGTTACCGGCAACAGTGACCCCGGCAATACGCCCTGCCAGACTCTCGTCGAATGACTTGACAGGCGCTTTCTGCATTTCGTTCATCTTCACCGATTCCACCGAGCCGGTCAGGTCCATTTTTCGTAAAGTCCCGTATCCAACGATCACCACTTCATCCATGTTCCGGATAGCCTCGCGCATGGTCACGTCGATGCCTGTACGGGCCCTGACCGGTTCTTCGACCGTTGTCATACCGACAAAGGAAAAAACCAGTACGGCATCATCGGCCGGCACTGACAGGGAATAGGCACCATGGGTATCGGTGATGGTACCTTTCGCAGTACTTTTTATCACGACCGTAACGCCCGGCAGCGGATTGTCGCTTTCGTCAGTCACCCGCCCCTTCACCATCCGGGGCTGATTGGCCTCCACAGGCGCCGGTTTTTGTCCGGCTATCATGTATGCCGGAACACAAAAGACAAACAGCAGAAAGAAAGTCAGTCTGTTCAGCAAATCTTTTGCGAGGAAATGATCATTTTTATTCATAATCTTCTGGTTTGGTTATTGGGAACTACTCCCGTGCCTGCCTTTTCAGACCGGCATGAAGAGCAACATATTTCTATTTGAGTACCGGCAGCGTCACTTGTGATCCTGCCGGATGATCACCGATTCAACATTCAGGAATTTGGCTACCTTTTGAATCGTTTCGGCATGGTGGCCAATACCCAGCGCAAAATGGTGGGTCGGTCCTTCAGAAACCCAGCGTGTTAAGAAGGTCCGGACATCGGGTTTGAAAAACCCGCGGGTATTCGTATTCCCCGTAGGTGGTATGGGACCTTTTACCGATTCACCTTCGGCGATGACAAACTTGAATTTCCCTTCATAGGTAGAACTGATTGACAGCATGGTAATGGGACCTTCCTTGATCTTAAATTCCACTCCTGCCCCATTGCCGGGCTTACCGTGATATTTTTTCAGGCTTCTCAGCACGGGTTTTCCCTCAGCAATGGAGATGTTGTGGGGACCATCATGTCCCACCAGCACAAACCCCTCCTGAAAATCGACCGGATGAAACTCGGCAAAGCTGCCGCCAATTCCGAGCCTGTCCATCAGCAGCAGCGCCACCAGTGTCTTCAGGTCCGATTCGCCGCACATAGGGAAACCACTGGCCGTGAGCAGTGAATTTCCGACAATGAGATTGGACATCACCGTACGCAATTCACTTTTTTCGGGGCCGTCATAATAATAGGCCAGTCCGGTCAGGCTCTTTCTGCTGACAAACTGCTTCAGGGCAACACTCACCCTGGCGGCAATCCGCAGGTCGCTTTCCTGAAGCTTCATGGAAATCGGATCGGACCCCGGGTCGGGCGTATCAAAAAATCCGAGAATCATCTCTTCCTCTTCCCGGATCTCTTCCCCGGTAGCTTCCCCGTAACAACTCATCAGCTCGTTCGCCTCACATTCAACTACATGGCAGCCAAATATCGAAGTCAGCATAGTCGCATCGGTATGCATATCGAGCATGGCATTGATCGGATGCCCCAGGTGCCCGAAATGAGCATTTTTCAAATCATGCAATACCCGGGCGATCCGGCAGAATTCATCGAGCTGTGCATCCACCTGCGGATCATCATACAAGGTGCCGATGATTACCTCGGGCACCCTTTTCCCCATCCTGACGGCAACACCTGCAAACTCCGGCAACGAACAGATGTCGTCGTTCGCCAGTTGCATATAAGTGGAGGCTTTGCTGTAATCGAGCGCCTTTAACGGCTGAAGGGCGACAAGGATGACAGGAATGGAAAGCGCCCTGACGATGACTGCGAACGTGCCGGAAGTGGCATAGGTGAGCATATTGCAGAAAACCATGTCCAGGCTGGCCGCTTCCAATTCCCTGACCACCGCGTAGGCCTTCTCCGGATTATCGACCATGCCAAAATCCGAAACGGTGACACCCGTACCGGAAAACTTCTGAATGATCGTCTCGTGCTTTTGCATTAATTCTTCCAGCAAACCCGGGAATTGTTCCCAGTATTTATCGTATCCCACCCCGAACACCCCAATGCGGGCCGAAGTTTCTTTTAAGTTGGGCAGATCTTGCCTCTTCCGGATCATTTTCATCATAACGCTATTTATTTATTTTCTTTACGCACTAAGTATTTTAGAATATAGTATTTTGTTGTTAAGTACCTTTCATTCAGTTCAACGCAGCCGAAGCCCTGATCTTTGGGATGAAGATCACAAACCCGACAAAACAGATCAGATACATGGTTCCGGCGTACACCCACAACGGGTCGTAGGAATGCTTTGCAATGATCAGTCCCATCACCGGATTGATAATCAGCGAGGAGAGCGCACCGGCCGAGCCGGAAAATCCGACGATGGTCGAGGTGGCTGATTTTCCGAAGATGTCGCTGATGGCCGTCATATAATTGGTGATCCACAATCCGTGGGCAAAAAAAGCAATGGCCATCATGACGATCACCAGCTCAACGGAAGGAATAAAGCGGACCAGAACAGCCGGTATGGTCAGCAAGGCGGCAAGGCCCATCACACCTTTGCGCGCCTTGTCAAGACTTGCTGTACGCTTCAGTACCCGATCCGACAGCCAGCCACCCAGGATATTGGAAAGTCCCAGCGCCAGGAAAGGGATCCAGAACAAATTCCCGATCCGGGTCAGATCCGCGCCACGCGCTTCATTCAGAAATTTCGGGATCCAAAACATATAGAAATAGAAGATCGGATCGAGCAGAAAACGGATTAAAATAAACACCCACACCTCCCTGATCCGGAAAAGAGCCTTCAGTTTTGGCCGCGCCGGGGCTGCAGCGGGCGTTGCAGGTGCGGATCCGGAAGTGCCGGCCTTTTCCCTTTTCGGCAGCAACAGCCAGACGGCCAGCCATACAAAACCGATTATACTGGTAACGACAAAAACACCCCGCCAGCCGGTTATCCGGATCAGATGCACACAAAGGGGCGGGGCAATGACCGCACCGATCGCCGATCCCCCTATAGCGATGCCATTTGCCAGCGCCCGCTTATTTTTCGGGATCCATTCCACAACCGCCTTTATTGCCCCCGGGAATGCACCTCCTTCGCCCACTCCCAGCAAAAAACGGTAAAATCCAAAATGCAGTGCATTGTTGGCGAACGAATGCAACAGCGTGGCCAGCGACCAAATGCCCACCGAGTATCCCAGACCGGCCCGGCTCCCGTACCGGTCAATGAAAATACCCCCCACAGTAAACATGATGGCGTAGCTGATCAAAAAGCCGGTATTAATGAATCCATACTCCACATCCGAAATATGAAAGTCCTCCTTGATGCGGATAATGGAGATTGACAGGACCTGCCGGTCCAGAAAACTCAGGGCCGTTGCGAAAAAGGCCATGAGCACGATTATCCAGGGGATCCAACTTGTAACGCTTTTATTCATCAGTTAACGCACTAAGTATTTTCTCCCAACAAAATTAAACATGTCTTTTAAATGTGCAAATTAGTTTGTTATTTTGTCAGCATTAATCACACTTGTTATACAACATATGAAGCGGACGTCCCCGAAATACATAGCGATCAGCAAAGAGATCATCCAGAAAATCGAGTCGGGCGAATTACAACCTGGAGACAAGATCCCATCTGAGAACGAGCTGATTAAAATGTATTCGATCAGCAACACCACGGCCAGAAAAAGCCTGCTTGAGATCGAACTGAACGGCTGGGCGAACCGCATCAAAGGAAAAGGGACCTTTGTGCTCAATCGTTCCGAAGATAAGCACCTAACGCGCGTGCTTGGTTCTTTTCACGCAATGAAGGAAAGCTTCAGCAATAACCTGATCAAGGAAGGCTTCACCCCCAGAAACATCATTCTGGAAAAGGTGATCCTCGGGGAAGGCATTTCTTCACTGATCAACAACCGCCATTATATTATGGATGGACCCGTTTTGAAAATCCACCGGCTGCGCTATGCAGATGACCTGCTGCTGAAGGACGAAACGCGGTACATTTCCATGGCGATCTGCCCGAAGATCAATCTGCTGGACCTGGAACAATCGCTGATCAATATTTACGAAGAAAAGTACCACCTGAAGCTTGACAGTGTTGAACGGACACTGGGCAGTTCCATTGTCCATCCGGGTGATCTTCACAACTATTTTGAAGATGATATTCCGCTTGCTGTCTTTATCCTGGACGGGGCAATCTTTTGTGATGACGGGCGGATTGTCGAGGTGGAAAAATCATTTTACCGCGGTGACAAATATAAATTCGCCATCACGACCAAGCCTCAGCTAACCATGAAAAAGGAAGGCTAAGAATTCGTACAGCAGCGGCACCGGGAGTCTTACAGGTGATATCGGGGCCTTCCGCGGAGGAACTGATTGTTAAACCCGCAGACAGCCCCTGAACCCCCGGGCTGCATAATAAGATTCGGCGCCATTATGATATACAAATATCGTATCGTAGCGGCGGTCACAAAACAGGGCGCCGCCGAGTTGCCGGATTTTATCAGGCGTTTTAACCCAGCTCGAAGTTTTCAGGTCAAAACTCCCCAACCGCTGTAATTCCCGGTATTGTTCCTCGCTTAAAAGTTCGATCCCCATCGCTTCAGCCATCTCAACCGCACTGTCTTTCGGTTTATGCTCCTTCCTTGACCCGAGCGCATCGCGGTCATAGCAAAGGCTCCTGCGACCTTTCGGACTCTCGGGTGAGCAATCATAAAACAGGTATTCACCCGTCTGCTTATCCTGCCCGACCACATCCGGTTCACCGCCGGTTTCCTCCATGTCCGTGAGCGACCGCAACTTTCCCTGATCGGCTTCCAGCCTGGACTGAACGTCAGACCACTCAATCTTTTTATGGCGGCCCTGGTTCTTTTCAAATCGGGCTTTCAGCGTACCCAGCAACTCGTCCTGCTCTCTCCGGGGCAGTTCTTTTTTTTGGCTATCCATCTGATTTGTTTATCGTTTATCCCCTGATGCTTCCTGCACAGGAACTTCACCAGTTAAAAGCACAAACGATGGAAATTGTTCACTACCAAAATTTATAAAGCCTAAAAATATGGCATCATTTTTGATACTAGAAAACGTTTTTAGTCGAAAAATGCGATCATGGAAAAAGAAGAGATCATCAAAAATGAAATTTTATTGCAGGCGCAGAAACTCTTTCAGCAATTCGGTCTGAAAAAGACGACAATGGACGACATTGCAACTGCCTGCGGAAAAGCGAAAAGTACGCTCTACCATTATTTTAAAAATAAGGAAGAGGTTTTTGACGCAGTGATCCAGATGGAGATTGTTAACCTGCGCCGCCATGTCAAAAGCAAAGTGGAGGAACAGAAAACGATGGTCGAAAAGATCATGACTTACACCCTTGAGTTTTACCGGGAAGTTTTTCAGCGGGCCAATCTCTACCGGATCATCAGCCAGGAAAACGCAGCGGAATCCGCCGCCCGTAAAAACTTCATGAAGATGATGGACTTTGAGAAATCGTATATCACCCGCATCCTCGAAGACGGCTATGATGCCCGTGAATATACGAATGTGAACCGGGAAGATATCCCCTGGGTTGCCGAAACTTTCCTCTCCGCCTTTTACGGTACTGTCTTGTATGTCATGGAAAAGGAGGGTTTCTACAAGGAGGAAGAAATCGTCAGGGCCGTTCATTATTTTGTGCCAAAATTGCTGGCATAAAATTTTTTATCAAAAACCGACTAAAATATGAATTTCGTTTTATGGTAGTTAAATTTAAAAAACCAAAAATATGAAGAGAAGAAATTTATCGATTGCTTCCGTTTCTGTTGTGCTCCTGCTTGCCGGCTGCACTTCCGGCCCAACCAAGCAGAACGTTTCGGAAACTACCCAACCTGTCCGGGTAAAGGTCACCGAAATCGGGTCAGGCAGCGCGACCAGTGATCCCTCCTACATCGGTACCATTGCCGAATCGCAGGCCATTCCGTTAAGCTTTCTGACTTCGGGAACTGTCGAGAAGGTGCTGGTCAGCGAAGGACAGCCGGTCAGGAGAGGCCAGTTGCTGGCTGTTTTGAATGATGAAAATTTGCGGAATGCATGGCAAATTGCTTCGGCGAAGGAATCGCAGGCCCGCGATGCATTTAACCGGCTCGAACCCGTCTATCGAAAAGGGAGCCTTCCTGAGGTAAAATATATTGAGATCAAAACCGCGCTTGAGCAGGCCCGTTCCATGGCTGCAATGGCCGAAAAAAGCCTGAAGGACAGCAAACTCTATGCTCCCACCGACGGTATGATCGGGAAGAAAATGATCGAAGCGGGTATGAGCATCATTCCTGGAAATCCTGTTTTCCAACTGGTGCGGATCGAAAGAGTAAAGGTAAGCTTCCCGGTGCCTGAAAATGAAATTTCGGCCATTTCGAAAGGTCAGAAAGCAGCCGTTCGTGTTTCAGCCATCGGCGACCGGCTGTTTGAAGCGGAAGTGCGCGAAGTCGGCGTCCTTTCAAATCCGCTGTCGCACACCTACATGGTCAAAGCCGAACTGGACAATCCCGAAAATCTTTTGAAACCTGGAATGGTATGCTCCGTACAGCTCAGCAACACGGCACTCAGCGCCCGGATCATCATTCCCATGTCGGCCATACAACAATCAGCCAACGGAGAGAAATTTGTTTATACCGCCAATGAACGTACCGGTAAGGCCGAGAAGAAGCCAATCACAGCCGGACCGTTCGCAGGCAACGGGATTGTCATTGTCAGCGGCCTGACGCCCGGCGACCTGCTCATCACGGAAGGTTATCAAAAAATAAGTAAAAATTCATCTGTTCAAATTCTCCGGTAATGAAGAAAAAAATGGGAATCGTCGAATCTGCCATGCGTTATTGGCAGATTATGGTGATGCTCATCGTCATGATGGGGATCATCGGGATTTATGCGCTAATGGTTATGCCGCGGCAGGAATTTCCCTCCTTCACCATTCGCCAGGGACTGGTAATCGGTGTATACCCCGGAGCCAGCTCGGAAGAAGTGGAAGAACAGCTCACTTCGAAAGTGGAAAAATACCTGTTCAGTTATAAGGAGATCAAAAAGAAGGATACCTACTCCGTTTCGAAAGACGGCATGATGATCGTTTTTGTGGAATTGGATAACAGCGTCAAAAACTCGGACGAATTCTGGGCAAAGCTGAATCATGGGATGAACACCTTTAAGTCACAGTTGCCCTCGGGTGTACTCGCCCTCGTTACGAACAGTGATTTTGGCGACACCTCCGCACTGCTCATTGCTTTGGAAGCCGACAATTTAAGTTACCGGCAACTTGAAGATCATATGAATGAACTCGAAGACCGGCTGCGCCGCATCGAATCGGTTTCGAAGTTAAATCACATCGGCCTTCAGCCGGAGCAAATCAGCATTTACCTGGAGAAGGAAAAGCTGACCAACTATGGCATTACGCCTACCACTCTTCTGGCAAACCTGTTTACGCAGGGGTTTACCACCATGAGCGGAACCATCGACAATGAAGACTATGTGGCGCCGATCCATATTTCGCCATCCTTCAATAACGAGGAGGATCTGGCAGAGCAGATCATATACTCCGATCCTTCAGGCAATATCATCCGTTTAAAAGATGTAGCCCGCATTGTTCGCGAATATCCTGACCTGGACAGTTATATCACCAACAACGGGCATAAATGCCTGCTGATCTCCATGGAAATGCTTCAGGGCAACAACATCGTGCAGTACGGGAAGGAAGTGGACGAAGTGCTTCGTCAGTTCCAGTCGGAGCTTCCGGAAGGGATCAGCATTGAACGCATTGCCGACCAGCCGAAAGTGGTCGGTCATTCCATCAGTAATTTCTTGGTTGAAATGGGATATGCCATTATCGCGGTCATCCTGGTCACCATGATCCTTCTTCCTTTCCGGGTAGCCACGGTCGCCGCATCGACCATCCCCATTACCATTTTTATATCGCTCGGCATCATGCTGCTCACGGGAATGGAACTGAACACGGTCACGCTGGCAGCCCTGATCGTTGTTCTGGGAATGATCGTTGACAACTCGGTGGTGATCGTCGACAGCTACATGGAAAAACTCGATCACGGGCTGTCAAGCTGGCATGCAGCAATCAGCAGTGCGCAATCGTTGTTTAAGGCCATTTTCTCGGCTACGCTGGCCATCAGCATTACCTTTTTCCCGTTCCTGTTCACCCTGAAGGGAATGTTCCGCGACTTTGTGCAGCTTTTTCCCTGGACGCTGACCATCACCCTGGGCATTTCCCTGCTGGTCGCCATGTTCCTGATCCCGCTGATGGAATACATCTTCATCCGTAAGGGGTTTAAACAAGCCGAAGGCAGGAAAAAACGCCGGTCCATGCTCGACATGATTCAGGATACTTACGAAAAATGGCTGGGAAAAGCCTTCCGTCACCCGCGTATCACGATGACAGCGGCATTGATCGCGGTCCTTGGCGGCATTTTCCTGTTTACCCTGGCACCGCAGCGCCTTTTTCCCACGGCTGAACGTGACCAGTTTGCCGTCGAGATCTACCTGCCGCAGGGAAGTTCACTGGATCAGACGGTCGTGGTCACCGACAGTTTAGAAAAAATCCTGAAAGCCGACAGCCGGGTGGTTTCGGTAACTGCCTTTAACGGGGCCAGCTCACCCCGTTTTCACACCACTTACGCTCCGAACCTGCCGGCACGGAATTACGCCCAGTTTATTGTCAATACACACGCTAACAGCGAAACAATCGCGATGCTGGATGAATACACGCCCAAATATGCCGAATATTTTCCCAACGCGCATATCCGCTTTAAGCAGCTCGACTACCAGGATGCCGCCTTCCCCATCGAAGTACGGATCTCGGGAACTGATCTGAGTCAACTGAAAACGGCGGCTGATTCGCTGGCGATAAAATTAAAAACGGTCGATCACCTGACCTGGGTGCACACCAATTATGAGGAGATGTTGCCGGGAGCAAAGGTTACCCTCGATCCGGTAGAAGCAAACCGGCTGGGGATCAATAAAACCACTGTTTCGACCAACCTGGCCGTCCGCTTTGACGGACTGCCGCTTACCACGCTCTGGGAAAACGATTATCCGGTCTCTGTGAAACTCAAGGCGGAGCGACGGGGAGAACCCGAATTTGGCGATATTGAGAACGAATACATTCACTCGCTGATCCCAGGGATATCTGTTCCTTTACGACAGATCGCGCAGGTTGAACCGGACTGGACCCAGGGGAAAATCGTTCGCCGCAACGGAGTCCGGACCATCAGCATTGTTGCCGATGTGACGCGCAATGCCAATACCAATGAGGTTTTCCGCCAGGTCAGAAGCATTATGGAAAAGCAAGATCTGCCCGAAGGTCTGCAGCTTAGTTACGGAGGTGCTCACGAGTCGGATGCCGAAAATCTTCCGCCGATCCTCAGCGGGCTTATCATCGCCATTTTCATTATTTTCATGATCCTGGTCTTTCACTTCCGAAAAATCAATCTGGCTTTGCTGGTGCTCGGATCAGCAACGTTGAGTTTTATCGGAGCAATGGCCGGCATCCTGATCCTGGGTAAAGAAATCGGGCTTACCTCCCTGCTGGGGATCGTCAGCCTGATCGGCATTCTGGTGCGAAACGGGATCATCATGCTTGATTATGCCCAGGAACTCCGCCTGGTGAAACGGAAAACCGCCATGGAAGCGGCGATGGAAGCAGGGAAGCGCCGGATGCGGCCCATCTTCCTGACCTCGGCCGCCGCATCGATGGGCGTGGTGCCGATGATTATCAGTAACAGCTCGCTCTGGGCGCCCATGGGAACCATCATCTGCTTCGGCACCATGACCTCTATGGTCTTGCTTGTGCTGATCCTCCCGGTTGCCTACTGGCTGATCTTCCGTAAAACAGACAATAAGAAAGTGAATACTGAAAAAAAATCAGGGAACATGAAAACCGCTCTGGCTGCATTGTCCATTTTGATGACTTTCTCTCCTGCTGTCCAGGCCCGGAAACAATACACCCTGGAACAATGCAAAACCCTGGCATTGCAAAACAATGCAGAAGTGAAAAATAAAGCGCTTGAAGTTGAATCGGCGCAGGAAGTAAAGAAAGCGGCGCTTACCAAATATTTCCCGCAGGTAGAGGCCACTGCCCTGACCTTCCGGTTCGACAAGCCGTTGATGGAGATGGAACTGGAAGGCGGCAATCTGCCGGTGTACGACGGCAATCCGGCGAACCTGCCGGGAGCGACGCAATTTGCATACTTCCCCGGAGGATCTCTTTCGCTCCTGGAGAAAGGAACTATCGGCATGGCCACCGCTATTCAGCCGCTCTATGCCGGCTCGCAGATCAGCACCGGGAATAAGCTGGCGGCGCTGGGGGTCGAAGTCAGCGAGCTGCAACTGGCCGCCGCCGAAAACGGGATTGCACTGCAAACGGAGTACCAGTACTGGCAGATCGTATCGCTCAATGAGAAGTTGAAAACCCTGGACAGGTACATCGCCATGGTCGACACCCTGCATAAAGAAGTTGCCGATGCCTGGCAGGCCGGACTGATCACCCGCAATGACCTGCTAAAGGTGGAGCTGAAGCAAAACGAACTGCAGATGAGCAGGCTGAAGCTGGAAAACAGCATTGAACTGGCCCGGATGGCGCTTTGCCAGTATATGGGCGTGAACTACAGCCCGGATATTGTTTTCGAAGGTGAAATTCCGCAGGTGCAGTCCCCGGGACTGATTTACACCGACCACCGGCAGGCGCTGGGCGACCGTTCCGAATACCGGATGCTGCAAAAAAGCACCGAGGCTGAAAAATACAGGACGAAAATGACACGGGGAGAATACATGCCCCAGGTGGGTGTGGGAGCCAGTGCGCTGTGCCTCGACATTATGAACGACAGCGGCACGGCCTATGGCGGTGTGTTCGGTACCGTCAAGGTCCCTCTCTCCGGCTGGTGGGAAGCTTCGCATAAGATGAAGGAACGGCGCCTCCGCGAAGAGCAGAATAAGAATAGGGTGAACGACAACACCGAAAAGCTGCTGCTTCAGATGCAGCAGGCCAAAAACAGCCTCGACGAAGCCTATAAGCAAGTTCAGTTGGGAGAAACTGCCGTAGGCCAGGCCGAAGAAAACCTGAAGGTGAACCGCGATCATTATGAAGCCGGCCTGATCCAGGTCTCCGACATGCTGGATGCGCAGGCTCAGTTCCAGGAATCACATAATCAGCATATCGACGCGTTAACCCATTATCAGGTCGCCCGGGTCAGCTATCTCCAATTGACGGGAAGATAAAGGGAAGGTAACTTTCGGCGGCCGGCGTGATTTTCCGACCGATAAAAAAACCCGGGCAGGAATCCTGCCCGGGTTTTCCGGTACCTGGTTGCCCTTAGTTGTAGTGAGAAGGATTTTCGTCCTGCCACTCATTTACGCCGTCACGTATCCGGTTTCGGAAAGTGAGCGTATCTTTTGCATAGCACCAGTTCCCGGCATCATTCTGGTATTTGTAATTCAGGAATATTTTCCTGTCCTGAAGCAGCTTCGCCTGATTGAAGGCACTCTGTCCGTCAGGGACCACTTCAAAAGTCGCCCCTTCAACGGCACTGATGGTAATCGTTCCTCCGTTGAGGGTCAATTGCATTTCAGGATTTGTTGAACTGGATACATCGCTCACGCCGTTGGTCGTCAGATTGAAGGGACCGGCTGTTGTGAGCTTCCATATTTTCGCTTCCGGTGAGGGAATGGTTGTGGGATACAAAAGGGTGTCGATGGCATTCCCGGTGGCATCCTTCACAATGGTCACACCCCCGTGCCAGTAATTCCCGAACAGCATGTTTTCATATTTCAGTCCGATCACTGCGTACTCCTTCGATTTCAGCACCGTATCGGCATCCGCCTGGGTGATTCGCAACGGAATCGCGTAGGTTGCAGTCAAAGTCGCCGGGTCACTCAAAAATTTAGCCGAGTCGGGCGTCAGGGTGACTGTCCCCGAATGTTCACCCTGTTTAATCACGATCCTGCTGTTGTCTGAAAGGCTGTAATAGTTGACAGGCAGCAGCTTCAGCTCGGAAACGCCGGCGAAGGCATTTTTGACATAGGCAGCCGGTGAAGCCTGTAACAGGGCCAGGGTAGCCGGCGAAATCAGGCTGTTGTCAAGGGCATACGTTACCAGCCGGTCCCTGTCGTTATCCCTGACTCCACCCAGAGCAGCTCCAAATTTAATCTTCATTCCTTCACCCACAACAAAGGTTCGGACATCCTCCTGGTAGGGGAAGTAAACCCCGTCATAATCATAATCCTTGATGTAGTCATCGTAACAACCGGCGGCAAGCACCGCAAGGATCAACAAAGTTGCTATTCTATTCATAATTTCTGCAGATTAATTTTCTTAAATAGCTTTTATACATATCGTCGTTGCCTGTCATTTCCATGCATCCCATCCCTCGTTTTGAACGAGCTGATTCATTCTCAGCATTTCCGAGTATGGGATAGGCAGATAGGCCGAGCCCAGGTTTCGTGCTTCCACTTCCACATTCAGGTCATACTGAAAGCTGCCGTCTTCATTCCGGATGACTTTGGCACCGTGAACCGGCTTATTGATCTCTGCCAGGCTGGTAGACCATCTTTGAAGGTCATAGAACCGCATTCCCTCGAAACAGGTTTCAATTCTGCGTTCATTTTTCACAAAAGCGTCGAAGGCCTGTTCGCCCTGGGCCGAGACTTCGTCCAGGTAGGGATCTGCATTATATCCTGCAGCTCCGTCGTAGGTTTTCCGGTGACGCAGATAGGCCATCGCTTCTTTTGCCGAAAGCCCGTATTTTGAGGCATCGGTCGGTCCCGCCACATGGTTGGCCGCTTCGGCAAAAGTCAACACCATATGGGCCCAGCGGATAAAGAACTTGGAATGAGGCTGCTTGTTGACCGAGGCATCCGACCAATTTAAGCCCATGAAGACCATTTTCTTGATGTGGTAATTTGTCCGGCTGTTTTCGGAAGAGGCCCCTGCGGCATCTTTTCCGCCTTCCCAGTTCTCAAAGGTGTACATCACTGCTCCGGTATTGTTTTTCTTTGCCGGCGCATTGTTGTACCAGATCACACTGTAGAACCTGGGGTCCCGGTCTTTATACGGGTCGGCCGGATCGTAGCCGCTCCGCTCATCGGTAATGGGGTAACCGTTTTTCATGGGAAATGCATCCACCAGATCCTGTGTGGCACCCATCATCCCGTTCCCCTGGAAACCACCGGGATAGAACATCCGCTCCATCGCATCGTTCTTATTGTTGTAACGGGAAGACCAGACAATTCCGGGGAAGTTGGGATTGATCCAGTTGACCCCGTCAACCGGGTTAAAGCCTTTGCTTACATTGTCGACCGACAGCTTAAAATCCATCACTTCCTTGGCATACTGTGCTGCCTTGTCCCAGCGCGATGCATCGTTGCCGGGATTAAACCGCGGACTGGCCCAGGTGAGGTACACCATGGCTTTCAACGCCCGTGTGGTGATCCCGTCCATCCTGCCCCAGTAACGGGCGCCGGCATAGGCCCGGTCGCCAATATCAGCAACCAGAAAATCACGGTGTGCGATCGGCAAATATTTATAAGCCGAATCACAATCGGACAGGATCTGCTTGACGCAATCGTCGTAAGTGTTTCGCGGAATGTCGATTTCTTCGGTAAAATCCAGTGGTTTGGTGACGATGGGAAATCCCAGCAGTTCGCCATTTGTCCCCTTGCCTCCGAATTTCTGAAGCAGGTTCCATTGAAACCAGGCCCGCAGGGCAAACGCTTCGCCCTGGAGACGGTAGCGCACCAGGCTGTCGAGCCTGGGAACGATCAGATAACGGGTATTGAATCCTTTCCGGTCCTCGAGGAACATATTTGCAAGTTTAATGGCCTTGTAAGAGTTGTCCCAGTAAGTTAAAAAAGGATCGGCTCCCGTGGTAAGGGCTCCTACGGCCATCCTTCTCAGCGGATCGGTCGTACTGGTCCGCACGGCATTGTCGGTGATACAGTCAAAATAGGCACCCTCATTGTTGTCGTAATTCCTGGACAGGTATTCATAGCACTGTCCTATCAGTCCCTGTACCATATCCTGATATTCCCAAAGGTCTTCTTCCGACCGGTCGCCATTGGGATAGGGATCCAGAAAATCGGTGCATGCCGCGATGATAAGGGAAATTATAGCTAACAGAAATAGTTTTGCTCTTTTCATGATCCTTGTCATTTAGAAAGTTAATTTAAGTCCGCCGGTAATGGTCCTGAACAAGGGGTAATCGTAAACGCCCGCCGAGGTCGCCTCCGGGTCCACATCCTTTATCTTACTGAAGGTGTAGAGGTTGGCGCCGCGAACAAACAGGCGAAGTCCCCTGACGTTCGACCACTGCAACTTTTCAACAGGAACGTTCCAGGCCAGTTCGGCATCCTGGATCTTGAAAAATCCGGCTTTACGAAGCCAGAAAGATGATGACTCAAAATTGTTATTTACCCGATAGTAGGTTAGCCTGGGGTAAGCATCTCCGTTGTTCAGCACATTGTCGGCAACAAAGCGGGAATAATTATTATCGCCCCAGCCATTCCAGAAGTAGCGGTTCGAAAGCAGGATATCATAAAAAGCCCTTCCGGTTCCGATGGCGCTGATTTCCAATCTTTTGTATTTCAGACGGAGCTCGAACGAATAGAGTAGCCGGGGATAGGAATTCCCGATTTTACTTTCGTCATTGTCGTCAACCACGCCATCCTCATTCAGATCCTGATATTTAAGATCGCCGGCGTGAAGTTCATCATCGAACAATTGCGGCACCTGCATGGTCTCCTCATCCGATGAAAAGCGTCCCAGATAGGTCTGTCCCCGGATCTCATCCATGTCCCTCCCGGTCCTTCTCTGGTAATCGTACCGGTAGTTGGGTTCGTCATAACGTTCCCACACCATTTTCGGGAGGGAGGCGCGGCCGGTGAGGGAGTACTGGAAGTCGCCTCGGTTTTTGGAATACCGGAGCGTGGCTTCCACACCTGAATACCTCGCCTGGTTATAATTAAACGCAGGTCTCCAGCTTGAAATCCCCGCTATATAGGGTAATTTTGCCAGCGAGGCGATCATCCCGTCCCGGAGGTGATTATAATAATTGACTTCCAGATATAATTTTCTTTTGGCCATCAGCAGTTCAATCCCGGCGTTCAGTTCGCGCCGTTTTTCCCAGTTGAGCAAGGGGTTTCCCGTACGTCCCGGATAGGTCCGGTAATAAGTGTCGGTAGCCGATCCGAACCACTGGTTGGACGAGTAGGGTCCGAACGTTGTACCTTCGCTGGTGGAAGAGCTGAAGTTCCAGTCGCTTCTGTAGCCGAAAGGCGAGCGAAAACTCTCAAAACCCATCACACCGTATTCGCCCCTGATTTTCAGGTAGTCGATCCATTTCGAGTCTTTCAGGAAGTTCTCTTCCGAAACGACCCATCCAAGGCCGCCCGAACGGGAAAGGAAATACCGCGCATCTTTGCTGAAACTGCTGCTTCCGGAGTAATTCAGCACACCCTGAAGATGATACTTGTTTTTCCAGGAATAAAGGGCCGACAGCACGCTGATCATCTGCCGCTGTGGTTCTTCAATCCCGTTGCGTGAAATCCGGGAAAGGTAATATGTCAGGGAGGCCTGCAGGTCGCTGTGCCCGAAGGTACGGGCATAGTTCAGGTTTTCATAGGCGGCGAAACGCTGATAGTAAAAGTCGTGCAGCTTGGCCTGCGAAGCCTGGTCAACGCCGTCATGCACTTTCACCAGCAGGATCGTATCGGCACCGGTAGCAGTTGTGGACGGGTCGGCCCTGTAGGCAGTGTAATTCTCGGCTTTCCCGATGCGCACCAGGTTAAAGGCACTGAAGCCAATATAAGTTTTCGACTTAAGCCCCTTGACAAGGGCTTTCATATCGTATTCCAAAGCCACGTTGAACGTACCATTGCGGCCCGATTCGGTATAATAACCGTTTTTCATGACCCCCCCGACCGGATTTGATCCATAGGTGGAACTGACCGCATACCATGGACTTTTCAGTTCAGGATCATTGTTGGCATACACCGGAAACGCGATGGGCGGTGTCGAAATGATATCGTTTAGCACGGAAGGGAATTCGGTGATCGACAAAACCGGATTGCTTGAACTTTCGGATGTAAAATCCGGATCAAACCCATAATTGGGAGACCGGCGAAAGGAGAGTCCTCCGAAAAAGTCAAACTGGGCCCGCAGAAAGTCATTTATTTTGATATCAATATTGGAGCGGGCGTTCAGCCGGTTGTAGTCAGCTTTTGCCCCAATCTTGTACAAATCGCCTTCTCCTGCATAGCCCAGATAAGAATAGTATTGAACCTTGTCGCTTCCCCCGGTCGATGAAATATTGACGCGCTGAAAGTTCATGGAATTTTTCAGCATCATGTTGCGGTAGTTGACGCTGGGGTGATACATATCGTAAGGGTCATTCTTCGCATAAGCAGCGATATCACTTTCGTCATATAAAGGTTCAAGGCCGCTGTTGGCCCGGGCCATATTGTTCAGCTTGGCATATTCTGCGCCGGAAACCCAGCCGGGCATGCGGTCGATCGTATTGACCCCGTATTCGACGTTGGCATTCAGTATCCGTTCATTTTGCCGTCCTCTTTTTGTTTTGATGAAAATAACACCATTGGCGCCTGCCGGGCCGTACATCGACTTTCCGACAACGTCCTTGATCACGGTCACACTCTCAATTTCACCCGGATCAAGGGGCATTTCGGTAATGTCGGTTGGAATTTCATCAATAATATACATGACGTTCAAACCTCTGGCCGCGATATTGACCTTCTCGCCGATACCGAACACGGCAAGTTCTTCCTCTGCGCTGATTCCGGGCGAGCCGTTCAGTTCCCGTACGTCGAGTCCCGTAGCCAGGCCGGTAAAGGCATTCCGGATATCGGTCGATGGGTATTTTTCGAGCATACTCCCCGTGATCAAACCGGTGCTTCCGGTAATCCGCCGCTTCTTAACTGTCATAAACGGCAGGGGGATGGCATCATCGGCAGTCAGAAACAACCCCGCCTGGGTCAGGACCACCGTCTTGTTATCGGGAAGTTCACCTGCCACAACCACAGCTTTTTCAAAGCCTGCATGGGTTATCGTGATAAAATCGGTAGCCGAAGCGTTAAACGTGACTTTCCCATCCTGTGCAGTTTCTTTATGGATGAATCCTTCACCGACGACCACGGCGGCACCGGCAACGGGCTTG
>JBFXKJ010000015.1:0-32852 GCA_050173895.1 Mangrovibacterium sp. | reverse complement strand
GATCTCGATGAAAAAGGATTTACGCTTAAAAGAAGTTCCTGTGCATATTGAGTGTTTCGACAACTCCAATCTTCAGGGCACCAATCCGGTTGCTGCCTGCGTGGTCTTTAAGAACGGCAAACCGGCGAAAAGTGAGTACAGGCATTTCAATGTGAAAACCGTGGAAGGACCCAACGATTTCGCATCCATGGAAGAAATAGTTTACCGGCGGTATAAAAGGCTGAAGGAGGAAGGGAAGTCGCTTCCGCAACTGGTCATCATCGATGGAGGCAAAGGACAGTTGGGGATGGCGCTGCAGGCATTGGAAAAGTTGGACCTGAGAGGAAGGATTGCCATTATCGGGATAGCGAAACGGCTGGAGGAAATTTTCTTTCCGGGCGATTCCGTACCCCTTTATATTGAGAAGAATTCAGAAAGTCTGAAGTTGATCCAGCAGGCCCGTGATGAAGCACACCGTTTCGGCATCACCTTCCATCGCCAAAAACGGTCAAAGAGTTTTATCAAATCACAACTGGAGGAAATTCCGGGAATAGGAGAGAAGACTATTCAGCACCTTTTAAGGGAGTTTAAAAGCGTTGAGAATCTAAAGAACCAGCCCTACGACACAGTGGCTGCTCAAATAGGCGATTCTAGAGCGGTTAAAATCTTCGATTTTTTTAAGTTAAAACGCTGATAACCAAGAGTAAAATAAGCTGTTTTGGGCGGGAAAAAATGGTTCCGGTTTGAGTGCATCCGGATCAACTCCTGTAGCGTTCGTCATTTTCAAGCAGCCCAAGGTAAGAATGATAGCGGCTTTTTGCAATTTCATTTTTTTCAACCGCTTTTTTTACTTCACATCCCGGCTCATGCGTATGCGTGCAGTTGTAGTACTGGCATTTGTCGAGGCGACTGAAAATTTCAGGGAAATAATGTCCTATTTCTTCTTTTTCCATCTCCATCATCCCGAAACCTTTTATGCCAGGTGTGTCTATGATATAACCGCCAAAGCTTAATCCAAACATTTCAGCAAAGGTCGTTGTATGTTTTCCCGTTTCGTGGTAGTCTGATATTTCCCGGGTCTTAAGATTCAGCCCCGGCTCAATTTTATTGATGAGCGTCGACTTTCCCACACCTGAATGCCCGGAGAAGACGCTGATCTGATCTTTCATCCATCGTTTCAGTTGGTCAATGCCCGCATTATCCTTTGCGGAAGTTTCCAGACAGCGGTAGCCTATTCCGTTGTAGATTTCAATGAGCTTATGCATCTGGCTGCGCTGGGCGGACGTATAACGGTCTGTTTTATTGAAAATAAGTGAGCAGGGAATACGGTACGCTTCGGCCGAAGCCAGAAACCGGTCAATAAAGGTGGTGGTGGTAACCGGATAGTTAACTGTCACAATGAGGAATGCCTGATCGATATTTGCTGCAATGATCTGATACTGTTTCGAAAGATTGGGTGACTTGCGTATAATGTAATTGTTGCGTTCCGCGATGTCGGTAATCAGTCCCACCTGCTTTGACGGATCTTCTTCGTCCGCCTGCTGAATGGAAATTTCAACATGGTCGCCTACAGCTACCGGATTGGTGCTTTTCAGGTCCCGGATCCGAAAGTTCCCCTTAATCTTGCATTCCACTAAAGCACCTGCTTCCGTTTTGACTGAAAACCAGCTTCCTGTCGATTTTATAACGATACCTTTACTCAATGATATTCCGTGTTTAAAAACTTTATCCTACTTTCGCTGCGTCCTTTTGTCAAAATTACAAAATTTGTGTTACGTATCCTATCTTACAATGTGAATGGAATCCGGGCGGCCGTAAAGAAGGGCTTTTTTGACTGGCTCGGTCAGGAAGATCCCGATATCCTGTGCCTTCAGGAAATCAAAGCTGCCGGGGGGCAGTTGCATGAAGACATATTCCGGGAAATGGGTTACTTCCTCTATGCTTTTCCTGCTGTTAAAGCGGGTTATAGCGGGGTTGCCATTGCGAGCAAAACAGAGCCCCTTGAAGTGTTTTACGGAATGGATAATCTAAAATATGACCGGGAAGGCAGAGTCATACGGGCGATGTTCAACGGATTTTCGGTTATCAGCGTATATTTTCCTTCCGGCTCTTCCGGCGAAATGCGCCAACAGTTTAAAATGGAGTTTTTGGCCGACTTTCACTGCTATCTGAATAAACTTATTCTGTCTGATCCGGGTTTGATAATATCGGGCGACTATAACATTTGCCGGCTTTGGATCGATATTCATAATCCTGAAAAGCAGCAGAGATCATCAGGTTTTCTCCCGGAAGAACGGGCCTGGTTCGGAAAATTGGTGAACGACGGATACGTAGACAGCTTTCGGGAGTTGTTCCCCGGCAGCGGACATTATTCCTGGTGGAGTTACAGGGCCGGATCGAGACAGCGAAATAAGGGATGGCGGATCGATTATCATGTCGTTGCCCCGGAATTGAAATCAAAAATAAAAGGAGCCGGTATCCTGAGGGATGCGGTTCATTCAGATCATTGCCCTGTGTGGGTGGAAATAGACGTGTAATGGGGAAAATTTGGTTGTGTGGCATCTTTTATTTAGTCGGTTTAACGGCTTTTTCTCAGGAGAGAAAAAGGACCACATTCGATTTGGATACGAATTATGTGCAGTCGTACTACGACGACCTGATTGTGCGGGTTTATTCGGCAAACAGGAATAATTTCATTCATTTTTCAGATCAGCCGAAGGAACTGGATTTGAAATACCAGCCCAATGACTATTTCGACATTGGGCTGGGTGTCAATTATAAATGGTTCGGACTGAATATAGGGACCAAGGTGACCCCCCTCTCGGACGATGATGCCATTTACGGAAAGACCAGCAGCCTGGGTTTACAAAGTTACCTGTATGCCCGGAAATTCACAGTCGATATTATAGCACTGAAAACCAGGGGCTATTATCTTGATCTGGATAATGCCGGCATGGAGAGGAAGCTTACCGGCGAATCTTATTACAAGCGCAGGGATCTTCGTACAAAAAACATAGGGGCCAATCTAAACTACGTATTAAATCACCGGCGCTTTTCTTATAAGGCAGCATTTAAACAGAATGAGTTGCAGAAGAGAAGTGCCGGTTCTGTGATTGCGGGGGGCGGACTTTATATGCTCACGGCGCGAGCCGATTCGGCAATTGTTCCACGTGGAATGGACCAGGATTATTTCATCGGCTGGCGCGATCTCGATGCCTTCAAATGCTACGGCATCAACGGAAATCTGGAGTATGCCTATTCCTGGGTTCCCATGAGAAACTGGATCGGTACCGTGGCATACCGGCTTAGTCTGGGTGTTCAGCGTAACTTCTGGTATTTTGACCAGATTAGAAGGGAGACGCAGCTCAAAATGACCCGGGGCGGAATGTTCCGTTTTTCGACAGGACATCACTTTCCGGCATTTTATGTGGGCTTTTCGTATGTCCGTTATCATCAGCAAAATTCAGTGATGAAAATGAACTCGCTGAAGGTGCTGAACGGGACAAACTATACTGAATTCACCATCAGCAAGCGATTTCGGCTGTAATCTTTTTCGGGAAAATTACCGGTCTTTTTTATAGGATTCGGATTGGAGCGCAGCCGGAGCCCAGTGCCGGAAAAATTCCATTACTTTCTTCTCACTGTAGCCGCCGTTTTTCTCCAGATAAGCTGAATTCTGCGTGTGAATGCGGTTTCCGGCATCATCCAGGATAACAAATACGGGGAATCCAAATCGTTGAGGAAACTGCAGCTTTTCAAGAACATCGGCATTGGGATTTTCTTTGCTGTAGTTTACTTTCAGAACGACAAAATTTTGATCGACAAAGGTTTTAATCGCTTCATGGTCCTGAATGAACTGGTGGAATCTTATACACCAGGGGCACCAGTTACCGCCGATTTGAAGGAAAACATGTTTACTTTCAGCGTTCGCTTTTACCACAGCCTGCTGGATTTCCAGTTTGGCGTCAGCTTCCGGATTGTAAATTTTCGGTGTCTGTGCCTGTAAATACAGGCTTGTCAGCATCATCATCCCTGCAAGAAAAATCTTTATCATATCATTCATTTTAACCTTTTCAAGTGCGTGCATCGAATCCGGCACGGCTAGTCCACTTTGCTCATAATCAGCTTACCATGCTGGATCCCTTTTACGGCGATAAGCTGGTCGGCCAGATTGGTTAGCTGAAAGGAGGGGCCTTTCACCGCCACCACCTCCATGCAGTGGTCGCCGATATAGAACAGTTGCGAGGCCAGGATCAGCTCCCGGTAACCCGACTGAATGTCCTGCAGCCTGCTGTGGATGTCCTTTTTTGTTTCCTGGTAAACCAGTGTAATGGCTCCGGCAACAATGTTGTCGCATTTCCACTTTTTCTCCACCAGGTTTTTTTGGATCAAAAACCGGATCGCTTGTGAACGGTTGGCAAACGAATTATCCAGAACATATTCGTCGAGTGCTTTCAGCAGCTCTTCTTCGAGTGAAACTCCAAAACGGCTAACGGGCATTTTCTATTTACTTTACAGATAGGTTATTCAATCAGGCTTTAACTCCCAGCTAAAACCTTCTTTCGTATCTTTCACCGTGAACCCCAGCTTGTTCAGCTCGTCCCGGATCTGATCGGCCGTACTCCAGTCTTTCCCGGCCTTGGCTTTCATTCTCAGTTGCAGCAACAGGTTGACAGCGCCTTCGTAGGGAGCTGTGCGGCCCTGTTCCTGTTTTTCCTGTTTTTCAAGTCCGAAGAGCTCAAAAATAAATACGGAAAACAGCTGTTTAAGTTCATCCAGATCTGCTTGCGAGAGTTGTTCCTTGCCGTCGGCGGCAGAATTAATGATTTTGGCTCCTTCAAACAGGGCGGCGATGGCAACCGGAGTGTTCAGGTCGTCATCCATGGCCGCATAACAGTCCGTTTTGATTTTTCTGATGCTTACGGTTGACTTTTCAGCAGGTTTTAGCTGTTCGAGCAGTTCCGGAGCCTTCATAAGCCGGCTCAGGCCCTTTTCTGCAGCCTGGAGAGCTTCGTTCGAAAAATCAAGCGTACTGCGGTAATGGGCCGTGAGCATGAAATATCGGACGGTCATCGGGGCATAGGCTTTTTCAAGAAGCGGATGATTTCCGGTGAAAAATTCATCGAGCGAAATGGCATTGCCCAACGATTTGCCCATCTTTTGACCATTCAGCGTGATCATGTTGTTGTGCATCCAGTACCGAACCGAATCGTGTCCGAATGCTGCCCTGGATTGCGCCATCTCTGCTTCATGGTGAGGAAAGGTCAGATCCATTCCTCCTCCGTGAATATCGAATTGTTCGCCCAGATATTTGGAGCTCATTGCTGTACACTCGAGGTGCCAGCCGGGAAAGCCATCACTCCATCTCGATGGCCACCTCATAATATGCTCGGGCGAGGCTTTCTTCCAGATTGCGAAGTCAAGAGGCGACCGTTTTTCATGCCGGCCTTCCAGTTCGCGTGTATTGGTCCGCAGGTCCTCTATTTTCCGTCCTGAGAGTCGCCCGTAAGGATGATCTTTCGCGTACTTTTCAACGTCAAAATAGACGGAGCCCTCACTTTCGTATGCATAGCCTGAAGCCAGGATCTTTTCGATCGCCCCGATCTGCTCCAGAATATGAGCGGTAGCCCGCGGTTCGATACTCGGCGAAAGAACGTTCAGCTTTTCCATGGCTCTTTCGTAGTAATTTGTGTACATCTGTACCACTTCCATGGGTTCCAGCTCCTCCAGACGGGCTTTTTTCTCGATTTTGTCCTCTCCTTCATCCGAATCATTTGCCAGATGCCCTACGTCGGTGATATTCCTGATGTAACGGACTTTGTAGTTCAGATGCCTGAGATAGCGGAAAAGAATATCGAAGGTGATCGCAGAGCGTGCGTGACCCAGATGCGCTTCTCCGTAAACCGTAGGGCCGCAGACATACATTCCCGCTCTTCCCGGATGAAGGGGTTCGAATCGTTCTTTTTTGCGGGTCAGGGTGTTGTAGAGCTGAAGCTGGTTTTCCATTTGATCGATTAAATTTTTGCAAAGGTAGGAAATTTTAAATGTTTGGAATATCCCACCTTTTATATCATTTTCTGCGGGTTCACCCATTCATCGAATTGTTCGGCGGTTACCAGCCCCAGGGCGATTGCAGCCTCCCGGAGCGTGCTATTCTCGTCGTGTGCTTTTTTTGCGATTTTAGCGGCATTTTCATATCCGATGTGGGGGTTCAGGGCTGTTACCAGCATCAGTGAATTGTTCAGGTGCTGTCTGATCCTGGCCTGATTGGGTTCAATCCCTGCGGCGCAGTTGGTGGCAAACGACCGGCAGGCATCTGCCAGCAGCCCCGCCGACTGCAGGAAAGCGTGGATCATGACAGGCTTAAAGACATTCAGTTCAAACTGTCCGTTCGAACCTGCCACGGTGAGGATGGTGTCATTTCCCATTACCTGGGCGCAGACCATCGTCAACGCTTCGGCCTGAGTGGGATTCACTTTCCCGGGCATGATCGACGATCCGGGTTCGTTTGCCGGAATGGTGATTTCTCCGATCCCTGAGCGGGGACCGGAAGCCATGATCCGGATGTCGTTGGCTATTTTCATCAGGCTGACAGCCAACAGCTTCAGGGCTCCATGTGATTCGACCAACGCATCATGTGAGGCGAGGGCTTCAAACTTGTTTTTGGCTGAAATAAAGGGGAGCCCCGTCAGTTCTGCGATCACTGCAGCTACTTCTTCCGCGTAACCTGCGGGAGCGTTCAGGCCGGTTCCCACGGCCGTCCCCCCCAGTGCCAGTTCCGAAAGATGCCGAAGCGAGCCCTGCAGGGCCGCAAGGCCATGGTCCAGTTGCGAAACGTAAGCCGAAAATTCCTGTCCCAATGTCAGGGGAGTGGCATCCATCCAATGGGTGCGGCCGATCTTCACAATGTCAGCCATCGCTTTTGATTTTTCTGAAAGTACCTCACGGAGTTGACTCACGGAGGGGATGGTCTTTTTTACCAGCAGCGAATAGGCAGCCATGTGCATCGCTGTTGGAAATGTGTCGTTCGAAGATTGTGATTTGTTTACATCGTCATTGGGATGGATTTTTCGCAGGCCTTCTCCGGACTGTTTTCCGGCCAGGGTCTGTGTCCGGTTGGCAATGACTTCGTTTACGTTCATATTTGTCTGGGTTCCCGATCCGGTTTGCCAGATCACGAGAGGAAACTGATCATCCAGTTTGCCTTCCGTAATCTCGTCACAAACCCGGCATATGAGCTCTTTCTTACCGGTATCAAGAATTCCGAACTTATGGTTGGTAATGGCCGCGGCCTTTTTCAGATGACCAAAGGCATGGATCACCCCGATGGGCATGGAAGCCGGCGGCCCGATCGGAAAATTCAGCAGGGAGCGTTGCGTTTGTGCTCCCCAGTATTTATCGGCGGGTACCCGGACCTCTCCCAATGTGTCTTTTTCAATCCTGTATTCCATAGAAAGCAAACTTTTAGATCTTCAAAAAAAGCGTCGGAAAGTTTCCGCAAAAGAAGACTCCTTCTAGAACAAACACCCCCGAAACAAGGTTCTTCTTTTGAAAGGACCTGTTTGGTCTTTTTCCCTGGTTTTTTGTATATTTTTGATCATCTTTGAGAATGAATGGCACATCATTCCAAATGCATACGGTAAAGTGGAAAAATGGACACATTTGTTGCGTTTCTAAAGGGAGTGAATATTGGGGGCATAAGAACAGTCGACTCTTATGAGAATGAAAATGAGAACAGCGGAAAATCAAAAAATTTACAAGATGAATCATAAAAAAAATTTTGCCGCTATAAACGGTTATTCTGCCAGACAGCGTCAAATATCGGAACCGGCAGAAAACTAACAGGGAAAAGATGGAAATAGCCGTTCTTGGAATATTGATTTTACTAAACGGATTTTTTTCTTTGTCCGAAATTGCCCTGGTTTCAAGCAAGAGGACCCGGCTGGAACAGTTACGGTTAAACGGCAGTAAGGGTGCGGAGGTGGCTGAACGCCTGCTTGCCGATTCCGGCAATTTCCTGTCGGCTGTTCAGGTGGGGATTACCCTGATCGGGATTGTAACCGGCGTATATGGAGGTGCGAATCTTGCCGACGATATCGCCCCCGTTTTTTCGCGGATTGAGTTCACCCGGCCCTATGCGCACGAAATTGCCCTTACCCTGACCGTGATCCTGATCACTTATGTGTCTATTGTGATTGGCGAACTGGTGCCAAAGACCGTCGCACTGAGCAATCCTGAGCGGATTGCTGTAAAAGTAGCTCCGGTTGTATTTTATTTCAGCGCTGCTTTTTACCCCTTTGTGAAGCTGCTTTCGGCATCAACCGACCTGGTCAACCGGCTGATTGGTGTCCGAAAACGCAGTGAGCATATGACCGAGGCCGAACTTCGTCAGATTATCCGGCTTGCCACACACGAAGGTGTCATTGAAAAGGAACAGAATATCATTCATGAAAAAGTGTTCTATTTTTCAGATAAGAAAGCCAAGCATATTATGACCCACAGGACTGACGTGGAATGGCTGGATATTTCAAAAAGCGAGGAGGAGCTGAAAAAGGACATTTCGGCGGTACAACATAGCAAAGTAATCTGCAGCTCAAATAATCTCGATGATTTCCAGGGTGTTCTGTATATTAAGGACTACTACAAAGCGTCGGCAGCACAGGCGAATGTGCGGATTCGGGATCTCCTGGTGCAGCCGGTGATCGTTCCGGAGAATGCAGATGCAAAACGGGTGTTAAACCAACTGCGGCAGAAAAAGATTCATATCTGCATTGTCGTCAATGAATATGGCGGTCTGGAGGGGATTATCACTCTTCACGACATTATTGAAAATATCATCGGGCAGGTACCCGACGAAGGGGAAAGTTATGAACCGGATGTTTTTAAGCGCGACGATCAGTCTGTATTGGTAAACGGCGACGCACCCATCGAAACACTGGCTGAAATTATTGAAAATTTCACGATCGACTTTGAAAAAATTGACTATTCCACTGTTGCCGGATTTGTTTTCGAACAAATTAACAATATTCCAAAAACGGGCGATAAAGTGGAATACCAGGACTACCTGATCGAAATCGTCGATATGGACGGGAACCGGATCGACAAGGTTTTAATCTCCAAAAAAAAGAGCTTTCCGGAACAGTGAGCGCCGTCAAATAATTCCGGCAGCCCTAAATTATTATGCAAACATTCGTTCCAGTTGCCTGGGATCAGTTATTTTTGTATTTTAAACCGATGGCAGGATGAGAACTGCCGGAGCTTACTGCATGGAACAGGCGAGGGGATCAGAAAACCAGAAAAATCACTAACATGGAAAAACAAAGCAAATTCCGTATCAGGAAAAGGTATGTCGCCATCATCATCATCGTTGTCCTTCTTATTTCTGCAATGGTTGCGTTGCCGCCGTTGGCCCGAAATTACCTGGTTCAGCACGGGGAAGAGCTGACCGGCAGAAGGATCGCACTGGAGGAACTAAGTGTTAACTATTTCAATGTAAGCATCACCGCCAACAATTTTGATCTGTTTGAACAGAACAAAAAGGATGTGTTCGTTCATTTTGATCAGCTCCATCTTGATTTTGATCCCTGGCGGCTGCTTCAAAAGGAATTTAAATTTTCGGAGATAAGCCTTTGGGGCCCCCGTGTTTCGCTGCGGTATTCCGGCTCCGGTTTTAATTTCAGCGACCTGGTGAGTCCGGCCGACAGTACGGAAGAGGTTCAGGAGAGCAGCGGGCCGTTGCGGTATGTCGTCCAAAACCTGGCGATTAAAGAAGGGTATATCCGGTATGAGGATACGACAATTCCCAGTGTTTCGGAGCTGAAAAGCCTGAACCTGCAAATTCCGGAGATTGCCTGGGACAATAATCAATCGCAGGTTGGGGCAGGTTTTGTTTTGGGAGAAAGTGGCAAGGTGAACATCGACGGAAACCTGGATCAGGCTTCGCGGCGCTATGTGATCGATCTGAAAACGGAGGATATCGATATTGCGCCGTTTGCGGGTTATTTTAAGCCATGGGTAAACGCATCGTCCATTAAGGGACTGTTGAGCGCCAGCCTGAAGCTGACCGGCGATATGGAAAATCCGATGGACATTAAGGTAGCCGGTGAAGGCGGGCTTAGGGATTTCAGCCTGACAGGCCCGGACAGCGAATTATTTCTGTCGGCAAAGAATGCGTGGTCTAAAATCGATTCACTTGATCTTGCCCGATGGAATTTCTGTTTCTCAGATGTCCTGATCGAACAGCCCGTACTGCATGCAGTGTTCGCTTCCGATTCAGCAAATTTCGAGAAGATTCTGGCTCCTTATCTGGCCGATACGCTTGGAACAGACAGCACGCAGGTGCATTATACGGTCAGAAATCTGAACATAAAAGACGGGGCGGTCGCTTTTTCAGACCTCACGCTTCACAGGCCTTTTCAGTTTGACGTGGCTCAGCTCGATTTCAACATGAGGGACCTGAGCGATCAGAGCACCAGGATTCCGATGGAATTCGCCATGATCCTCAACCGTTCGGGCGAGCTTAAGGGAACAGCGGAAATGAATATGATCAACCCGATGAACCTGAACCTGAATGGTTACGTCCATAATCTGGATGTCGTAAGCTTTTCTCCCTATTCCGAATACTACCTGGCCCGCCCGCTTACGCGAGGCATTTTTAATTACGACCTGAGCCTGGCCATGACCCCTTCTTCGCTCGAGAATAAGAACATGATTCGCATCGATAAGCTTGAAATCGGAAAGCGGACAAAGGAAAAACCGGTCTATAAGGTTCCCGTTGGCCTGGCCTTATACGTGCTCAAGGACAGAAACGATCATATCGGCTTTGACCTTCCGGTCACCGGCAATCCTTCAAGTCCCAAATTCAAACTTCGCCGGATCATCTGGAAAACTTTCGAGGAATTTTTGCTGAAGACCGGTACACAGCCGATTAATTTTATCGGGAATAAACTCGGAGTGGATCCCGAAAGTATCCGCAAAATCCCCTTTGAATTTCTGCAGGACAGCCTGGATAAAGGGCAGATCAGGGTGATGGATCGTATCGCCGATATGATCACAAAGAAACCCGGGCTTTCTTTTTCGCTTGTACAGACAACCGATCCGGATGAGGAGAAGGCCCTGATAGCGGTCAGAAGTGCGAAATTACTCTATGCGTCGGGAGGTCCGGGGACCGATCAGGCGATCATCAGTGCGCCGCTGGTCAGCAGCCAGGATCCTGGTTTCCTGGCTTTTCTCGGACTGAATAATGAGGAACCGGACACTGCAGGAGCTGGCTTACGGGCCGCATGTATGCAAAAAATCGGGGCTGACAACGTACAGGAGCAGTTTCTGAAACTTCTGGAAACCCGCGAGAAATTACTGGCTGATTATCTGGCAGGAAAGGCCTTACCTGAGGAAGCCGTCCATTTCAGAACGGCCGATCTGCGTAACTTGCCTGAAGAAATGCAGTCGCCCCAGTTTGTCGTCGAAGTTTCGCTGCAGTAGCGAAGAAAACCGGAAGTGATTTCTACCCGGGATGCCGGTCTGAGGAGAAGCGGGACCGTGATTTTCGGCCTTCCTCAGGAACCGGTAAAGCCGGCATCAGCCCTCCTGTTCCGGGTAAATCAGACATTAGGGTATTATTTTATTGCAAATTTCGCATCATTGTGCCCGCATATTTTGATTTTTAATGGTTTTGACATTAGATTTGCAGGAAATAACAGAAATGTCGCAGACATGACACATGCAGTGAAACAAATTGAACTTCTCTTCCATTTGAGCCGGATGCATTTCTCCAACAGTTGCATGCGCTGATGCGCTTTATTTACCATCTTTAAATATTTGTTTTTTGAACGATTTATTGAATCGTTTTTCTTCGGAAATAAACGGGGCGGATTGTTATATACATCGTCGATTGCTGGTGTAATTTAAAACAGAAAGAAAATGGAAAAAAAATACGATATACGGGAAGAATTAAAGCAGCGGGTGCTGGTGCTTGACGGAGCCATGGGGACGATGATCCAAAGATACAGGCTTAGGGAGCAGGATTTCCGGAATGAAGAATTTGCAGAACTGCGAAATGATTTGCAGGGTAACAACGATTTGCTCTCACTTACGAAACCGGAAGTGGTAAAGGAAATTCACCATGCTTTTCTGGAAGCGGGAGCGGATATCATTGAAACGAACACCTTCAATGCCAACCGGATTTCGCAGGCGGACTATCATACCGGGAAATGGGTCGTTGCCATGAACGTAGCTTCTGCGAAGCTGGCCAGGGAAGCGGCCGAAGAATTCAGCAGCAGGACGCCCGGTAAGCCGCGTTTTGTGGCCGGCGCCATCGGACCCACCAATAAAACGCTTTCGCTCTCGCCCGATGTGAATGATCCCGGTTACCGTGCCACCGACTTTGACACGGTGAAGGAAGCTTACCGGGAGCAGGTCGACGCACTGCTTGACGGGGGTGTGGACCTCTTGCTTGTAGAGACCATTTTTGATACCCTGAATGCAAAAGCAGCGCTCTTTGCCATTGAAGAGGCCCTGGAACAAAGAGCCATCCGCATGCCCGTGATGGTTTCAGGAACCATTACCGATGCCAGCGGGCGAACTTTGTCGGGACAAACGGTCGAAGCTTTTCTGAATTCGGTCAGGCACATCGACCTGCTGAGCATTGGGTTGAACTGTTCGCTGGGAGCAAAGGATATGCGGCCCTACCTGCAGGAAATGGCCGGAAAGGCGCCGTTTTATATCAGTGCCTATCCAAATGCCGGCCTGCCCAATCAGTTTGGTGAATATGACGAAACACCCGAACAGATGGCCATTCAGGTAAAAGACTTCCTCGACAATCGTCTGGTCAACATCATTGGCGGCTGTTGCGGAACCACGCCTGAGCATATCCATCAGTTTGCCGGCATGGCCGCCGCTGCAGTGCCGCATGTCAGAAAGGATGCCGATTCGCTGACCCGCCTGAGCGGACTGGAGCCGGTCACCATCACGCCGGAGACGAACTTCGTCAATATTGGCGAACGGTGTAACGTGTCGGGTTCCAGGAAATTCGCCCGCCTTATCCGGGACGAAAAATATGAGGAGGCTTTGGCTGTTGCCCGCGATCAGGTTGAAAACGGAGCCCAGGTGATCGACGTCAATCTCGATGATGCCATGCTGGATGCAAAAAAGGAAATGGTCACTTTCCTGAATTTACTGATGGCTGAGCCGGATATTGCCCGCCTGCCTGTGATGGTCGATTCGTCCAAGTGGGAAGTGATCGAAGCGGGGCTGAAATGCCTTCAGGGAAAAGCGATTGTCAATTCCATCAGCCTGAAGGAAGGAGAGGAGCAGTTCCTCGAACATGCATTGAAAGTTAAACGCTATGGCGCTGCGGTGGTTGTGATGGCCTTCGATGAAAAGGGGCAGGCCGACAGCTTTGAACGGCGCATTCAGATCTGTGAAAGGGCTTACAGGCTGCTGACAGAGAAAATTGCGTTCGCTCCCGAAGACATTATCTTCGATCCGAATATTCTGACCATCGGTACGGGGATGGAAGAACATAATAACTATGCCGTCGATTTTATCGATGCGGTCCGCTGGATTAAGGCGAATCTTCCCCATGCCCGCACCAGCGGGGGAGTCAGTAACGTGTCGTTCTCATTCCGTGGGAATGATGCAGTGAGGGAAGCGATCCATTCGGTGTTTCTTTTCCACGCCATCCGCGCCGGACTCGACATGGGAATCGTCAATCCCGGCATGTTGCAGATCTATGACGAGATCCCCCGCGATTTGCTGGAGCACGTGGAAGACCTGGTGCTGAACCGCAGGCCTGACGCTACCGAACGCCTGCTTGAGTTTGCCCAGACCCTGAAAGGAGGGGAAGGAAAAGCCGTCCACAAGGACGAATGGCGCGAACTTCCGCTGGTAAAACGGCTGGAACATGCCCTGGTGAAAGGAATTCCGGATTATATCGAGGAAGATCTCGCCGAGGCTTTACCCTTTTACCAACCCACGCTGAATATCATTGAAGGTCCGCTGATGGACGGCATGAATGTGGTAGGCGACCTGTTCGGCTCCGGAAAGATGTTCCTGCCGCAGGTGATTAAATCGGCGCGGGTCATGAAGAAAGCCGTCGCCTTCCTGCTTCCCTACATTGAAAAGGATAAGGAAAAATATAAAGGGCAGCAAAGCCGCCAAAAAAGGGTGCTCATGGCCACGGTGAAAGGCGATGTGCACGATATCGGCAAGAACATCGTTGGTGTGGTCCTTGGCTGCAACAATTATGAAGTGATCGACCTGGGCGTGATGGTGCCGACCGAAACGATCCTCGAAACTGCCCGAAAAGAACAGGTTGACATTATAGGACTTAGCGGACTGATCACCCCCTCGCTGGAGATCATGGCCAATGTGGCTGCCGAGATGGAGCGGCAAAAGTTTGATTTGCCCCTGCTCATCGGCGGGGCAACCACATCAAAGATCCATACAGCGGTTAAAATTGCGCCAAACTACCCGCATCCGGTTGTCCATGTGAAAGATGCCAGCCGAACGGTGAATGTCGTGTCGAACCTCTTGTCGCGCAATCCGGATTTTATCCGTTCGGTGAATGAGGAGTACGAACAGATCAGGCAGTTTCAGGGACAACGCAAGGCGAAGGAATACCTGACCCTTGGAGAGGCGCGGGCCAATCGTTTTCAGCCAGCCTGGAAAGAGGATGAACTCTATGTTCCCCGGGTCACGGGCGTACACGAACTGATCGACTTTCCGGTTGCTGAACTGAGAGACTACATCGATTGGAACTTTTTCTTCTTTGTCTGGGAGCTGAAAGGCCGTTTCCCGGATATCTTAAATGATGAGCAGCAGGGCGAACAGGCCAGGAAAGTGTACGCCGATGCGCAAAAAATGCTGGACCAGATCATTGAGCGGAAAATGCTTCAGGCAAACGGGATCTTTGGGATCTGGCCTGCCAATTCGGAAGACGATGATGTGGTGCTTTTTGAAGACGAATCACGTACCGGCGAACTGGGGCGTTTTTACCACTTACGGCAGCAGGAAAAGAAAAAGGAAGGCTTGCCCAACTTCTGTCTGGCCGACTTTGTCGCTCCCCGCGAAACGGGGAAGGCCGACTATTGCGGCGCCTTTGCGGTCACCGCCGGAATCGGTATTGAAAAATGGATCGCTGAATACAAAGCCGACCATGACGATTACAACGCGATCATGATCGAAGCGCTGGCCGACAGGCTTGCCGAAGCCTTTGCCGAGTTACTCCATGAACGGATCAGAAAAGAATACTGGGGATATGCTCCCGATGAAAATCTGAGCCAGGAAGAGCTGATTAAGGTCAAATACCAGGGCATTCGCCCGGCGATGGGTTACCCCGCCTGCCCGGAACACCATGAAAAGGAAAACCTGTTCCGGATACTGGGTGCAGAGAAGATCGGCATCCAGCTTTCCGAACACTACGCGATGTATCCGACGGCGGCCGTGTGCGGCCAGTATTTTGCGCATCCGGAGTCCCGGTATTTCAGCCTGGAGAAGATCGGGAAAGATCAGGTCGCGGATTATGCCCGCAGAAAAGGCGTTTCTGTCGAACTGGTCGAGCAGTTTCTCCCGGTGAACCTGAATTACAAAGGACTGTAAAACGAAAAATCTAAAAAAAGCACAAAGGGCTTTCGCCGGAAGCTGTTTGTGCTTATGTTTGTACCGAAAAAAATCCTGTATCCCCGAAAGGATACCAAACCGTGAAACATGAAGGTAATTGATTCGATCCAGCAGGCTGAAAAAACCATTTTTTCGTTCGAACTGCTTCCTCCTTTGAAAGGCAGCGATGCCGGTAACATTTACCGGACTATTGAGAACCTGATCGATTTTCAGCCCAAATATATCAATATCACCACCCACAGGGACGAGATGATCTACCAGGAGTTGCCCGACGGGACGATCAAAAAGAAGATTGTGCGCAAACGGCCCGGCACGGTGGCTATTGCGGCGGCCATTCAGCATAAATACGGCATTCCTGTGGTTCCGCATATTTTATGCGGCGGTTTTACAAAAAGCGAAACGGAACATGTGCTGATCGACCTGAATTTTATGGGGATCAATAACGTGCTGGCCCTTCGTGGCGACGGGAGCAGGAATGAGCAGGTATTCCGTCCCGATCCCAATGGCCATGCCCATGCCAACGAGTTGGTGGAGCAGATCGTGAACCTGAAGAAGGGCAAGTATCTGGACGAAGAGATGAAAAACTCCACCGCGCTTGATTTTTGCATCGGTGTGGCCGGTTACCCGGAAAAGCATTTTGAATCGCCTAACCTGGAGACCGATATGATGTACCTGAAACAAAAGGTCGACGCCGGTGCCGATTACATCGTGACGCAGATGTTTTTCAATAACCAGGTTTATTATGAATTTGTGGCGAAATGCCGGGCCATGGGGATCAACGTGCCAATCATTCCGGGTATCAAACCCATTAACCTGGTAAATCAGCTTACGGTGCTGCCAAAGATTTTCAGGATCGATATTCCGCAGGAGCTGGCCGGTGAACTGGGCCGGTGCAGGAATAACGACGAAGCAAAAATCGTGGGGACCGAATGGGCGATTCAGCAGGCTAAAGATTTAGCGGCTCATCAGGCGCCGGGACTGCATATATACACTTATGGTATTTCGGACAACACCCGGAAAATAGTGGAAGCTGTTTTTTAGACATCACGTAAATGGAAAACCTGCCGGATATCAAAACAGGAAATGTCAGGTTGTATCTTGACAACGAAGAAATTGTCATTGAGACCATCCAGCAGATCTCGAAGGACTTTGGCATGTTCGGTATTGATCTGAACTTCCGGGGGAGCATTGAGCAGGCTTATGCCGAACTTCACGGGCAGCTGACGGCCCATGTGCAAAGCCTGCTGACCAGCCAGTCGGAATTGCTGATGTCAATCCTTTATCAGGTCGATATTTCGCAGCGTGATCTGAACCGGACCCGGATTTTTTTCCCCGATTACAGTGAGGTGGAGGTGATTGCACACGAAATCATTTTCCGGGATCTCAGGAAAGTGCTGTTCAGAAGATACTTTAAAAGCAACAGTTAATTCTGAAAAACTCAAGTCATGAACAAGCGCATATTTTTGGCAGTAAAGATTAATCCGGAGCCGGAGACGCTTGACTTATTTGATCTGCTTCGGGATGAACTGGCCGGCGAACAGATTAAATGGGTAGACGAGGACCAGTTGCACATCACGCTGCGTTTTTTTGGGGATACTTCCGAAGATCAGGTCAAAGTCATTTCGGCGGCTGTGAAAAGCTGTTGCCGGCAGCACCGCGATTTCTCCTTCGATCTCTGTAGTCCGGGATATTTTCATAAGCATCAGCAACCAACCGTGATCTTGCTTCGGTTGGAGAAAGCCGATGCCTTAATGGCTTTGCAAAAAGATCTGGAAGATCAGATGGAACATCAGGGTATCAGCCGGGAGGAAAAGAAATTCAAGCCTCACCTGACCTTAGGCAGAATCAAATCGATCCGTGACAGCGAGGCGTTTGATGGACTGCTGAAGCAGTTCCCCCAAAAATGTATTCAGCAAATACCTGTCACAGAGGTAATTCTTTATGAAAGTATCCTGAAACCCTCCGGTCCGGAGTACCACATGCTGGAACGGTTTAAACTGGAGAATAGATAAGCTTCTGAGCAGATGACCTGGATACGGAATAATCTTGTTCCTAAACAAATTGAGTCTTTCCCTGTTTTTAGCGGCTATATGCCGGCCGTTATCCACCGGATAATTCCGACCATTCGCCTCCGCGCAAACAAGCCTCGGCGGAAAATCGTTGGCATTAGGCAGGAAATCCGCAAATTTGCCTGCCCGATAAGGCACAGGTATTGATTGCAGGGGATGATTGAAGAGTTCCTGCATGCTAAAATTAAATTGAAAACAGATGAGGTCATTTATTTTCACGACGATATTTTTTCTGGTGATCGAATATTATACGTTTATCGCGCTCAGGACCTCGGTCCGGCATCTCACTCAGGGGCTGCAGTTCATCCTGTACGGTGGTTATGCTCTCCTTACGCTCGGCATTTTTGTTAGCCTTTTTTCGTTTTTTTACTGGAGAACCGGTTCGTGGCCATCCGATTTCGTGAAACTGGCGGTTAATTTTTTCATTGGGTTTTTCCTTGCCAAGGTTTTAGTAACCACGGTGATGTTTGCCGGGGATCTGTTTTTGGGCCTCAAATGGATGGTCGATTATGTGCTTTCTTTGGGAGGAAGAGGCCAGGACGGCACTTCCGGATTGCCGGTAATCAGCAGATCCCGTTTTATTTCGCACACGGCGCTTTTTCTAGGGGGAATGCTGGCTTCCGGATTGGCGTACGGAGTAACCAACCGGTACAGGTATAAAGTAAGGCGGGAGCAATTAAATTTCAGGAATCTTCCCCGGGCCTTCAGGGGATTGAAAATCGCACAGATCTCCGATATTCACTCCGGGAGTTTCGACAACAGGGAGGCTGTCCTTGACGGAGTCGAAGCGATCATGGCTGAAAAGCCCGACCTGATCCTTTTCACCGGTGATCTGGTCAATAACCTGGCCACAGAAATCGAACCCTATATGGAGATCTTCAGCCGATTGAAGGCACCTCTGGGTGTTTATTCCGTCCTGGGTAATCACGACTACGGTGACTATGTGCAGTGGCCGACTTCCGGAGCAAAGCGGAATAATCTTGAGTTGCTGAAGCAACATCATGCCGGGATGGGCTGGAAGCTGCTGCTGAACGAGCATGTGATCCTGGACCGGAACGGAGACAGGATTGCCCTTGCCGGCGTTGAAAACTGGGGTGCAAGGGGATTCACAAAATACGGCAATTTAGAGAAGGCCTTGAGCGGACTGGAATCCGGGCTCTTCAAAATATTGATGAGCCACGATCCTTCACACTGGGATGCGGAAGTTCGGCCCCGCCATCCCGATGTCGCCCTGACCCTGAGCGGACATACTCACGGAATGCAGTTCGGCATTGAAGTGCCTGGCCTCAGATGGAGCCCGGTGCAGTATATGTACAAACAATGGGCGGGCGTATATAAACAGGGAGAACAATATCTGTATGTAAACAGAGGCTATGGCTTTATCGGCTACCAGGGCCGGCTTGGAATACTGCCGGAAATCGCCATCCTTGAACTGGTTTAAAAATCCGGGTTTAGACAGTCAATACTTCCGAAACAGGGATGGCAGCATGATTTGTTCGTCTATACATAGACAAACTCATCGTTCCTGAAATCAAAGGCCCCTTTCCGAAGATTAATCCCGTATTCCAGGTAAGCCTTCAGACAGGCCAGAAAATTCGCCCATCCTTCCGTATTCCCTTTCAGCCATTCCAATTCAGGATCCTGGCTGGCTGTACTTTTCTCCGTAACCCTGACGACCGTTATGCCGGTTTCTCCCCTGGGGGTGAGGCTGATCTCCACGATGTGCCTGTTTTCAGCAAAATCCCAGTAAAATGAAATGAATCTGTTTTTTTCAATCCGCCCCGTCTGAACCGGTACGTCCATATCATACTCCGGGAAACGCCAGATCAGCTCATTTCCTTCGTCCATCCTGCCGCTGCCGGTGGCGATGAAATAGTTGGACATTTTTACCGGATCAACGATCGCTTCAAATACCTCGTCCGCAGGTTTCAGAATCTGAATTGCTGTATTTACTTCAAGCATGACGTTTAATTTTAAGTGTGAAGGTTGAATGTATCTGTTACATGAACAACAAATTATTAGATACGGTTTTGCCTAAGCAGGGTGTTTTGTTTCAGTGGTGAATAAAAAATTAAGGACATTCGCATCCTTTTATAAACAAATCTTTTTCTGTTCCGTTTTTATAGCTGTTCTATTTTAGTTTACACAGGGGAGTAAAAAAAAACAGGAATATGGCAATAAAAAAAGCATGGATCGAAGAGGGATGCATCTCTTGTGGCTTGTGTGAGAGCATTTGCCCTGATGTGTTTGAAATGCCCGATCAGGCAATTGTGAAAGAAGATGCCGATTTGGAGGCGAATGAAGCGGGAATAAGGGAAGCCGCTGATAGTTGCCCGGTCGAAGTGATAAAATTTCAGGAGTAAAAATTATGGAGGGAGCAAACGAAAAAAAGGGGATGGGAGATATTGAAATGAAGAAATATCTGAACATCGACAATGAACGCGTGCAAAAGATGCTGGATATAAAATTCAGGGTTTTCAGGAAGGAAATCACGCCTGCTGAAGCGAGAAAGCTGGTTAACGAGACCTTCGATCATATCACTCCTGAGGAGTTTGCCTATGGAGAGCAGCATCTTTTGGAATTTGGCATTACAGACGAGATCATGGCTGAGGGAATGGATGACATTCTGGATGTTTTCCAGGACGTTTTGGTTGAACGGCGGCTGGATCTGCCTGAAGGGCATCCCATCCGGACCTACGCGGATGAAGCCGCAGCCCTGGAGAAACTGCTGCTTAAAATGGAGAGGAAGCTGAAAGACCGCTTCATAAAAAATGAATGGCTGGAACTGTATGAACAGCTTGGGCAGATCAACACGCATTTTAGCAGGAAACAGCATCAGCTTTTTTCGGCACTGGAAAAGAAAGGATTTGACCGGCCGTCGAAAGTGATGTGGACTTTTGACAACGGTGTCCGCGACGCGATCAAATCGGCCTGGGATCTGCTCGTCTCAGATCAGGATATCCCTTTTATTCAGGCACAGCCAAATGTATATTATCTGGTCCGTGATATCCTGAAAAAAGAACGGGATATTCTGTATCCGACTACACTGAAGCTGCTGACCGAAGATGAATTTGTTGCGATGCGCTCAGGTGATGATGAGATTGGCTATTGCCTGATCGGTAAACCACCGTTATTCAGGGGAAAAATCCGGACATCCGGACCGCAAACAGGCGCAGCGGAAGGTGACAGCCTTATCGATGATCTGCGGCGGGTTATGGAAAAACACGGCCTTGGTGGCGGGGCAACCGAAAATGCGGTTTTGGATGTGGCCACCGGAAAGCTGACACTCGAACAGATTAACCTGATCTTTAAGCATCAGAAGGTCGACCTTTCCTATGTGGATGAAAACGATATCGTCAAATTTTATACGGACACCAAACACCGGGTTTTTCCCCGCAGCAAGGGAGTGATCGGACGTCTGGTACAAAACTGTCATCCCCGCGAGAGCGTCTATATGGTGGAAGAGATTATCCGGGCCTTTCGGGACGGCGAACAGGAGGAGGCTGAATTCTGGCTCGATAAGGGTGACAAGTTCATTTATATCGTGTACAATGCCGTGCGGGATGATCAGGGAAATTTCAGAGGGGTGCTCGAGATGATGCAGGATGTGACGCACATCCGCAGCCTGACAGGAAGCCGGAGGTTACTTACCTGGGAGAATAAGCCTGCTGAAATAAAGTCAGCAGACCCTGAAAAGGAGACTGAGGCGGCGGCAACGAAGTCAGATGCGGTTGAATCCGGGGCGGAAAGCGGCGGCGACTTTACAATAACGCCCGGTACGGTTGTGGGCCCTCTGATCAGGCGGTATCCTTTCCTGAAGGAATACCTGATCTCTCTTAGCCCGAAGTTTAGCCAGCTCAATAATCCCGTCGTTTTTAATGTCATGGGAAACATAGCTTCGCTCGACATGATCAGCAAGCGGGGTGGTTTTGAGGTTGACGACCTGATTCAAAAAATTAATGCCGAAATAGAAAGGAAAGCCAATGATTTCACCAACCGGAAATGAGTGAATAGCTGTGTTCATTCATAAAATGCTTCTGCCGGTGCAACGAATCTGACCGTATTTTCCGGCTGAGAAATTTTTTTTTTGGGACGCAACCTTTTTGATGGGGACTGCATCACCTTTGTAATGCTGTTGGCAGAAAAGCGAAAGCTATTTTTTTCGGCAGCGATTTTTAATATGGAATGCTTTGACATTTCGCAAGATAGCCGTCTGGTCCTTACTTCAACGATTCCCATTTCAACACCTGCAGACAGGCTATTTTACCGGAAAGGGATAAATGGAAACGTTTCTCCCTTTTCTTTTTTCATTTCCCCGGCGTTCAGGCAGGCTGTGGCGGCCAAAAGAGCACTTTCTGACGTTTTGAAAAATGGGCGAGGGGTTGCTGTCCTTCCAGCTCAAATCCAAAAGGCTCGCCAAGCATATTCATGACGACCTCAGCCTGCGCCAGTTGCAAGGGCCATTTCAGGTGATGAATATCAATTTCCAGCATTCTTCCTTTCTTTGTCTCCTGGAAGAGGCAATAGCGTTCGGTGAGCCATTCCTCGAGCGATCCGTTGATGCTTTCAAAGGGTCCGGATGCCGGACGGTAAATCAATTCGAAACAGACAGGTTCATCATGACCTCCGTTTCTTCGTGAAAAATAATGGAATATGCCTCCCCTGTTTTCGACTGTCATGTCAGAGAAGTAATAGGGCAGACATGCACCCAGCCGTGCACCGACCACTGCCAGCAGACTTGAACAGTCGAGACTGAAGAACCAGATGCCGCTTTTCCCGTTAAGTTTCACATAGGTTCTCATGTTCAGTTCCAGAAAATCGGTTGCAGTGGGTAAAGAGGGGATTGAACGGAGTTTCAGATTCCTCATTTTGAATGGAGTGATACCAAGCCAGGCGTCCCCTTCAAAAGTATCTATTTCCAGTTCTGCCGGGATAAGGAGGCGCAGCCTGTCAACCGGAACACGGTAATGAAGGAAAAGCAGATCTTTCCAGGTCTGCTGCATGACCCAGTCGCCTTTCGGCAACGGATAGGGCCGGTGATGCTGTATCTGAATGATTTCCTCTCGTTTCATATGTTTATCGTTTCAAATTAACCGTGCATAATGTGCGTACTAAACTTCGTCACTTTTCTAAAGAACATCGACGTATGGAACTCGCCAATAAACATCAGCTCGGGCGGATGCCGCGGCTTCCATGGCTCGTTTCATATCTGTTTGTGTTTGGCACAATCCTGTGCGTTTCACGATTCCTGGATTTTAGAAAGTGCTTTTCCGATATCCACCCGTTGCTTAAGCAAGTCGCCCCACAAGTCGCCTTCTTTTTCCAGTCGTCTGCGCATATTGCGCAATGTGAACTGCTGCGGACTCAGTTTCGGCGTCAGTTCCTCCCAGCGGAGAGGAGCGGAAACCGGTGCCCCGGGGCGTGGGCGGAGACTGTATACGGCCGCCATGGTCTTTCCTTTGGCATTTTGCAGATAATCAAAGTAGACTTTGCCTTTCCGTTCAGACGGTGAACGTTCAAAGCTGGTCAGTTCCGGATTTTGCAGATGGATGTGCGATTCAATGGCTTTTACAAACGATTGAACCTGGGCGTAGCTGTAGCGTTGCTGCACCGGAACATAGATATGCATCCCCCTCGACCCCGATGTTTTGCAAAAAGCAGGTAGCCCAAGCTGATCGAAAAGTTTCCTGAATTTGAGGGCAAGTTCCACCACTTTGCTGAATCCGACGTCAACCGGATCCAGGTCAAAGATCATATAATCGGGATTGTCAAGGTTTGGCAGGGAAGAGCTCCATGGATTGATCTCAATGCATCCCAGATTGGCCATATACAGCAGCGTGTCGGTATCCTGGCATAGCAGGTATTCGATGATTTCACCCTTGCTGCTGTCCAGTTCAATGGTTTCTGCCCAATCGGGTGCGATCTCCTTCATGTTCTTCTGGAAGAATCCTTTGCCTCCGGCTCCGTCGGGAGTTCTGTACAATGACTGGGGACGGCCTTTCAAATAGGGGAGGATAAGCTCTGAAAGATCCCTGTAATAGTCAATGACATCCTTCTTTGTGATCTTTTCCTCCTTCCAGTAAAGCTTATTAAGATGGGTCAGTTTAACTCTTGGTTCTTCCTGTGTCTTTGATCCGTGTGACGGGGTTTCGTTTGCAGTTGAGGTCTTTTGGGCCGGTTTTCTCTTTGGCGTCTGTTTTGCAGACCGTGTGGAAGAATTTTTCTTTTCCTCCGCTGATCCGGCGGCAGGGGCGACGGCCTCCTGAAGAACTGCTTCAACAGGAACGGGCTCCTCGACCCGGACCTGGCTTGCGTCTTTATCCGACCGGAGCCCGATAAAACGCGGATGCCGCATCACCCGGTCCTGTGTCCATTCGGTAAACTTAACCTCACAAATAACTTCCGGCTTTACCCAATGGATATTTCGTTCACGGGGTGGATTTTTAACCGGCGGCTTTTTGACCTCCAGCGGTTTTATCTTCCCGAATATTTCTTTCATCAGCTTTTCACTGAATCCGGTACCGACTTTTCCGGTATACATGAATGATCTGTTTTCATCCACTGCGCAAAGAAGCGATTTAAAAGCCCTGCCTGCCTTGTCTGAGGTCGTGTATCCGCAGATCACCATTTCCTGACGCAATCCTGTTTTGACTTTCAGCCATTCTTTCGTCCGTTCACCGGGATTATATCTCCCATCTGCCTTTTTTGCAATGATTCCCTCCAGTCCTTTTTCTTCAATTTCGTGAAAAAAGGCTTCTCCTTCCTTTTCCCGGTGTTCCAGGTAATGGATATGCGGCGGGGGATGGGCCAGCAATACCTGTAACAGTTTCTTCCGCTCAAGCAGAGGTAAGGACTTCAGATCATGGCCGTTGAGCCAGAGGATGTCGAAAACATAGTAATGAAGCTTCTCCTGCTCATCCTGATTATGCTGAAGCTTCTGGAAATCCGCTTTTTGTCCGGAGTCGATGTAGCAAACCTCTCCGTCGATGAGAAAACGGGCATTGATAGAAGCTACTTCATCGGCTATCAGCCTGTATTTGCCGGAATAGTCATTCCCCCTGCGCGAATAAATAACGGCCTTCTTTTTTTCTCTGCCGGCAAGGATACGGTAACCATCGAGCTTGAGCTCATAGATCCAGTCATCTTTTGTGAATGCCTGATCGGTCAGCGAGGCCAGCATCGGTTCAACGAAGCCGGGGAAGGCCTCTTCCGGAGCTTCCTGACCCGCATCGGGAGTTCTCCGGGGCTGTGCAGCAGTTTGCCTGTTTGACTCCCAGATTACGGGAGAAGCAGCAATTTCATCCATGCTCCGTCCGGAAAGCGCACTCCTGTCTTCATCGCCGGCCGCCTCATCGCTTGTTCCCGCTTTCATGAAGAACCATTCGTCTTCTTCGCTCTTTGACGAACGGACCAGGTTGAAGAATCCCCTGAGTTTAGTCCCCTGTAAATATAATTTGAATGAGCCTTTGCCCAGTTTCTTCATCATTTCGTGCTTATCCGGGAAGATTTTTTCCTCATCCAGGTAGTAATAACCGATATCCCAGACCATCACCGTCCCGGCGCCGTAATTCCCGGCGGGGATGTTGCCTTCGAAATGAATGTAGCTTAAAGGATGATCTTCGACTTTCATTGCCAGCCGTTTCACGGAGGGGTCTTCGACGGGTTTTTTGGGTATGGCCCAGCTAATGAGGACATCGTCCACCTGGAGGCGGAAGTCGTAATGCTCCCGCCGGGCCATGTGTTTTTGGATCACAAAGCGGTTTTTTTCGGTCGACTCGACCGGCCGCCCCTCCGGTTCGGGCGTTTCTCCGAAATTCCTTTTTTCATTATATTTATCGAGTCCGGCCATTCCTGCTGTTTATCAGTTTTTGTGGAGAATGATCCCTTGTCAGTTCACCATTTCCAGGCTTTTCTTCAACTGGGCCATCAGATCTTCCACCACGGCTTTCTTAGGCTCCTTTTTCGGCCCGGCAACCTGTTTCTTCCGGGTTTTTATTTCGATTGTCTTTTTCAGCGTTTCTTCGTAGGTATCTTTGTATTTTCCGGGTTTAAAAGGGTGGCTCATGCCTTTGATCAGTTGCATAGCCATTTCAAGTTCAGCTTTTGAAGGTTTGGCATCCGGTATATTCAGGTCTACCGGCTTGCGGAGCTCGTCATCAAACCTCATCTGGTTCAGGTATAGCACATTTTCATCAGCCATCAAAAGAGCAAGGTGTTCGCGGTTGCGCAGGACGAATTTGGACAGGCCGGCCATTTTGGAGATGTAAATGGCCTGTCTCAGCAGATTATACGTCTTCCCTGCTCCTTTGTCCGGCTCCAGCAGATAGGGCTTTTCGAAATATCTTGGATTAATCTCGCCGGCTTTCACGAACTCTTCGATCACAATGCTATCGCTTTTTTCCTTGCGGGCCTTTTCAAAATCTTCGTTTGTGAGCGTCACATAGTAATCATCAACTTTAAGCCCTTTGATAATATCGTTCCAGGGAACCTCCTTCCCGTCGTTTTGGCATACCCGCAGGTATTTAATCGGGCACTGATCGCCTTTTCTGATCATATTCAGATCAATGTCGTGACGTTCAGCCCCGCTGTAAAGCTTAACCGGAATGTAAACAAGGCCGAAACTGATCCCGCCCTTCCAAATGGCTCTTGGCATACTGGTTCACTTTAGTATTCATCCTGTAACAGGCGAAATATCATACCAGGCTTGCCGGAAGATCTTAATTAATTGTAAATGAGGCCTCCGCAAAAGAGTGAGTGGCAGATCGTTCCACAGACTGGGGAGGATTGTCCGCAGTGCGGATGGCTGTGGAGACGTTTCTTGTTTTACCCGCTGAATTGGTGAGCATCTCTGCCGAGCGGTAGGTTTCCCTGAAGTAGCCCCCTTCCGGGTGCGGAAGCAGCTGTAAATGCCGGATGATTTCGTTCGTATCCAAGCATGTTTTTATTCGGTTGGAGGGTGATGGTTTACCCAGATCAGTTTTGAGGTGTCAAAACCGGCATCCTCCGCAATTTTCAGGTACGAGGCTTTGATTTCCAGGGGGATGGTCGTTTGACGGGACAGGATCCACAGGTACTCTTTGTTCTTGCCTGCCACCAACGCATACTGGTAGGCCGGATCAAGCGCGATGACTCTGTAGGCGCCGTAAAACGGGCCAAAGAAGGATACTTTTAAATCTGCTTCGGTGCGGTCACCTGCAAACTTTGCCTTCCCGACCGCTTCTTTCCACTTCATTTTTGCGTAATTATAGCCCCGGTTGACCACCCGGACTGTTCCGTCTTCATTGAGCGAATACTGCGCCGTTGTATGATCCATGTTTTTTTCGAAGTAGAAGTCAAACCGGGCCACTTCGTACCACTTGCCCAGGTATTTTCCCACGTCAAAGTTTTTTACCACCGGAGGTCTGTCAGCGGTTGATGAACAGGCTGCAAAGACAAGCCCGTTAAAAAGAAGACATATCACTTGTTTTAAGATCTTCATTGTCCAATCAGAGTCGGGTGCTTTTCAAAGTTTAAAAAAAAGCAGATATCTCGCAATTCTATACCGGATTTGTTTAAAAAGAATCACTTTAAAGTAAAACCTGGGGTGCCAATATTGCTATAAAATTCTGTTACTATCTGTTAAAAAAATGAAAATGTAAATTGCATTTATGTTTATTTGATAATTTTGGCTAATTATTCGCATGAATAACAAGGAAGAAAACAGTTACTGGAAATTATGGTTTTATCAAAAGAAGCAATAGTTCAATGGCATCATTTTTATGATAAATTAATCCGTTTTCAGGAGGTGCATGGCCATTGCAACGTTCTGCCCGATGGCAAGGAAGACAGGGAATTGGCGAAGTGGGTGCTGATCCAGAAAAGAGCAAAACATCAGTTACCAAAGGAATTCAGGGATAGACTGAAAGCGATAGGTTTTGATTTTTCAATCGGCCGGATTTATTATTGGTATGAACAGTTCGATGCCCTGGAGCGATTCTTCTCAAAATTCGGACATGCGCATGTGCCTGCCACGGACCGTCAGTATGCCTCCCTTCATGAATGGCTGATCACTCAGGTCAGGAATAAGAACGCCCTGACCGCGGAGCAGACAGCAAAGCTTGACTCCCTTGGTGTGCATTGGGAATTTAACGATGTCCGTGACTGGAGATGGCATGAAATGTATATTCAACTGAAAGACTTTTATGAGGAGCACGGTCATTGCAATGTACCGCAAAAATGGAAGATAAATAAACAGCTGAGTTCCTGGGTGTCTGTTCAGCGACGCAGGGTTGCAGAAGGGAATATGAAGAAAAACCGCAAAGAGAAACTGGATGCGATGGGGTTTGTATGGGATTTCAGGGAGGTGTATAAAAGCCAGTGGGAAGATAAATTTGATAAGCTTATAGCGTTTAAGGATAAATACGGTCATTGTAAGGTTCCTCTGACCTATCCTGATCAACACCTGGCAGGATGGGTGGATCGTCAGCGAACTTTAAAAACAAACGGCAGGTTACCCGCCGGCAGGGAACAAAAACTGACCGAAATCGGCTTTATTTGGGACTGCACCGTGTTACTGGAAGAATTCTGGCAGGAAAAATTCGCTCAGCTTGAGCAATATAAAAAGCAGTACGGTGATTGTCAGGTGCCGGTGAACTGGAGGGAAAATCCTTCATTGGGCACCTGGGTGAGCACGCAAAGAACGCTGGCAAAAAAAGGCAAACTCGACCCAGTGAAAAAGAAGAAGCTGGAAGAAATGGGATTTGTCTGGAATAAAGAGGCCTGGAAGCTCCAACTCAGGAAATATGATGAGCAGTGGAACAGAAATTTCCAGCGGCTGAAAGCGTACAAAAAGCAATACGGTGACATTCAGGTTTCCGTGCGTATTGATTGGCCTTTGGAACGTTGGACATGCATTCAAAGGAGAGAAAAACAAACCGGCAAGCTCGCGGCCTGGAAAATCAAAAAGCTGGAGCAGATAGGCTTTGCCTGGAATATCCACGAATCATACTGGATGAAGATGTATGATCAGCTTATCTTATTTAAGGAAAAATACGGCCATACCCGGGTTCCTTATTATTGGAACGAAAACCGGCGGTTAGGACAGTGGGTTTCCAGAACACGCCGTAAAGTGTACGAATTAACTGAAGAACAGACGGATCTGTTGAATAGAGCGGGTTTTCGATGGAATATCATCCGTAAAAATCCCGTTCCCTGGACCAGTATGTTTCAGTTGCTGATTAAATTCAAGGAGAAATACGGGGACACCCGCGTTCCGACAAAATGGGAGAGAGATAAGAAACTTGGGAAGTGGGTTTCCCGCATGCGTTCAGACCAGGACAAGCTGGATCCCGAGAGGAAACGACTGCTTGAGAACATTGATTTTGACTGGCAGAAGAGGAAAGGGGGACGGCCGGCAAAGAAAATGACTCCCGTGCCAAATTTCTCATGAAGATCATACGACGAACGAGGAGCTTTCTTTAGCCATTGTCGCAGCTTTTACTATCCGGACGGGTTTCAGTGTCCGGTCGGGCGCCGCTGCAGACCGGAGAACAACTGCCGGGTCCGGTTCAGGACCTGCGATTTTGCCAGAAATTCTTTGTCAGGATAGTAGATAAAAAGACAACTGCCGTCGCGGATCGTTTCGATGACCTGCCTGCTGATCGTGGTCGACAGGGCCGGACAGCCGAAGCTTCTTCCCAGCCGGCCGTATTTCCGGATGAAGTCGTTGCCCACATAGTCGGCGCCATGCATCACGATTGCCCGTTCCCGGGCTTTATCATTGAAATCCTTGTCCATTCCGTTGAGGACCAAAGAGAGCCCGTGTTTTCCCTGATAGGTGTTGCCGGTCAGATAAAAGCCAAGGGAACTCATGTATGTACTTTGGGTATTGGAGAATTTCCGCGCGTATAAACTTCCCGAATTTTTACCATGGGCGACCAGATCGTGAAACAAAACCTTTCTGTTTTTCAGATCAATCACCCAGAGCCGCTTTTTGGTAGACGGAAGGCTGAAATCAATGACCGTCAGGATTTGCTTTTTTACCGTGTTCGAAATCGCTTTCAGGTTGGTAAAGCCCTGGAGGGCGATTGCAAAGACCTCTTCAGCCGGAAGGCTTTTGGTATTTGCTTTCAGCTCCCGGTAAAGGGAGTTGACCGGTACCTGTACGTTGTCGGGTTCCGCGTGCCGCACGGACCCGCTGCTGGTATTGAAATTGACTTCAGTTATCCAAAAAACAACCAAAGCAAACAGGGTTAAAACGCTCTTCTTTATCATACACACTTATCTTTCTGCCACTGTCTGTTTTACTAAATCGCGGAACAAAGGTAGGGATAATTTATCAAAATCATAAATATCATCACGGAATTGGATTTTCCCGTCTTTTCCAAGCCAGGCTGTCTGGTAGATTAAATGAACGGCTATCTTATCCCTGAGAACGATTCTTCTTTTCTCTTTCCCTGAAAGCATTTTGCGAATGCTGTCTTCCGGGAGCTGATTTTTGAAAAGGAGCCCGGCCAGTTCCGCGGGTTTTTCCAGACGGATGCAGCCATGGCTGAAATCGCGCTGGCTTTCATCAAAAAGATGATCCGAAGGAGTATCATGCAGATAAATGTTGTATTGGTTGAGCATCATAAACTCGAGTTTACCAAGGGGGTTGGCTTTGCCGGGTTCCTGAACGATGAAGTAGGGGAAGTGTTCTTTTGTGACTTCCTTCCAGTCCACGTCTTCGGGATTTACCGTGTCTTTGCTCACATAGGAGCCTTTCAACAGCACATAGTTGTTCTTTCCCAGATAGCCGGGGTCTTTCTGAATCTTTGGCAGCATCTCTCTGGTGGCAATGCTGGCCGGCACATTCCAGGAAGGATTGAAAATGACCGAATACAGGGTATCGTTCAGAATGGGGGTGTAATTCTCATTTTTCCCTACCACGACGTCCATGTTCAGCACCGGTTTGCCACTTTCAAAATAGTGAAAGCTGAAAGCGGGGACATTGATGATGATGTATTTCTCACCGAAATTTTCCGGCAGCCACCGGATCCGGTCCAGATTGATCCTGACCTGGTCAATCCGCTCCTGGAGGGGAATATTCATCTTGTCGCGGGTGTCGTTTGCAGCAACGCCGTCGGCCTTTAAGCCGTGCCTTTGCTGGAACACCCTGACTGCTTGTGTCAGCTGACGGTCAAAACGGGGGGAATTGATATAGACAGAATCGTCGTTACGCAAGTCGCCGGTGGCAAGCAAATATCGTTTCAGTTTGACGACATTCGTGCCGGAGTCGTTTTCCTTCAACGGCGGAAAATCTCCGGGCAAAGGCCATCCTCCTTTGGCCTGATCCGCTTCCAACTTCAAAAAAGCCTTTTTCAGGAGCTCATACTGCTCGTATGCCGGGCGCAGCCGGACAAGTGATTCGCTGATATTTTTATTCTGAAGTGCCTCTTCCAGGTATTGTGCCAGATCGGTTTTCTGTGGATAAACTTCCCAGATCACGTGTAATTCCTCAGGATCGATCCTGCCTTTCAGCAAGTCTGAAGCATAGTTCAGAAAAGCGGAAGTCATCAGGACATCGAGTTGCGCAAGGAGAGAAGGAAGTGAATCGCGCGGGACTGATGATTCCTGCAGGATTGACCGGAGCGAGTCTATTTCGGGCACATTATAAAATGATTCATTAAGACCTTCTTCTCCGCAACGATTTAACGCTTTGAGCAGTTCTTCTCCGTTTTTACCGATCTTTCTTCTTTCGACCCAGGCTGTTGCGTAGGTGCGTTGCCGGTAAAACCGCAGGACATCGGGTGCCAGGGTAGTGGAATCAATAAATCCGCTGACCTGCAGATCGTCCGTTCCGTCCGAAAGCCTGAAGATATTCTTCAGGGAAAATGTTTTTTCACCGGCTTGGTTTGGGGTTCCGCAGGCCTGGAACAGCAAAATAAGAAAGGCCGGCAGACAGATCATAATGACAGAGCGTTTCATTTATACCTCCTGCAATAATTTATAAGAGGGAAATGCAAGCGCTATGCCACAGGCTGTTTAAGCAATCCAGGTCCGCCCGATCTTCAACCCGCAAATCATCAGGAAGGACGCCGGCCGGCAGACGCTGCGTACAGTCCTGGACCGGGCGGCGTATTATAACTGTCCCGTTCAAAAACGAAGCCGCGTGAAAACTGAACACAGCTTTAGATACGATGGGGTGGTGACATTGCAGCGATGCCTTCAATGAAGGGACGCCGGAGCCGGCTGTCCTCGCCGGCTAAAAATATCCTCCTTTTTTTGTGATATCGTGAACAGATTGCCCCTCATGAACCCAGCCGAAGATTTTCTTTTCGTTTTCTTTGATTTCTTCTGCGCGGATCAGCACATCATAGGCGATTGCACGGGGAACGATGAGTACGCCGTCGATGTCGCCGAGCACCACGTCACCGGGTTTGATGGTCACGTCGCCAATTTTTACGGGGATCTGGTAATGCGTGATCAGGCAACGGCCCAGGCTTCCGTTCGAGATGCGGTATTCATAGAACACCGGGAAATCAGCTTCCAGGATCTGGTGCGTATCCCTGATCCCGCCGTCTATACAGGCCGCTTTGAGTTTTTTACCCCTGGCGGTGGCGGTCATTACGCCTCCCCAGAGGGTAGCTTTTTCATCACGGCTGGTGTCCCAGATCACAAAATCGTCCTCGTGCATGTCGTCGAGCATCTGGACGCGGAATTCCATTTCGCCCTGGATTTTCACATTTGGGGCACTTTTAACTGTAAACGCAAAACCTGCCACCGAGCGGTATTCCCGCAACGGGACGATGCGTTTTGGCAATGCCTGTTCCAGCAGGCAAAGTTCCCGCAACACATCGTTCACCGCTCCGGTGTAAAGCTGTTCATACCGGCTTAATAATTCTTTGCCGGGGATAGGGAAGGATTGGGTTGATACGCCTTCTCTTTCGGCGATCAGTTTTTCCAGGTTCATCATCCCGATCTCTTTTTTATATTGATCCGTGCTCATAATCTCTTCTTTTTATACTGCTGTCTTAAAAATTCAGTCCCATTCCTCCGTCCACAAAAAGATCCTGACCGGTGATGTAACGTCCTGCGTCGGAACAGAGCAGCAGCGCTGTTGCCGCACAATCGGCAGGTTCACCGATGAAGCCAAGCGGGATTTTGGCCTCTACATTCTGTTTATAGTTTTCGTCGCGGAGCACTTCTTCGTTTCGTCCTGTGAGAATC